>CBDTVI010000139.1:0-6366 GCA_965364065.1 uncultured Yoonia sp. | reverse complement strand
AGCGCAAGTCACAATTGACCCTGATCGCGCATCGATAAAGGACGGCTGGTGGACCCTCGAAGTGTCGCTAGGCCTGAGTGATATTACACCCTACCGCGCCTTTACGCTTGATGCGCCGCGCAGGTTGGTTGTGGATTTCGAGGATGTGTCGTTTGCGGGTCTGTCATCGCAGGATATCAGATCAGGTGACCGCGCCACCGCTGTCCGATTTGGCCCGTTGCGTCCGGGCTGGTCACGGATGGTCGTGGATTTGGCGGAACCTTTGATTATCACCGAGGCAGGCATGGCCAAATCCGAAACGGGTGCCAATCTAACCATCATCCTTGAACAAGCCAATGCGGTAGAGTTTGCCGAAAATGCAGGCGCGCCACCTGATCCTGGTTGGGATGCGGCAATGACATTCGATCCTGTCGTCGCAGCGCAGATCGCACAAAGCGGTGATTTCGTTGTTGTGATCGACCCCGGTCATGGCGGCATCGATCCCGGCGCCAATCAAGGCGGCATCAAAGAAGCTGATTTGATGTTGATTATGGCCGAAGAACTCGCCTTGAAGGTCAATGCGACCGAGGGCCTGCGTGCAGTGCTGACCCGCAAGGGGGATACGTTTGTTCCGCTGTCGTCGCGACTGACGATTGCGCGACAGGTGGGGGCTGATTTGTTCATCTCTTTGCACGCCGATGCGCTGGAAGAAGACGAGGCCCAAGGTGCGTCCATTTATACGTTGTCGCGCGATGGTGGTGAGGACGCAGCACGGCGCATCGTTGAACGTCACGAGCGGGGCGACATGCTGGCAGGCGTGGATTTAATCGCAGTCGAAGACCGTGTCGCGACAGCATTGATGGATTTGGCGCGTGCGCAGACAGGCCCCGAAGGGCGTCGCTTTGCCGATGCGCTAGTGGGTGCAATGGGCCGCGAAGGGGTGCGCTTGAACAGCCGCCCGCGCCGTGAAGGGCAGTTTGCCGTGCTCACAGCCGCAGATTTCCCAAGCATTCTGATCGAGGCAGGGTTTTTATCAAATGCGCAGGATCGTGCGATTCTGGCAAGCCCAGAAGGTCGCGCACAGATCGCGCGGGCCATCGTTGAAACCGTGAACATGCTGGCGCAGTGACGCAGGTCAAAACGGGTCAGGCGATTGTGATCGATTTATGCGCGCAGCACCGCTTGGCATCGCATTTGGCCTTTTGACCATTGGGCTGCAGCCGCGTATAGTTGGGTTAAACAATATAGACTGAGTGTGCCCCCCGTGTTTCGTTTTATTCTTTCATTCTTTGGCGGGTTGTTCACCCTGCTTACCCTTGGTTTGGTCATGGGGGCGATTGGCCTTGGTGGCGTGCTGTATTTGTATGGCCGCGATTTGCCCAGTTACGAGACACTGTCGCAGTACACCCCCAAAACGATCAGCCGCATCTATTCTGCCGAAGGGCGGATTATCGATGAATTCGCGGTAGAACGCCGCTTGTTCACACCTGCCGAGGAAATCCCTGACATCGTAAAGCAGGCTTTTATTTCTGCAGAAGATAAGAATTTTTACGAACACCAAGGCTTTGACGCGATGGGTATCGCTTCGGCTGCTTTTGATGCGATAAAATCGCGTGGTGAAAACGTACGTGGCGCATCGACCATCACGCAGCAGGTGATGAAGAATTTTTTGCTTGATGGTTCGGTTTCGGTCGAGCGTAAGATCAAAGAGATTATTTTGGCCGTTCGCATCGAAGGTGCGATGCCCAAAGAGCGTATTCTGGAACTTTACCTGAACGAGATTTTCCTGGGCCAGAACAGCTTTGGTGTGACTGCAGCGTCGCTTACCTATTTCAATAAGCCGCTGACCGAACTGACGGCAGGCGAGGCGGCGTACCTTGCGTCGTTACCTAAATCACCCAGCAACCGCCATCCGGTGCGCGACCGCGAAATAGCTGTGTTTTGGCGCAATAACACCCTGCGCGAGATGTTCGAGAACGGCTATATCGATCAGCAGACATATGACAGAGACCGCAATTCGCCGCTTTTGTCGGTGCAAGGCGGCGACTATCAAGACTTCCGCGACAGCCTGCCGGATCGTGATTATTTCACCGACGAAATTCGTCGCCAGCTAAGCCAGAATTTTGGCGAGGAAGAGTTCTTTTCGGGTGGTCTTTCGATCCGTGCGACCGTTGACCCTGAGCTGCAAGTGACTGCAGCGCATGCTTTGCAGCAAGCGTTAGAGCGGTATGACCGCGAGGCGGGCGTCTGGCGCGGCACGGGCGAGGTGATCCCAGCAGAGGCATTGGCTGGCGAAGACTTGTGGCGTGCTGCTTTGGCGGGTGTGAATGTGCCGCGTGACGTAACTCTGGAAGGCACATGGTATCCAGCCGTGATCTTGGATGTTGCCGAAAACACCCTGACGATTGGCGTCGAAGACGTGATCGCGGACGAAAGCGAACCCTTCGTGGTTCCGCGCGAAGACATTCGCTGGCTGGTTGGTGATTTCTTTGACAACTTCACGGCCGGTGATGTGGTTCACGTGCGCCGCCTGACAAACGACGACGGTGATTTCGTGCGCTGGTCTTTGCGCCAAGTGCCCGAAGTGCAGGGCGGCTTTATGGCGATGGACGTCAACACCGGCCGTGTGATCGCAATGCAAGGTGGCTTTAGCTATCAGCATTCGGTCTTTAACCGTGCCACGCAAGCGCAGCGCCAACCGGGGTCTTCGTTTAAGCCTTTCGTCTACGCGGCCGCGCTTGATAGCGGGTATTCGCCTGCGACGATCATTGTCGATGCGCCGATCACGATTAACACACCAGCAGGCATTTGGCGTCCGCGCAACTACACAAACCAGTTTTACGGCCCAACGCCGATGCGCACGGGCATTGAACAGTCGCGGAACTTGATGACAATCCGTCTGGCCCAAGAGATCGGAATTGGAACGGTTGCGCGCTATGCGGAACGCTTTGGTGTCTATGATCGGATGAACCCTGTGTTGTCGGCCTCGCTGGGATCTAATGAGACGACATTGTTCAAGATGGTCGCGGCTTATGCCATGTTCGCCAATGGTGGTGAGCGTGTTGAACCGACGTTGGTTGATCGCGTCCAAGACCGCTATGGCAACACCGTTTACCGCCACGATCAGCGCACTTGCCTTGATTGCGATCAAGCAAACCTGCCTGCTGGTGAAGCCCCCCAGATCCAATCCAACCGCGACCGCGTGATGAATGAAATTACGGCCTATCAGCTGACCTCGATGCTGCGGGGCGTTGTGGAACGTGGCACGGCGAGCAGAACAGTGAACTTACCAGTGCCGATTGCAGGCAAGACCGGTACGACGAATGACGCCAAAGACGTATGGTTTATCGGCTTTTCATCCAATATCGTCGCTGGCTGCTATATGGGCTACGACAATCCACGCTCGCTTGGGCGCGGCGCGTCGGGTGGTGGCTTTTGTGGGCCAGTGTTCACCCGCTTCATGACCGAAGCGATTGAAAAGTACGGATCTGGCCAGTTTCGTACACCTGCAGGATGCCAGTTCATCAATATCGACCGTTTCACTGGTGGCCGTTTGCCCGAGGGTGCATCGGGCGAAAACGTCGTGCGCGAGTGTTTCCGTTCTGGCGAGGAGCCGATATTCGGGATCATGTTTGATGGCGGCTTTGCGATGTCCGCTGATTTGCCGCTGTTCGACAACGTGCCGTCGCAACAACGTCAGGTCACAACATCCACAGGTGAAAGTGCGACCGTTGGTGAACGTGCGACATTCGGGACGCTGTCGTCAGGTGGGCTGTACTGACCATCCGCTTGTCGCGGGGTGATACCCGCTGTAAGACCATCCAACACGATATTTATGCTTTGACCAAAGGTGCCTCATGCGCGCGGAAATCCAAAACACGATTGAGGCGATTGATAAATCGTTGGCACTTTTGGCGCAGCGCTTGGACTATGAAACTGCGCCGCACCGGCTTGAGGAATTTAACGCCCGCGTTGAAGACCCGACCCTTTGGGATGATCCGGACGCCGCCCAAAAGTTGATGCGCGACCGCCAGATGTTGGTTGATGCGCTGGCCACTTACGAGGGTATCAAGCAGGACCTAAGCGATCATGTGGAACTGATCGAATTGGGCGAGATGGAAGATGATGCGGAAATCGTCACCGAAGCGGAATCTGCGCTGCTGACGCTGGCCGTAAAAGCCGCCCAAAAAGAGCTTGAGGCTTTGCTCGACGGTGAGGCGGATGCAAACGACACCTTTCTTGAGATTAACGCAGGCGCTGGCGGAACCGAGAGCTGCGACTGGGCTAATATGCTGGCGCGGATGTACGTTCGCTGGGCCGAAAAGAAAGGCTATAAGGTCGAATTGCAGGCCGAACAGTCCGGCGATGAGGCAGGTATCAAATCGGCGTCTTACAAAATCAGTGGGCATAACGCCTATGGCTGGCTCAAATCTGAAAGCGGTGTGCATCGCCTTGTGCGGATTTCGCCTTTTGACAGCGCCGCCAAGCGCCACACGTCCTTTACATCCATCAAAGTCTATCCGGTTGTCGATGATAATATCGAAATCGAAGTGAACCCGTCTGATATCCGCATCGATACGTACCGGTCATCAGGCGCCGGTGGTCAGCACGTGAACACGACCGATTCGGCGGTCCGGATCACGCACGCCCCCACAGGCATCGTTGTCACCAGCTCTGAGAAGTCGCAGCACCAAAACCGCGATATCGCCATGAAGGCACTGAAGTCGCGATTGTATCAGATTGAGCTTGATAAGCGGTCAGCGCTTGTAAACGAGGCGCATGAAAACGCTGGCGATGCGGGTTGGGGCAACCAGATCCGATCCTATGTTCTGCAGCCCTATCAGATGGTCAAAGATCTGCGTACAAATTTTGAGACGTCCGACACCAAAGGCGTCTTGGATGGTGATTTGGATGGCTTGATGGCGGCAACACTTGCCATGGCCGTGTCCGGCAAAAGCCGCGCTGAGGCGAACGCCGAATAGCCACGTGATCCGACGCTTGCCAACTGCGCTGTCTTGAGGCGATGATAGGCTTCACGGAGGACGCAATGCCAACAACCGAACCACTCAGCGGCGGTGCCGAACAACCCATTGTTCAACATATCACTCTGGCCGATATCGGCGCGAGCCTCAGGGATGGCGTGCGTGATTTCCGGCGTGCGCCGCAGTTTGGTTTGTTCTTTAGCGCGATCTACGTGGTTGGTGGTTTTATCATGTTATGGGTCGGGGCAGGGCATGTCAGCTGGATCTTGGCGACGTCATTGGGATTTCCGTTGTTCGCACCCTTTGCAGCCGCAGGCTTGTACGAAGTAAGCAGGCGCATGGAAACCAAAGAGCCGCTGGAATGGCGCGGCATTCTGGGGATTGTGTGGAACGAGCGCACACGGCAATTGCCGTGGCTTGGCGCAATCATCGTGATCTACTTTTTGTTCTGGACGTTTTTGGCGCATATGATTTTTGCGCTGTTCATGGGCCTGTCGACCATGACGAACGTAATGCAAAGCTTTGATGTTTTCTTCACGATCAATGGGTTGATGATGATTGCGGTCGAATTGGGCGTTGGCGCGGTTTTGGCGTTTCTATTGTTTTCCCTGACGGTGGTTAGCCTGCCATTGGTGCTGGACCGCGAGATCGATTTTGTCACTGCGATGCTGACCAGCATGAAGGTCGTGCGCGCGAACCTGTTTGTGATGTTGGTTTGGGCGTGCCTGATTGCAGTCTTGTCATTGCTGGCGCTGCTACCGTGGTTCTTAGGGTTAATGGTCGTGTTGCCCGTGCTGGGCCATGCCACGTGGCACCTTTATCGGCGGGCCTTAGTATAGAACGCAAAAGGGCGCCCGTGGGCGCCCTGCATGTCTTATTATTAGGTTTTTCTTAGGACTTGGCGTCAGATGCCGCAGCTGTTGGCATCTTCTTTGCGCCAGTCGCAAGCGGATCGTCTTGGCGCTGCACGGAGCCTTCGAAATGGGCACCGGATTCGATGGCGATGGTCTTGTGAATGATATCGCCCTCAACACGTGCGGTTGACGTCAGGCGGACCTTAAGGCCACGCACACGGCCAACGACACGGCCGTTCACAACAACATCATCAGCGACAACTTCGCCTTTGACAGTAGCCCCTTCGCCGACAGTCAGAAGATGCGCACGAATGTCGCCTTCGACTTGGCCTTCGACTTGGATGTCACCAGTGGTCTTCAGGTTGCCAATGATCAAAAGATCGGATGACAGCATTGACACAGGTGGCTTTGCCTTTGGCGCAGATGCCTTGAAATCAGAACCAGCAGGCTTGGCTGCGTCGGTGCTTTTAGGCGTGTCGGTGTCGGACCCTTTAGGTCCGGGCTCATTGATTTTGGATTTAGAAAACATCTTGTCCAGCTCTTATATAAGT
>CBDTVI010000138.1:0-6366 GCA_965364065.1 uncultured Yoonia sp. | reverse complement strand
ACGGATTTGCAATCCGCTGCATAACCTACCTGCCCACTCGCCTCATGCTGTATGAACTAAGGACAGCGCAGGGCGAGGTCAAGCCGATTTCAGAACTGGTTCTTGACCAATTGCTGAACGGATAGCGCCGCTTCATCCGCTCGACGCAAACGCGCCTAGCACCGAGGCAAAAAACCTAGCTGCCAATATCCTCAGGGCCCACAGCAGTTGCCTTTATGATCGCAAATAGTTTTTTGCCAACCGCAAGTTCCATTCGTAATGCGCTGCGCCGGGTCACACGTGCCAGCAGATGATCATCGCCGGCTTTCAAACCAACCGCCACGCCTGGCCCGCGACCTTGGCTAATTTGTGTAATCTCAACCGGCACTACATTTAGCGCGCTGATTCCTTCTGGGGATTTCTGTGCCAAGATCACGTCCTGCGCAGGGATGCGAAGGCGCACATCTTGCCCAACGACACCAAAGTTACCCGGCAATAACAGCCGACCGCCAGAAAACGTAAGCTCGGTCAATCCATCGTCCAGCAGACGGCCTGACACACGCGTCGTAATGACCGCTCCTGCCGCGCGTACGCCAACCAATGGTACAGCGTCTGGATGGGAAAGTACTTGTCCGACCGGCCCGCTGACCGCGACCTTGCCTTTGTCCAAAACTACCAATGTTGTCGCAAGCCGCGCCACTTCGGACATGTCATGACTGACGTACAGCATGGGTATTTTGACGGTGTCACGTAGACGTTCAATATAGGGTAAAATCTCGGCTTTGCGTGCGGCATCAAGGGCCGCGAGTGGTTCATCCATCAATAAAAGCTGTGGATCACACATCAGTGCGCGCCCCAATGCGACCCGCTGGCGTTCACCACCCGAAAGGGACACAGGCATCCGTTGCAGCAAATCATCCAACCCAAGAACCGCAATCACCTGCGCTTCGTCATGTTGCCCGCCATAGCGCAGATTGCGCAGGACGGTCATGTGTGGAAACAGCCGCGCGTCTTGGAAAACATAGCCGATCCGGCGTTTTTGCGGGGGCAAATCAACACCAGTGCCACTATCAAAAAGCACTACGTCGTTCACTGCAATCCGTCCGCTGTCAGGACGGCTTAGCCCTGCAACTGCATTCACAATCGAGGTCTTGCCCGACCCAGAGGGCCCAAAGATTGCCGTGACACCTGCGGGCGCTTCAAATTGCGTTTGCAGATCAAAAGCGCCCAGCTTTTTATGAATTTCGACCTCTATCATCAGCGCCCCACTTTACGCGCCATGCGCCGGGCCAGCCACTCAGAAACCAGCAATGCCCCCATCGCAAGCACGACCGAAACGATCACAAGCCCAAGCACCGCAGGTTCTTCGCCCGGCACTTGAAGCAGGCCGTAGATCGCAGTCGGGATTGTTTGCGTCTGCCCCGGAATGGCCGCAACAAATGTGATTGTTGCACCGAATTCGCCCAGCGCTTTGGCAAAACCCAAGATGCCGCCAGCCAAGATACCGGGCAGCACAAGTGGCAATGTCACTGTGAACATCACCCGCCAGCGCGACGCGCCAAGCGTGGCTGCCGCGTCCTCTAGTCCTGGATCGACCGCCTCGAACCCCAACCGGATTGCGCGCACCATCAACGGAAAGGCCATGATTGCGGCAGCAAGCGCCGCACCTGTCCAGCGGAACGCGAAAGAAATGCCGAACAGATCATAAAGCGGTGCGCCAATGGCGCCTTGCTGACCGAACAGGACCAACAAAAGATATCCCGTTACCACGGGCGGCAAGACCAGCGGCAGGTGCACGACACCATTCAACAATTGTCGCCCCGGAAAGGACTTCCGCGCCAAGATATAGGCAACCCAAATCGCGACGGGCAATGCGGCAACCGTCGCAACCAACGCCACGCGCAACGACAACATAATCGCGGTCCATTCTTGAGGGCCTAAGCTATCCATCATCGCGCCAGTTCCACCGCTGGCAAAAATCCAGCTTGGGCCATAATCGCTTGACCGTCCGGCCCTAGCAGATAGGCCCAAAAGGCGCGCGCCTCATCCGGTGCGTCGTCTACGACAGCACCCACATAGCGGATCGGCGGGTGGCTTTGGACCGGGAAGACCGCCACTTCGGTCACATCGGGGCTGACCCGCACATCGGTGCGATAGACAATGCCCAAAGGGACCTGCCCACGCGCAACCAAAGCAAGAGCGCCACGTACATTGTCTACCTCGGCCAATTGGTCCTGGACACCGTCCCATAGGCCCAGAGATTGCAATGCGGCCTTTGCGTAAATTCCTGCAGGAACGGCATTGGTCAGTCCGACCGCCAATCGTCCATTGTCTAGCGCTTCAGCTAACCCAGCTTGATCAAGTGCCACCTGCGGATGACCCTGCTGGGCCGAAAGCACCAAACGGTTGCTTGCGAAATCAGACACGCTGCGCGGATCAACGTCGCCTTGTGCGATGAGATAATCCATCCAATCGACATTCGCCAAAAGCACAACATCCGCAGGCGCACCAAGGCCCACTTGGCGCGCCAAGGTCCCGCTGCCACCATAAGATACAACGACGTCATCAAACTGCGCCGCGATTTGATCCAACGGCCCTTTCAGGCTGGCCGCGCTGAAAACCAGCACGTCCGCGCGGGCGGATGGGGCCGCAAAAGTCATCGCCAAAGCAAGGGTGAATGCGCGTAAAATCATGGGCAGACTATCGGGCGGTTCGCAGGCTCTTGCAAGGCTCAGAGCCACGCTTGGCGGCGGGCTGCCAATGCGTCAACGCGCCCGCGCACTTGTTCACGTATTGCACCGCCGCGTGGTGTGTCCCGCAGTTCAGTGATCCAGTGATCTTGCGGGAAATGCCGGCGCGTCGGACCTTCCCACTCCAACGCACGCAGCACCGATTGCGCGGCAGGCGGCAGGCGGCCCGGGATTTCGAACCCGTTCAGCGTGGCCCAAACACCCGTCCACAGCCGCCCTACAGACCAAGGGTTATATCCGCCCCCGCCCAGCACCAGATAGCGTAACGCTATGGGGTGGAGTGCTGCAACAATCGCCCAATGCGCATTATTTGACAGGGTCAGACGTGATTGTGGATCCTCGGTCACCGCGTCAGCACCGCATTGCAGGACAATCGCATCGGGGCGAAAGCCCGCAACCAATGGCAAAATAATGCGGTCGCGGATCAACGCCATTTCATCGTCGTTCAAACCGGCAGGCACAGGCAGATTAAACACCTGCCCCACGCCCACATCCGTCAAAGCCCCGGTGCGCGGCCAGCGGTTTTCTTCGTGTACCGAGATTTGCAACGTATCTGGGTCACTTGCAAAAGCATGTTCGACCCCGTCGGGGTGATGGGCGTCAATATCGATATAAGCGATCTTTTGCGCACCATTGCGGCGCAGCGACTGAATAGCCAAAACCGGATCGTTGAGATAGCAAAACCCGTTCGCGCGATCCGGCATTCCGTGATGCGTCCCGCCAGCAGGCGCATAAATCACACCGCCATGCTTGAGCAACTCACCCGCCAGCAATGATGCGCCCGCAGACGTCGCAGGCCTGCGGAACATCTCTTTGAACACAGGGTTCGAGACCGTGCCCAGCGCATGACGGTCGCGGATATCTGCACTGACGGATTGGGCGGTTTCTGCAGCTAGCAATGCGGCCAAATATCGGGGTGTGTGATATCCGGTCAGAGCCGCCACTTTCGCGCGCGGACTGGTGATAAACTGCGCAGGCGGCAACCAACCCAGCGCGCGCGACAGATCCATCACCGTCGACACACGCGGCACCCGCAAAGGATGCCATGCGCCATAGCTGGAATTGCGATAAATCTCAGAGCCAATAAATCGCGGCTTTGGGGTTGCCCGCCCATCAGTGGTTTGCGTAACGTCTGCCATAGGCTTGATGTAACGCTTTTTTGGACCACGAACATGTCGAAATCGATCACAAAGCAGCTTCCACTGAAACTGCGCAGTGGCGGCAAAACAGATGTGCGTGCACAATTTGGAGCGCTGTGCTGGCGCGTCAAAAACGATCAGGTTCAAATTTGTCTCATCACCAGCCGCACCCGCAAACGCTGGATCATCCCCAAGGGTTGGCCGATGCACAAGCAAACCCCTGCAAATGCGGCCGCAACCGAAGCATTTGAAGAGGCTGGTGTCGCAGGCGAAGCCTTTGATATATGTTTGGGCGTTTACAGTTACAGCACGCCGGGCAAGGTCGAAAATGCGCCTATTCTCACCATGGTATATCCGCTGCACGTCACCCATGTGCACAGCAAATGGCCGGAAAAGCATCAACGCCGCCGCAAATGGTTCAGTCTTGAGAAGGCCGCGAAAAAGCTATCCGAACCTGCATTGAAACAAATCGTCGCCAGCTTTAACCCTGAGAAAATCAAGCGCTAGGCAGGGCTTGCAAGCCCTCCTGAAAGGCTTAGCTTTAATGTGTACCACAGCGCGCAGGACAACATGATCCGCTTTCATCTTAAATGCGACCAAGACCACGAATTCGAAAGCTGGTTTCAGTCTGGCGCGGCTTTTGACAAGCTGGTGACGGCTGGCATGATCACTTGCACAGCATGCGGGTCTACGAAGGTTGCAAAAACGATCATGGCTCCTGCTGTCAGCACCTCATCGCAAATCACAGTTCCCAAACAAAACGAGGCCGCGATTGCTGCGTTGCGCGAACAGGTGGAAAGCAATTCTGATTATGTCGGCGACACATTCGCCAAAGAGGCGCGCGACATGCATGATGGCGTGACACCGGAACGTGCGATCTATGGGCAAGCTAATTTGGCTGAGGCAAAAAAGCTGGTGGATGACGGTATTCCGGTGGTTCCCCTGCCTTTTATGCCGCGCAAGAAAACCAATTAACCAAACAAGAGGCCGATATGACAGTTTTGATCGCAGGCGCCAATCGCGGCATCGGGAAAGCAATTTTTGACGGCTACGGCGCCCGCGGAGAGACGGTCTTTGGGACGCACCGCGCTGATGAGGCTGGTGCGATGTTGCAGTTGGATGTCACCGACCCCGCGTCGCAATGTGCTTTGGCCACACGGATGAAAGGCACTCCGGTTGATTTGTTGGTCTGCAATGCGGGTGTGAACCTTGATAAAGGTCAAAGACTGGAAAGCGGCTATCCATCCGCCATGTGGGAGGCGACATTCGCCGCCAATGTCACCGGCGTTTTCATGACCATCCAGTCGATGCTATCAAATCTGCGCCTCGCCCAAGCCCCGAAGATCGCGATTATCGGCTCGCAACTTGGATCGCAAACCATCGCGGCGGGTGGCGGCTATATCTACTGCGCGAGCAAAGCGGCGGTGCTGAACGTGGGCCGCAACCTTGCGGTTGATCTGGCCCCTGAAGGTTTCAGCGTCGGCATTTACCACCCCGGATGGGTGCGGACTGATATGGGTGGCGGCAACGCAGATATTTCAATGCAAGAAAGCGCGGATGGGCTAATGGCCCGCTTTGATGCCTTGTGTGTGGAAACAACGGGCTGCTTTGAAAACTGGGATGGGCGGCCGCATCCTTACTAACCATTTGCCCTTAGGGCAAAGCAGCATTATGGAAGCGCTTGAATAAACAGTTGTTTTCAAGAGGCGACACATGCCAACGCTCGTGATGAAATTTGGTGGCACATCCGTTGCCAATCTGGACCGGATCGCCCGCGCCGCCAAGCGCGTCGCGGTTGAGGTCGCAAATGGTTTTGATGTGATCGTCATCGTGTCTGCGATGTCAGGTAAAACCAACGAACTGGTGGGCTGGGTGAATGAGACCGCGCCGCTTTATGATGCGCGCGAATATGATGCGATTGTGTCGTCAGGTGAAAACGTCACCGCTGGCCTGATGGCTTTGCGTTTGCAAGAAATGGATATCCCCGCGCGCAGTTGGCAAGGCTGGCAAGTGCCGGTCAAAACGACCTCTGCCCATTCCAACGCACGCATTGAAGAAATTCCGACAGACAACATCAATGCCAAGTTCGGCGAAGGTATGCGCGTTGCTGTTGTTGCGGGCTTCCAAGGGGTCAGCCCCGAAGGGCGGATCACAACACTTGGACGCGGCGGGTCGGACACGACTGCGGTGGCATTTGCGGCCGCCTTTGAAGCAGATCGCTGTGATATCTATACGGACGTGGACGGCGTTTATACGACCGACCCGCGCATCACGAGCAAAGCGCGCAAGCTGGACAAGATCGCGTTTGAAGAAATGCTGGAACTGGCATCACTGGGCGCCAAAGTCTTGCAAACACGCTCTGTCGAATTGGCGATGCGGTACAAGGTACGCCTGCGGGTGCTATCATCATTTGAAGAACCGTCAGACAGCGCTGGAACGCTTGTCTGCGATGAGGAGGAAATCATGGAATCCAATGTTGTGGCCGGTGTCGCCTATTC
>CBDTVI010000137.1:0-6374 GCA_965364065.1 uncultured Yoonia sp. | reverse complement strand
AGAAATCAGTTCAGTGGGGCGAAGATACGCTGACACTGGAATCAGGCAAAGTTGCCCGCCAAGCAGACGGGTCCGTCATCGCAACTCTGGGTGAAACCAGCGTCATGGCGAACGTCACTTTTGCACGCAAGCAAAAGCCGGGGCAGGATTTTTTCCCGCTTACCGTCCACTACCAAGAAAAGTATTACGCCGCGGGTAAAGTACCTGGTGGCTTTTTCAAGCGCGAAGCACGTCCTACTGAAAAAGAGACGCTGACCTCACGCCTTATCGACCGTCCAATTCGTCCACTGTTCGTCCCCGGCTTTAAGAACGAAGTTCTGGTGATGTGTACTGTGCTGTCACACGACATGGTTAACGACCCTGACATGGTTGCGATGATCGCAGCCTCTGCTGCGCTGACAATTTCTGGCGCACCGTTCCGTGGCCCGATTGCTGCGTGTCGCGTTGGTTTTGTTGATGGTGAATATATCCTCAACCCTGAAATCGACGACATGCACAACCTGCGCCTGAACCCAGAGCAGCGTTTGGACCTTGTTGTCGCCGGCACAAAAGACGCCGTGATGATGGTTGAATCCGAAGCATATGAGCTGACAGAAGCTGAAATGCTTGGTGCGGTCACGTTTGCACACGACGCAATCCAGCCAGTCATCGACCTGATCATTGATCTGGCCGAAGATTGCGCAAAAGAGCCGTTTGATTTCCAGCCTGTTGACTATTCGGACCTGTCCGCTGCTGTCAAAACAGTTGGTGAAGATCAAATGCGTGCCGCTTATGCGATCACCGACAAGCAAGAGCGTACAGGTGCGGTAACTGCCGCCAAGGCCGCTATTGTTGACGCCCTGACTGACGAGCAAAAAGAAGATGGCAACCTTGGTGCTGCCCTTAAGAAGCTTGAAAGCCAAGTTCTGCGCGGCGATGTCGTCAAGAACGGCAAGCGTATCGATGGTCGTGCCCTCGACACCATCCGCCCAATCGTATCCGAGACTGGCATCTTGCCACGGACACACGGTTCGGCATTGTTCACACGCGGCGAAACCCAAGGCTTGGTCGTGACCACGCTGGGTACCGGCGATGACGAGCAGATGATCGACGCCCTGACCGGTATGTATAAGTCGAACTTCATGCTGCACTATAACTTCCCACCATATTCGGTTGGTGAAGTTGGTCGTGTGTCTGGCCCAGGCCGTCGCGAGATTGGTCATGGTAAGCTGGCATGGCGTGCGCTTCAGGCGGTTCTGCCTGCGGCAACTGACTTCCCTTACACAATCCGTCTGGTGTCAGAGATCACGGAATCAAACGGTTCATCTTCGATGGCTTCCGTTTGTGGTGGCTCATTGTCCATGATGGACGCTGGTGTGCCGTTGAAAGCACCGGTTGCTGGTGTTGCTATGGGTCTGGTCATGGAAGACGATGGCGAATACGCCATTCTGTCCGACATCCTTGGTGACGAAGATCACCTTGGCGACATGGACTTTAAAGTTGCTGGTACAGAGAACGGCATTACGTCACTGCAGATGGACATCAAGATTGCAGGCATCACGCCTGACATCATGTCCAAAGCACTTGACCAAGCCAAAGCTGGCCGTCTGCATATCCTGAACGAGATGGGCAAAGCCCTGACCGGCGCGCAGGAATTCAGCGTGCACGCACCCAAGATCGAGACAATGCAGATCCCTGTCGACAAGATCCGTGAAGTTATCGGTTCTGGCGGTAAGGTTATCCGCGAAATCGTGGAAACATCTGGCGCAAAAGTCGACATCAACGACGATGGCGTGATCAAGCTGGCATCTAACGACGCCGACGCGATCAAGCGCGCATATGACATGATCCATTCGATCGTGGCAGAGCCAGAAGAAGGCGTAATCTACAAAGGTACAGTTGTGAAACTGGTCGACTTTGGTGCTTTCGTGAACTTCTTTGGTAAGCGCGATGGTCTGGTTCACGTGTCTCAGATCGAGAACAAGCGCCTGAACCACCCTTCCGATGTCCTTAAAGAAGGTCAGGAAGTTTGGGTTAAGCTGCTTGGCTTTGATGATCGCGGTAAAGTCCGTTTGGCCATGAAGATGGTTGATCAGGCAACTGGCAAAGAAGTCGCCGAAGAAGCGTAAGCTATCTTGTAAGAAAAGTTCTGGGCCTCGGGGGAAACTCCGGGGCCTATTTCGTTTCCCTTGTGCAATGCAAACATCACCGCTTAGGTTTGCATCGAAGCAATCAAAGGGTGTTGAGCATGGCTAAAACGATCAAACGTGTTTTGCTTAGCGCAGGTGCTGCACTGATCGCGTATCTTTTGTTGTGGCCCGTTCCCGTTGATCCTGTCGCATGGCAATCCACAGCCAGCGAAGGATACGTAGGCGTCTACGCCGCGAATGACCGCCTTTCGAAACTTGAACAAAATGACATTCTTGGCCGCCACGGCCCCGAAGATGCAGCAGTTGCCTCAGACGGCACGATCTATCTTACAACCAGCGATGGCGAAGTCCTGCAACGATCGCCCGACGGGGCGATGTCAGTGTTCGCGTCCGGTCTTGGGCGTGCGCTGGGAATTGAGGTCGCGGCGGATGGTACGATTTGGGTGGCGGACGCATCCCGGGGCCTGACCCGCCTGACGCCAAATGGCGCAGAGTTGATGTCGACCCAAACAGATGACGGCACCCCGATCCTTTATGCCAACAGTCTTGATTTCGCGCCCGACGGGGCGGTCTGGTTCTCTGATGCGTCGACCAAGTTTGGGGCGCAGGCATCCGGTGGGACGCTTGAAGCATCCTACTTGGAAATTCTTGAGCATGGCCGTACCGGTCGGATCATTCGGTTTGATCCTGCAACTGGTGACGCTGCGACCATGTTGACCGGCCTTAGTTTTGCGAACGGAATTGCGATGGGCCCTTCAGGCGATTGGTTGTTTTTTGTTGAAACAGGTGCGAATGCAGTGCGCCGGTTGTGGATCAATGGTCCCCGCGAAGGCGAGGTCGAAGATGTGTTAACCAATTTGCCGGGCTTTCCGGACAACATCAAACGTGATCTGAACGGCGGCTTTCTTTTGGGTCTGGTGTCAAAGCGCGCGCCTGCGGCTGATATGGCAGCCCCCTACCCAATTTTGCGCAAAGTTCTTCAACGTCTACCAGCGGCACTGCGCCCCAAGGCAGTCAGCTACGGGTTCATTTTGCATTTGAACGATGCAGGCGAAGTGACCGAGACGTGGCAAGACCCCGCAGCTGGGTATCCATTGACGACAGGGGCTGTGCGGGATTTGGACGGATCGCTCTGGATCACGTCGCTTAGTGCTGAATGGCTCGCCCGTTTGCCAAACCCATAACGAAAAAAGCCCCACCAAAATGGCGGGGCCTTCTTAGTCGAAAAGATCAGATCAGTCTTTCAGTTTTGTCGTGCGCAGATAAGGCAGCACTTTGGTGAAATCACCAAACTTCGCTGTCGCATCCGCATCGCTGAGCGCGGTAGGAATGATTACATCATCGCCCACATTCCAGTTCGCAGGTGTTGCCACACCGCGGCCAGATGATGTCTGCAAACCGTCAAGTGCACGCAGCACTTCGGCAAAGTTGCGGCCAACGGTCATTGGATATGTCATCGACAGCTTAAGCTGCTTGTCAGGGCCGATGATAAACACCGCCCGCACTGTTGCACTGTCCGCAGGCGTACGGCCGTCGGGCAAGTATGCCTCAGCTGGCAGCATGTCAAAGGCTTTGGATACCTCTAGTCCAGTATCGGCGATGATCGGGAAACCGGCAGGCGCGCCGCCAACCGTTTCAATATCACTTTTCCACTTTTTGTGGTCCTCGACCCCATCAACGCTGACGCCGATGACTTTGGTGCCGCGCTTGGTCCATTCGTCAGCCAACTGCGCCACTGCGCCGAATTCAGTCGTGCAAACGGGTGTGAAATCCTTGGGATGTGAAAACAAAATTGCCCAGCTGTCGCCGATCCAATCATGCAGTGCAAAAGTGCCCTGATCGGTCTCGACTGTCAGATCAGGAATAGTATCATTGATGCGCAAAGCCATGGTCATCCTTCCTATGTTGATATGCGTTATCTAACACATAGGTATTGCAGACACCAAACGCCACATTGCCTTGCGCTATTGCAAACGCAATGCCACAAGAATCGTCGAAATATTCGTTGGGAGAAACGCAATGATCGAGAACCGTAATTTCTATATCAATGGCGCTTGGGTGCCACCGGTTGTGGCCCGCGATCACGCTGTGATCGACCCTTCAACCGAAGAGACATGCGCGATCATCTCCTTGGGTAATCAGGCCGATACCAATGCGGCTGTCGCTGCTGCATCTGCGGCTTTCCCCGCTTGGGCGGCGACTGATCCCGAAACGCGCGCTGGCTATGTCAAAGCGATCTTGGCCCAATACGAGGCCCGCATCGAAGAAATGGCCGAAGCGATCAGCCTTGAGATGGGCGCGCCCATTGATATGGCCCGATCCAGCCAAGCGCCTTGCTTGCCGTGGCACCTTGAAAATTCACTTGAGGCGTTCAAAGAAATCGAATGGGTCCGCCCGCTTGGCCCCCATGCCCCAAATGATAGGATTGCGCTGGAACCCATTGGTGTTGTCGGTCTAATCACGCCGTGGAACTGGCCAATGAACCAAGTGACCCTCAAGGTGATCCCCGCCTTGCTGGCTGGTTGCGCAATTGTCTTGAAGCCATCCGAAGAATCCCCGCTATCCTCGCTGCTATTCGCAGAATTCGTCCATGACGCGGGCGTGCCTGCTGGCGTATTCAACCTTGTGAACGGCGATGGCATTGGCGTCGGCAGCCAGTTGTCGACCCATGAAGACGTCGCAATGATCAGCTTCACCGGATCGACCCGCGCAGGCAAAGCAATCTCTGTTGCTGCGGCAGCGACGCTAAAGCGCGTGACGCTCGAACTCGGTGGCAAAGGCGCAAACGTGATCTTTGCTGATGCCGATGAAAAGGCAGTGAAGCGTGGCGTGATCCACTGCATGAATAACTCTGGTCAGTCGTGCAACGCGCCGACCCGTATGCTGGTGGAACGCGCGATCTACGATCAAACGGTCGAAGCTGCGGCAGAGATCGCCAGCAAAATCGCCGTCGGCCCTTCGTCCGAACCCGGTCGCCATATCGGACCAGTTGTGAACAAAACCCAGTGGACCAAAATCCAAGAAATGATCGAAGTTGGAATCAACGAGGGCGCGCGCCTTGTCGCTGGCGGACCCGGCCTGCCCGAAGGCATGAACCGTGGGTACTATGTGCGCCCAACGATTTTTGCAGATGTGACCAATGATATGCGCATCGCTCAAGAAGAAATTTTTGGCCCCGTCCTGTCGATCATCCCGTTTGAAGATGAGGCGGATGCCGTGAGAATCGCAAACGACACGCCTTACGGGTTGACCAACTACGTCCAAACCCAAGACGGTGAAAAGCGGAACCGCATGGGGCTGGCCCTACGGTCGGGCATGGTTGAAATGAACGGCAAAAGCCGCGCAGCAGGATCCCCTTTTGGTGGGGTCAAAATGTCAGGCCGCGCACGCGAAGGCGGCGTTTGGGGGATCGAGGAATTCCTTGAGGTCAAAGCAATCTCTGGCTGGGCCACCGAATAGCGTCATGTGCATAGGCGCACGATTGTCGTGCGTCTATCAATCTGTCGTGCGCTGGAATTTCGACTATCTATACTCCAACAGAATTGGAGATAGACATGATCACCCAAATCAAAGGCCTGCACCACGTCACCTCATTGGCCAGTGACGCACGCGAAAACAACGCGTTCTTCACCGAAGTTCTTGGCTTGCGCCGGATCAAAAAGACGGTGAACTTTGATGCGCCCGATGTGTACCACCTTTATTATGGTGACGAGGCAGGATCACCCGGCACCGTAATGACCTATTTCCCGTTCCCCAATGCAGGGCGCGGTGCGAAAGGCATCGGCGAAGTGGGCCGCACAGCTTTCAGCATTCCAACCGGATCGGCAAAGGCATGGCTTGATCGTTTCGCCACCTTTGACATGAAAGGTATCACGCAAGACGTGCGTTTTGGTCAAAACCGTCTGCTGTTCGAAGGCCCTGACGGCGATCAATTCGCACTGGTCGAAAGTGACGATGACCGCGCGCCTTGGACAGGAAATGGCGTCAGCGCGGAGATGGGCATCCGGGGCTTCCATTCCGCCGACATGCGCCTGAAAGACGCAGCCGTCAGTAGTGAGCTATTGCAGTTTATGGGCTACGAAAAGCTGGACACCCAAAACAACGTGACCCGCTTTGTCGTACCCGGCGGCAACGACGCCAACCTGATCGACATCGAAGAACTGCCAGACGCAACCAATGCGTCGCAGGGTGCGGGCTCTGTTCATCACATCGCATTCGCCGTTGAAAACCGCGCCCGCCAGCTGG
>CBDTVI010000136.1:0-6400 GCA_965364065.1 uncultured Yoonia sp. | reverse complement strand
CGGCGATGAAATTTCTTCTTGTTGAAGACAACACTGAGCTGGCAAACGCCATTTGCTCGCGCATGCAACTTGACGGACATGTCGTTGATCATGCAGGAAATCTTAGCGACGCCGAGGCGTATGCCCAGACCGGCGAATATGATCTGATCCTGCTTGATATTATGTTGCCAGACGGCGATGGGCGTAGCTTTCTAAAGGCGCACCGCGCAGGCGAAAACGACACTCCCGTCATTGTCTTGACCGCACGCTCGCAGGTCTCTGACAGAATCACAGTGCTGGACCTGGGGGCGGACGACTACATCACCAAACCTTTTGATCATGCCGAATTACAAGCGCGCTGCCGCGCCGTTTTACGCCGAAAAGCAGGGACTGCGCGGACAATTACCCGTTACGGGGATGTCGCTTTTGATCCCGTTGCAGGTCATTTGACCGTGGGTGAGACCGTCATTAACTTGCGTAACCGTGAACTGCGCTTGCTTGAGCTGTTGATCAGCGCACCGGGCCAGATATTCCCCAAGACAAAGCTGATCGATCGGCTGTTTTCTTACGAAGAAGACGTGTCCGAGAACGCAGTCGAAGTCTATATCGGACGCTTACGAAAGCATCTTGAGAACTCTGGCGTTTCGATCACAACGCACCGTGGTCTGGGATACCGGCTTGACCATGGCTGACGTGGTTCACGTATCTGGGTCACTGCGGAACCGTTTGGCGGTGACGCTGGTAGGCGGCGCCGCTGTTCTAGCGATCCTTCTTTTCATTGTCGTGCGAAGCTACGCCGCGCAGATTGCACAACAAGGACAGGACCAGATCATTGGGGCTTCGGTCAGTTCGATCCTCGATGCCGCAGTAATTCGCGATGGTGCGGTAGAGGTTGATTTCCCATATGCATCGTTTTCGATGCTGGGAACCGAACGCGATGACCGCGTTTTTTATGCTATTTATCAAGATGATGCAGTCCTATCAGGGTATGAAAACCTACCGCGCCCGCAATGGCAGGACGGCGAAACCCGCAGTTTTGAGAACGTCGTGTTCGACGGCGTTCCAGTGCGGCTTGCCAGTGCGACACGGACGTTGATCGGCGCAAATGTCCGCATCCACATCACGGTTTCTGTGGGGCAAACCCAAGACGCCTTGTCGGGCACGTTGAACCAAATCTCTCAAAACGTGGCACTTTTCGGGATCGGCTTTTTTGCATTGGCGGCCCTTATTGCTTTTTGGGCCACGGCCACAACATTTGATCAGTTGCAAACTTTAACCACAGCGATTGCGCGACGGGGGCCAAAAGACCTGCGCCCCGTTGAAAGGCCAATTCCCGCAGAGCTTGCGCCGCTTGTGTCGTCTCTCAACAGCCTTATGGCGCGGCTGAACCAGTCGCTTTTGCAATCCGAGAATTTCATCACTGAGGCCGCACATCGGGTCCGGACCCCTTTGGCAACCGTCCGGTCGCATGCCGAAACGACATTGCAACGGGTTGAACGACCCGAAAATAGGCAAGCCTTGCGGTCAATGGTGCGTGCCATTGACGAAAGCTCGCGTGCGGCCGAACAATTGCTCGATCATGCAATGATTGCTTTTCGGGCCGATAACTTGGATCAGCAAGATATTGATCTCGGTGTGTTGGTCCAAGAATTATTGGTCCAGATTACACCTATCGCCGAGATGAAAGACATCGCGCTTGAGATGACCCATGAACCTGACGTGATGATGGTGGGTGATCCAATCCTTGTGCAAAATGCCGTCCGCAACCTGATCGACAACGCGCTGAAATACGCGCCTGCCGAAAGTACGATCAGTATTTCCGTATCGCATAGCCCTAGTTCAAACGTGGAAATTTGTGATCAAGGTCAGGGCTTTGTCCCGGAGGAGATCGGCGATCTTGCAAAACGGTTCAAGCGTGGTGCCAATGTCGCGGGTATTGTTGGATCAGGTTTGGGACTGACCATTGTCGAGGATGTAGCGCGCGCCCATGGCGGCAAGCTGACGCTCGCAAACAGACCGCAGGGGGGTGCATGCGCTACTTTATTGTTTTAATTCTGGCCTTGTTGCCCTGCGGATTGGCGGCCCAAGACTGGGAGGACCAACGGTTGTTCGGTGCGGAAGGTGCTGGTCAAAACCTGAGGCTCATCTCAAGCACAGACACGTCGTTCTTTGCGCCAATCATTGACAGCTTTCTGCGGGACCGGCCGCAAGTGTCGGTGACGTATTTTGTCACGGGAACAGCCGATCTTGATGCCATCTTTCGGGATGACCCGGATAGCTATGACGTCGTGATTTCAAGCGCGATGGATCTGCAGTTAAAGCTGGCAAACGATGGTCTGGCCTTGCGGATTGACGACATCGTACACCCTGCATGGGCGCAGTGGCGTCAGAGCCTTTTTGGGTTCACCACAGAACCCGCGACGATTGTCGTTAACAAAGCAGCCTTTGCCGGCCAGCCGATCCCGCGCACCCGACAAGAATTGATCCAAGCCCTTCGTGCCGACCCGGACCTGTTTCGCGGTAGGGTCGGGACCTATGATGTCAGGCAGTCAGGGCTTGGGTATCTTTTTGCCACCCAAGACGCGCGGGCCTCGGAAAGCTATTGGCGGCTGACCGAAGTTATGGGCAGTCTTGATGCACTTCTTTACTGCTGCTCTGGCGACATGATTGATGATCTCGCTGACGGCAAACTTGCCGTCGCATATAATGTGCTGGGCAGTTACGCGTCTGCGCGCAGTGATGCGTTAAGCGATCTAGAAGTCATTTTACCATCCGATTTCCCCACAACAATGATGCGCACGGCTTTTGTGTCAGAAAGCACCGCAGCCCCCCAAATAGCAGCAGATTTTATCCGGCATTTGACGGCGTCACAGTCAGACGCAAGTGGAAGTGATGTGTTCCCTTTGCCACCGCTTTCACCCAGCCTTGATCAAGAGGGGCGTGCAGCAATCGCCCTAGAGCCAGCTTTGATGACCTACCTTGATCGGCTCAAGCGCCGGACGTTTATACGCGAGTGGGAAAGCGCAATTATCCAAACACAGGACTAGAAAGCCGTTTCTAAATCGTTATAGTTCTTAAAAGTCAGAGGAGATTGTGATGAAAACGATCAAAGGGCCGGGTTTATTTCTGGCACAATTTGCTGATGATGCGGCCCCTTTCAACACATGGGATGGTATCACCAAATGGGCCGCCGATTGTGGATACAAGGGCGTGCAAGTGCCCAGTTGGGACGCCCGTTTCATTGATCTGGCAAAGGCTGCGACCTCTCAAGACTACTGCGATGAGTTTAAGGGCCAAGCGGCGGCGAATGGCATAGAAGTCACCGAACTTTCCACCCATTTACAAGGCCAGCTGGTCGCCGTGAACCCAGCCTATGACACCGCATTTGATGGGTTTGCGGCCCCCGAAGTCCAAGGCAATCCCAAAGCGCGCCAAGCATGGGCGGTCGATCAGGTCAAACTGGCTTTGTCCGCGTCAAAGCATATGGGGCTGACAGAAATGGCGACGTTTTCGGGCGCGCTGGCATGGCCTTACGTCTATCCATGGCCGCAACGCCCGGAGGGCCTGATTGAGGCCGCATTTGACGAACTCGCTGCGCGTTGGCGTCCGATCCTTGATCATGCGGACGCATGCGGCGTTGATGTTTGCTATGAAATCCACCCCGGCGAAGACCTGCATGACGGCGTCACGTTCGAGATGTTCTTGGAGCGTTTGGACGGTCATGCGCGCTGCAACATGCTTTATGATCCGTCGCACTACGTGCTTCAGTGCCTTGATTATCTTGATAATATCGACATCTACAAAGACCGCATCAAGATGTTCCACGTCAAAGATGCAGAGTTCAACCCAACCGGTAGGCAGGGCGTTTATGGCGGGTATCAGTCTTGGGTGAACAGGGCTGGCCGGTTCCGCAGTTTGGGTGACGGGCAGGTCGATTTTGCAGCGATCTTTGCAAAGATGGCGGCCATTGATTTTGATGGCTGGGCAGTTGTTGAATGGGAATGTTGCCTCAAGCATCCGGAAGACGGCGCGCGCGAAGGTGCGCAATTCGTTAAGGATCACATTATCCGCGTCACAGATCGTGCATTTGACGATTTTGCAGGTGGCGACGTGGATCATGCTGCGAACCGCAAGATGTTGGGGATTTAGGCAATGAGCGACGGCAAACCAATTCGCCTTGGCATGGTGGGCGGCGGCAATGATGCGTTCATCGGTGGTGTGCACCGGATTGCGGCACGCCTTGACGGGCGCTTTCAATTGGTTGCGGGCGCATTGTCATCGACGCCAGATAAAGCCCAAGCCTCTGGGGCTGCATTGGGTCTTGATCCTGCGCGCATCTATGATGACTTCAAAGCTATGGCAATCCGCGAGGCACGCCTGAAAGACGGGATTGAGGCGGTCGCGATTGTGACACCGAACCACGTCCACTATGCGGCCGCGCGCGAGTTCCTGAAACGTGGCATCCATGTGATTTGCGACAAGCCTCTGACCTCAACACTAGCGGACGCCAAGAAACTTGTGAAAGCGGCGCAAGACAGCGACGCATTGTTCGTGCTGACCCACAATTACACGGGCTATCCGCTGATGCGACAGGCCCGGCAAATGATTGCCGAAGGAGTGCTGGGCAAAATTCGTGTCGTGCAGGTGGAGTATGCCCAAGATTGGCTAACCAAACCCGAAGATTTCAAACAAGCCGCTTGGCGCACTGACCCCGCAAGATCAGGCGCAGGTGGATCGACCGGTGACATTGGCACCCATGCTTTCAATCTGGCAAGCTTTGTCACAGGGTTGGACCTTGAAACGTTATCAGCGGATTTGCAGGCCTTTGTGAGTGGTCGGCAGCTTGACGACAATGCGCATGTGATGATGCGTTTTGCAGGCGGCGCGCGCGGTATGCTGTGGTGCAGTCAGGTCGCCCCCGGGAATGAAAACGGGTTGCGCTTGCGGGTTTACGGCGAAAACGGCGGGTTGGAGTGGGCGCAAGAAAACCCCAATCAGCTTTGGCACACACCGTACGGCGAACCCAAGCGCTTGCTGACACGCGGTGGTGCGGGAACTACTGACGCGGCCGCACGAGTGACGCGTATTCCAGCAGGCCACCCAGAGGGCTATCTTGAAGGCTTTGCGACGATCTACCGCGAGGCGGCGGATGCGATCACCGCCCACCGCGCAGGGCGTGATGTGCCCGCAGATGTGCTTTATCCAACCATCGAAGACGGCCTTAAGGGTGTGCAATTCGTGGATGCCTGCGTGCGATCATCCAAGCGCGATGGTGCTTGGGTGAAACTAGCGTCCTAGGGTGCGGGCGATCTGCTCTGACAGTTGCATCAATGCGGTTGCCTGGGCCGCCGCGATGCTTGGCAACGACTGATCGGTCATCGGCACACTGATATCAAAGCTGTTGGCCGTGTTGCGGAAATCGATCCCGTCGCCGCCTACATAAAACTGCCCGGTTAGGTGGAACATACCATCTGCGCCCGACAGCATGCGTGCCACGCGCACATCAATTGATACGTCCGGCAGACCGACAAATGGCCACGGCTCTGGTCCGACATCAGTGTTCAGAATGTCGCTTAGGCTGCGTGTCAGGATCAGGGTAACCGCACGCGAAGGATCGTCGGCCCAAAACACATCGTCGTTGCTAGCGATCAATCCACCGGGTAATTCGCGCGCGACTTCTTCTGCGGCGGCATAAGACGGCAAAGATACGGTGCGGACCATTGCGCTGCCTACCAAGGGGCGCAGTTCCAAGGTTGAGGCTTGGGGCGTCATCGCGAGCCTGTCAATCGGGGCGGCACATGCGGCAAGTGATGTGAAAAGCGCAAAGCATAAGGTTCGGGTCATCATCATCAGCGTCCTATTAGCAAGGAATTGGGGTTGCGTTGGATCGTGCGTGAAAGTGTCGTGACAGCGTCCGCTGCAGACTGGATGTCGCGCAGGGTCTGCAGTGTTTCGGCACTAAAGCGCGAGCGCACACTGTAGCTTTCGATCACGGTTTCTGTTTGTGCGACCAGACGGTTTGCGCGCTCTGACAAAGCGGGCAGGGTGGCTACAGCGTCTTCAATGGCCCGTGCCGCCTGATTAGCCGATGCGAGCGCTGCGTTGACGTTTTCGATCGCGCCACCAACGCGGACTTCGGCCAAAAACCCGCGCATTTCATCCAGCGCACCATTCAAGCTGGCAGGCAGGGCGATGGCATCATCGGTCCCGATAAAGCTGTCGATGGATGCAAGTGTATCGGTCGCATTCGCGATGAGCGCCTCGAATTCGAGGCTGTTGGCGCGGTTTGTCAGCTGCTCAATGTCAGCGGTAATCTGGGGCAGGTTGCGGGTCGCGATTTCGATGTTGTTGGCCGCTTGGGTCGCGATTTCAATGGCGCTGTCAAAGTCGCTGATCAGATTGACCTCGTTAGCTTCTGACA
>CBDTVI010000135.1:0-6494 GCA_965364065.1 uncultured Yoonia sp. | reverse complement strand
GATTTCGCGCCGGAAAGTGCTGCTGCAATTTCCTGCGATACTGCGTTACCAACTTCTGGGAACTCAGGGATCGCTGCGAACTGTACGCCGACGTATGGCTTCAGGTCAGTGGCTTCTGGGGCTGCAGAATCGATTGCCGCCATTTCAGCCGCTGCGAAAGGTGCAGCTGCCTGGAACTCAGGGTACGCATATGTGGATGCACGTGTACCAGTTGGTACGGAACCCCAACCAAAGTCTGGGTGGTTAGCTACAGCTTGGATGTACTCTTTGGAAGTTGCCCACTCGATGAAGTCGTGTGCAGCTTCGGAGTTTGGCGAACCTGTTGGAACAGCCATTGCCCAAGCCCAGAGCCAGTTTGCACCGACTGGGTTACCAGCGTTTGGCGCCTGCGCGTATGCAACACCGTCTACTGTCAGGAAGGATGCAGCGATTGTCGCGTCAATCCACAGGCCACACTTGCCTTCGTTATAAAGCGCAAGGATCTCGTTGAAAGAGTTGCCTTCGGAACCTGGAGGGCCGTAGTTACCCAGTAGGTCAACGTAGAAGCTGACTGCAGCTTTCCACTCGTCAGTTTCAAGATTTGGACGCATGTCCGCATCAAACCAAGCAGCGCCGAAAGAGTTCGCCATTGTTGTGACGAACGCCATACCGTCGCCCCATCCTGGCTTACCGCGCAAACAAGCACCGTAAACTTCGTTCGCAGGATCGTGAACTGCTGCAGCAGCGATCTTGATGTTATCCCATGAATCGTTGTCAGCGATTGTGACGCCAGCTGCGTCCATGAGGTCCTTGCGGTACATAACCATTGACGATTCACCGTAGAATGGTGCCGCGTACAAAGTACCTTCGTGTGACAGACCGTTGCGCATTGCTGGCAGCATGTCGTCGATGTCATAGTCAGCGTCGAAATCCATCGGTTCGATCCAGCCTGCAGCGCCCCAAATTGGTGCTTCCTGCATGCCGATGTTGATGATGTCGTACTGGCCGCCACCGGTTGCTGTGTCGGAAGTGACCTGCTCGCGCAGAACGCCTTCTTCCAAAGACACCCAGTTCAACTTAACACCAGTTTCTGCGGTGTAAGCTTCTGCAACTGTTTGCATGTTGATCATGTGACCGTTGTTGACGATCGCAATTGTCAGCTCTGGCGCGTGGCCGTCAGCAAGTGCAACAGATGCACCAGCAACGCCAAGTGTCAGGCCAAGAGCCGTATTCATTAAAGATTTCATTGTTTCCTCCCAGAAATCACAGATTCGTTTTGTTAGTGCTTTACGGTCGGTTATTTTGGAATGCCGTTCAAATACTATACCAGCAAAAGCGGATACTATTCTATCATATTTCGCAGAAAGGCCGCTGACCATTTGGTCAAGTCAGAGCGTTTCTCGTACATGCGCCCCTATAAAGGGTCGCAAGCAAAGGGCGATCAACGTACGAAACTTGGTTGCTAAGCCACAAGCAGTGACGTTGGGGTTTGCAACTATTGATACGTTTTTGACTTTCAGCACGATTTCGGCATTTTGAAGAACGAAAGAACGTAAGTAGAACAAGCCTTTTCAGAACGACCTGATGGCGCTATGTGTGAAAAATGAACAGTTTTTCCGAAGATGACGCATTCGAAGCAGCAGCACGCCCCCTGAGCCAACAAGCGATGGCGCGGCCCAGCATGGTTTACCTCGACGGTCTCAATCCCGCGCAACGCGAGGCGGTCGAAAAAGTAGACGGCCCAGTTTTAATGTTGGCGGGGGCAGGGACAGGTAAAACCAAGGCCCTGACGACACGCATCACGCATTTGCTCGCAACCAATTCGGCGCGCCCGCACGAGATATTGGCGGTCACCTTTACGAACAAAGCCGCTCGCGAGATGAAAAACCGTATTGGTGGAATGATGGGAGACGCTGTTGAGGGGATGCCTTGGCTTGGGACATTCCACGCCGTCTGCGCCAAGCAATTGCGCCGTCATGCCGAGCTTGTTGGTCTCAAGTCCAATTTCACTATTCTCGATACAGACGACCAAATCCGCCTGATGAAGCAACTGATCGAGGCCGCTGGCATTGACCACAAGCGTTGGCCTGCGCGCATGTTGGCGGGCATCATCGACGGCTGGAAAAACAAAGCGCTGACGCCGGATAAAATCCCTGTCGCGGATAGTGGTGCGTTTGATCACAAAGGTGTGGAGCTTTACGCAGCCTATCAACGGCGTTTGCGTGATCTCAACGCCGTCGATTTTGGTGATATCCTGTTGCATATGGTCACGATCTTTCAGACCCATGCGGATGTGCTGGCACAATACCAACGCTGGTTTCGCTATATTCTGGTGGACGAATACCAAGATACGAACGTCGCCCAATACATGTGGCTGCGGCTGCTTGCGGCCTCGCACAAGAACATCTGTTGTGTTGGTGATGACGATCAGTCGATCTACGGATGGCGCGGTGCCGAGGTTGGCAATATCTTGCGGTTTGAGACCGATTTCCCCGGCGCACATGTGGTGCGGCTCGAAGAAAACTACCGCTCAACCCCGCATATTCTGGCCGCTGCCTCTGGCGTGATTGCCGCCAATAAGGGGCGTTTGGGCAAGGAGCTGTTCACCTCTCGCGAAGATGGCGAAAAAGTTCGCCTGATCGGTCATTGGGACGGCGAAGAAGAGGCGCGCTGGATCGGTGAAGAGGTAGAGGCGTTGCAACGTGGCACGCGTGGTCTTGATCCGATTGGCTTGGACAGTATGGCGATTTTAGTGCGGGCATCACATCAAATGCGCGCCTTTGAAGACCGGTTTTTGACGATCGGGCTGCCGTACCGCGTCATCGGCGGCCCCCGCTTTTACGAGCGGATGGAGGTCCGCGATGCGATGGCTTATTTCCGGCTGGCCGTGTCCCCCGAAGACGATCTTGCATTCGAGCGGATTGTGAACACCCCCAAACGCGGCCTTGGTGACAAGGCTGTGCAGACCATTCAACGGACCGCGCGTAGCAATGGCGTGTCGCTTGTCGAAGGCGCGCGTTTGGTGTGTCAGGGCAAATTGCTGGGTGGCAAGGGGCTGAAAGAGTTGACGATTCTGGTTTCTGGCTTGGATCGCTGGAGCGGCCAAGTGCGTGCCGAAGCTGATACCCATGTCGAATTGGCCGAGATGATCCTTGATGAGTCCGGCTATACGGGCTTTTGGCAGAACGACAAAACGCCCGAGGCGCCGGGGCGGCTTGAAAACCTCAAGGAACTTGTCAAAGCGCTCGAGAATTTTGAGAACCTGCAAGGCTTCCTCGAGCATGTCAGCCTCATCATGGACAATGAAACCGAAGAGCAGGGCGAGAAGGTCAGCATTATGACGCTTCACGCCGCCAAGGGCTTGGAATTTCCTGCAGTGTTTCTGCCAGGATGGGAGGACGGTTTGTTCCCCTCGCAACGCTCTATGGATGAAAGCGGTGTAAAGGGCCTCGAGGAAGAACGGCGCTTGGCTTACGTCGGCATCACCCGCGCCGAAGAGATTTGCACGATTTCATTTGCCGCCAACCGCCGTGTTTACGGGCAGTGGCAGTCGGCTATGCCGTCGCGGTTTATCGATGAGTTGCCCCCTGAACATGTCGAGGTTTTGACGCCTCCGGGCCTTTATGGTGGTGGATATGGTGCCGCTGGCATGGCGGCCTCTGCGTCGCCTGCGATTGCGGGCATGGCCGGATCGGACCTGCATGAAAAAGCGCATAACGCGGATGTCTATAATTCACCGGGCTGGCGGCGCCTACAAAGCCGCAGCCAGCAACGCGGCATGGGTGCCCCTGCCGAAGCCCGCAATATGACAATCGACATGGAGGCCGTCAGCGCGTTTACCGAAGGCGAGCGCGTGTTTCATCAAAAGTTCGGCTACGGCGAAATCGTCGGGATCGAAGGCGACAAACTGGTGATCGAATTTGACAAGGCTGGATCAAAACATGTGGTCGCGAGATTTATTGTAAGCGCAGATAAAGCCAATGATGTTCCATTTTGATGCTATTTGGTCAGCATCGGATACAGTGATACCACTAGCAACACCGCCATCGACACATTGAAAATGCGCAAACGCCGCGCGCTACCTAGCCAGCGGCGGACCTGCACACCCATCCATGCCCAAACAAAAATGGACGGCAGGTTCACTGCGGAAAAGATGACGGCGACGATCAATGATCCCATGACAATGCCTTGGTCCTGCGGTGCATAAGCGCTGATCGCGGTGATCGCCATGAACCATGCTTTGGGGTTCACCCATTGAAAAGCGGCTGCTTGCAGGAAGGTAAAGGGTTTGCCAGTGACCCCTTTTGCTTCGGGCGGAACCGCGTTTGCGATCTTCCATGCGAGCCAGATCATGTAAGTAGCACTCGCTACCTTAAGAACGGTGTTCAGGATCGGGTAGGTCTCGAACACTTGCAGCAGCACAATGCCGACCATCGCGACCATAAATGCGTGCCCCAGCGAGATGCCCAGCATATGCGGCACCGTCCGGCGCAAGCCATAATTCGCCCCCGATGCCATTAGCATCAGGTTGTTGGGGCCAGGAGTGATTGAGCTGGCTAAGGCAAAGCCAATCAGCGCGATAAGAATCTCATAGGTCATGGCGCAATTATACGCCGTATTTGCAGCAATAAAATTGCCAAGGTGTGGATTTTTCGTCTAATGTTGCAACCTATGAGCAAGATTGATCCAATAAACGACAAGATATTGCGCGCCCTTTCGCAAGATGGGCGCATCAGCAACCTACAACTGGCCGATCAGGTCGGGCTGTCGCCTTCGGCCTGCCTGCGTCGTGTCCAAGAATTGGAACGCAGTGGAGTGATCAAAGGCTATCGTGCGCGTCTTGATCCTGTGCAAACCGGGCGGGCATATGTGGTTTATGTGGCTGTCGGATTGGCTGAACACACCAAAGCCGCGCAAGAGGGTTTCGAGAAAGCCATGCAGCGCGCTGATCAGGTGGCCGAATGCCACAATGTCGCTGGGGCATTTGAATATATGCTGCGGGTCGAGGTTGCGGATTTGCCCGCCTACAAAGCATTTCACACCGATATCTTAGGCACCGTGCCGCATGTGCGTGCAATCACCAGTTATATGGTCATGGGCACCCCCAAGGATATGCGCGCTTAAAACTCTCAGAACATAAAAAAACGGCCATGCCCGGGAGGAGGTGGGCATGACCGTCTTTATTTTCAAACGCCGCGCTCAGGGAGGAGGCGAGCGTGACGTTTCCTCGCAGACGTCGCGCGGGAGGAGGTGCGCTTGGCCTGCGGTATTCTCGAAACCAACCCGGGAGGAGGTGGGCGGTTCCGAAACCTGTGGTAAAGCGGCGGCATCCGGGAGGAGGTGAATGCCGCCACTTTATTTGGGACCCAAAGCCTCGGGAGGAGGTGAAGCGTTGGGTCGTGTCCAGATCTGCGATATTCTGGGAGGAGCAAGCAGATCCGAATTCGGGTGTTACGCGCTATATGCGGCGCGGTATGCGATTTCCTTGATTGATCCGGGTGCAATACCCAAATCGGCCAAGTCACGCTCATTGAGGTTTTCCAACTCAGCAAGAGTTGTGCGATATGTACGGCGCTTAGCTGCGGTGTCGCGGTACTGCTCGCGCAGCGCTACAAAACGTGCGGTGAGTGATGTGCCAGCGAAGAATGTTTCTGTTTGAACTGTCATGTGACTTCTCGGATAATGTTTATGTTGAAGCGGTGTTTGCCGCTGTTGTAACTGTTATGTAGGATCATGCTGCACTTGCACAATACGTCATTTGGCAATGCTGCTATGCAGCAAATGCATAAGAGAAGCTGACCTAACGTCATCATTTTGTTACATTTTCAAGCATCTTTGTCGAAGGGCTTGCGATTTGCTCAAATCGTGCCAGATGATGATGTTAAATTAGCCAGTTTATAAACCTGAGGAATTGCCATGACCGTGACCCGTGATGAAATTCTAGGCGCCTTGTCGCGCCTGACGTTGCCCGGCGGTCAGGACTTGGTGTCGCAAGACATGATCCGCGCCCTTAATATAGAAGGCGGCGCTGTGCGCTTCGTGATTGAGGCCGCGACCCCAACTGAAGCCGCAAAGATGGACGGAGTTCGCCGCGCTGCCGAAGATATCGTGCGTCGCTTGCCGGGTGTGGAAAGTGCGTCAGTCATTCTGACAGCCCACGGGCCAGCCCCAAAAGCGCCAGAGCCACCTTCGTTGAAAATTGGCCGCCACCCGACACCGCAGGCCGGACCAGCGAAAGTATCCGGTGTGGACCGTATTTTGGCGATCGGCTCTGGTAAGGGTGGTGTCGGTAAATCGACAGTGTCCTCGAACCTTGCAGTCGCTTTGGCCAAAGAGGGGCGGCGCGTTGGTTTGCTGGATGCAGACATTTATGGTCCGTCACAGCCGCGCATGATGGGTGTGAACAAACGTCCCGGATCGCCCGATGGTAAAACCATTATTCCTTTGCAGGCGCACGGCGTCACAATGATGTCGATTGGCCTGATGATGGAAGAAGGCAAAGCTGTCGTTTGGCG
>CBDTVI010000134.1:0-6516 GCA_965364065.1 uncultured Yoonia sp. | reverse complement strand
CCGGCTTCGGTCAGTTTGGACGGTGTCGTCTGGCCGTTTTCAAATACGTTGATGGAAATGACAGGGTTCACCAGTCCATCTAATGCGGCTTTGGGCGGCGATGTCACGATCAAGACGGATGCGCCCGTCCTTGTCACCCTGCCGCGGGCGCAACTGGCAACTGCTTTGAAAGTCGTTGCTCGCGGATGATGACATAAAGACCTGCAGCGACAGTGATGCAGATGCCGATCGCGGCCAGTCCGTTGGGCAGGTCTGAAAAGATCAGCCACCCGATTGCAGTGCCAATAGGTATTTCAAGATATTGCATGGGGGCGACGGTCGAAGCAGGTGCGAAGCGCAGGCTCCATGTCATGAAAAGATGCGCAAAGGTGCCAAGCAAGCCGAGCCCCGCCAACAGAACCCACGTCGTGGGCGGTAGGTTCAAGCTGATATCGCCATTCATGTTGGGAAACACCGCAAAGACCAAAAGCAAGATCACGGACGCTTGGATGCCGCTGATCGCTTGCAGTTTGATAGGGTCCATTGCGCGGGCAATTTTGCGGGTCACCATCATAAAGAGTGAAAACACCACAGCCACCCCTAGCGGGTAAAGTGCAGGATAGCCGACTTCGACAAAGTTGGGCTGGATCACCAAAAGCGTGCCAATAAAGCCGACAGCACAGGCCCCCATGCGGTGGATGCCGACCTGTTCGCCCATTACAAAATACCCAAGCAACAACATGATAAAAGGCATGACAAAGGCAATCGCCAGCGTGTCGGCCAAGGGCAAATATTGCAGGGCGGTGAACATCAGACCAATGCCAACGATATGCAATACCGTTCGCACAAGCGTCCACATCAACATACCTTTGGGAAGCCGCAAGTCCTGCCCCTTAAGCAGTACAAGCGGCAATAGGATGACTGCCTGAATGCCAAATCGCACAAAGATCAAAACACCAAGGGCCACAGACCCGCCAAGCAGTTTTGCAATGCTATCCCCCAACGGGGCCAACACACAAAATGCCAGCATCAGCATGACGCCTAAAAAGGGGCGATCATCATTCATGGCGCGACCCTAGCAGTTCGGCACATTCACAGCGAGGCCACCGAGGGCGGTTTCTTTGTATTTCTCGCTCATATCAACGCCGGTTTGGCGCATCGTTTCAATCGCAACATCTAGCGATACAAGATGGGTGCCATCACCGCGCATCGCCAATGATGCAGCTGATACTGCCTTGATTGCGCCCAGACCGTTGCGTTCGATGCAAGGCACTTGGACAAGCCCTTTGACCGGATCGCAGGTCATCCCAAGGTGGTGTTCTAGGGCGATTTCGGCAGCGTTTTCAATTTGCTCTGGCGTGCCACCCAAGACAGCGGCCAGACCCGCAGCAGCCATTGCCGCAGCACTGCCGACTTCGGCCTGACATCCGCATTCCGCACCAGAGATTGAGGCGTTGAATTTGATCAGCCCGCCAATGGCAGCGGCAGTAAGCAAAAACTCTCCGATACGCGAAGAGGCCGCACCCGGTACATGATCCAGCCAGTAGCGGATTGTGGCAGGGATGACCCCAGCCGCACCATTGGTGGGGGCGGTAACGACTTGTCCGCCAGCCGCGTTTTCTTCGTTCACCGCCATTGCGTAGGTCGACATGAAATCATTGATTGTATGGGGCGCCGTCAGGTTCATGCCGCGTTCTGCCTGCAGCGCATCATAGATACCCTTGGCCCGTCTGCGCACAAATAAACCACCGGGCAGGATGCCGTCAGTGTGCAATCCGCGCTCAATGCAGTTGTTCATAACGTCCCAAACACGCGCCACGCCGCGATCAAGTTCGGCGGTCGTGATGCGCGATAACTCGTTTGTTTGTTTCATCTCGGCAATGGTTTTGCCCGACATCGCTGCCATATCCAGCATCTCTTGGGCGGATTGGAACGGGAACGGGACAGGTGGCCCAGTGTCGCTGTCTTTGCCTGCGGCAAGTTCTGCGTCAGTCAACACAAAGCCACCGCCGATGGAATAATAGGTGACTTGGGTGATGACATCGCCCTGCGCATCCGTGCCGCGCAATATCATGCCGTTGGCGTGGCCGGGCAGGGCGGGGCCATAGTCAAAGATCAGATCGTCTTTGGAATGGAACCGCAGTGTGCCAAGCCCTTCGGGTGAAACTGTGTTCTCGTTCGCAATGCGAGCCATTTCCGCATCTGCCAAGGTTGCGTCATAGTCGTCTGCGCGAAAACCAGCCAGCCCCAGCGTGACTGCGCGGTCGGTCGAATGGCCGACCCCAGTGAAGGCCAAGCTGCCGTGTAGGGATGCCTGAACGCCCGCGACCTTGAATGGCTGCGCGCGCAGATGGTCCAAGAACCGTGCCGCCGCGACCATTGGCCCGATCGTATGAGATGAAGACGGGCCAACGCCCACTTTGAACATATCGAAAACGGATAAAAACATGAAGGACGGCCTTATTGATCAGGACAGATTTGTGACGTTGTTTTGAGCCTAACCGATCTAAGCCTGAAACTTCCCGCTAAATGCGACCCTTCGCCCAATTAATGCGGATGTGAGGATGGCGTAAATTGGGGCCTCGCGCCTGCCTGCGATCTTGCCTATAACACGCGTAGATTAAAAGCGGAGTGGCGTGATGACCAGTGAATTGACCCCGATTGATATGGCGAAGTTTATCGCAGCAAAGCAAGCGACTGAATATGTCGAATCCGGGATGAAGGTTGGCCTTGGCACCGGATCAACGGCCGCGTGGCTGGTGCAGTGTCTGGGTGAAATGGTGCGCGATGAGGGCCTCAAGATCAAAGGCGTTCCGACATCGAACCAAACGGCAGAGCTCGCCCGCGAAGTCGGCATCGATGTCATCACCTTGGAAGAGGCGAAGTGGCTTGATCTAACCATCGACGGCACCGACGAATACGACAGCCAGCTGACCCTGATCAAAGGCGGCGGCGGCGCACATTTGCGCGAAAAGATTGTCGCGACTGCCAGTGACCGCATGATCGTGATCGCCGATGCCACCAAAAAGGTCGACACGCTGGGCGCATTTCCATTGCCGCTCGAGGTGATCCCATTTGGTTTGCCCGTGACCCAGAACTTGATCGAAGAAACGCTGACCGGCATGGATGTACTGGGCCGTGACATCACGCAGCGCATGCGTGGCGACAAGCCGTTCATCACTGACGAAGGTAACATGATCCTTGATCTGCACCTCAAGCATATCGGCAATCCTAGACAGTTGGCCCTTGTGCTGAACCAGATCCCTGGTGTTGTCGAAAATGGCCTGTTTATCGATGTCTGCGACATTGTGATCGTGGGCCACGGTGACGGCAAAGTGACCGTCCGTGACATCACTAACAACACCTCAGAGGTTGTGCGCTACGACGTGCGTGACGATGATAATATCTTCGCAGGCATTGCGAACTAATTGACGACCAATTTTTGTACAAAGCCGGAGCTATCAGATGACTTTTGATTACGACCTTTTCGTCATTGGTGGCGGTTCTGGCGGCGTACGTGCCGCACGTGTTGCCGCCGCTACCGGTGCAAAAGTAGCGCTTGCCGAAGAATACCGCATGGGTGGCACATGTGTGATCCGTGGTTGCGTGCCCAAAAAGCTGATGGTTTTTGCATCGGGTTATTCGGAAATGTTCGACGATGCCCGTGCCTATGGCTGGGATCTGCAAGAAGGGCCGTTCAGCTGGCCGCGTTTTCGCACGCAATTGCACGCCGAGCTGGACCGTCTTGAGGGGGTCTATCGCAAACTTTTGGCGGGATCAGACGTTGAGATTTTTTACGCGCGCGCGATGCTAAAAGATCCGCACACAATCACGCTTTCAACAGGTCAGGACGTGACCGCCAAGCATATTCTGGTGGCCACCGGTGGTCGCCCAGTGGTGCCCGAGATGCAAGGTTCAGAGCTCGGGATCACCTCCAACGAGATTTTCTTGCTTGAAGAGATGCCTAAGTCGATTTTGATCATTGGTGGTGGTTATATCGCTTCTGAGTTCGCGGGTATCTTGAACGGGTTGGGCGTTGACGTGACGCAATTCTACCGTGGCGCACAAATCTTGCGCGGCTTTGATGATGAAGCGCGTGGGCTTGTCGCAGAAGGCATGCGCTCTAAAGGTGTTGACCTGCATTTAGGCACAAACATCGTTGAGATGCGCGCCGCGACACAGGCTGATCTTGATGGCACCACCGAAGGCGTGCCGATGGAAGACGGTCATCCAGCCATTGTGCCGCAACAAAGCGCGGGCCACGGCATTTGGGTGAAAGCCACAAACGGCACTGAAAAAGTCTATGATCAGGTGATGTTCGCCACTGGGCGCGCACCAAACACGGATGGTATGGGCCTAGAGGCCGCAGGCGTCACCGTGGGGCGTCGCGCAGAGATTGTTGTCGATGAATATAGCCAGACGAATATCCCGTCTGTTTATGCGATTGGCGATGTGACGAACCGCGTCCAGTTGACGCCTGTTGCGATCCGCGAAGCCATGGCCTTTGTGGAAACGGTCTTTAAAGGCAATCCGACTGCGGTGGATCATGAATTGATCCCGTCGGCGGTCTTTACACAGCCTGAACTGGGCACAGTGGGCCTGACCGAAGAACAAGCGCGCGATATTGAGCCGGTCGAGATTTATTGCTCGTCATTCAAGCCAATGAACCATGCATTTGCAGGTCGCGATGACCGCGTTTTGATGAAGCTGGTGGTCAGCACAGCGACCCGCAAAGTCTTGGGCTGTCATATCGTCGCAGATCACGCAGGTGAAATGATCCAGCTGGTCGGCATCGCAGTCAAGATGGGCGCTACGAAAGAAGACTTTGACCGGACTGTTGCCGTCCATCCGACGATGGCAGAAGAACTGGTTACGATGAAGGAACCCGTGCGGAACGCTTGATTTCGCACGATTAAGACACACATGACAATGGAACGTTCGCGTAGGCGGGCATGGCGCAAGGGAAGCATAGGGAAACGATGGCAGGAAATACGGGTGGCCCATGGGGCGGCGGTGGAAACAATGGTTCAGGCGGGGGTGACGATGACAACCGCGGGGACGACCGTGAGAACGGTGGTCGCAAACCTAACAATGATGGGTCTGGTATCCCCGAGATCGACGATCTTGTGAACAAAGGCCGTGAACAACTGCGCGTCCTTATGGGCGGCGGCGGTGACGGCAAAGGCCGGATCGGTGGCGGCGGTGGCGGCGAAAGCCCGCAACTGACACGCGGAACTATCGGCCTTGGTCTTTTGGCTGCACTTGGCCTTTGGCTTTATGCGTCATTTTACACAGTCCGTCCCGAAGAACGCTCGGTCGAGCTTTTCTTGGGTGAATTCCTCGAAGTCGGCGAATCTGGTCTGAACTTTGCACCTTGGCCGGTTGTGTCGCGCGAGATCCTCGCTGTGACAACAGAGCGGAACATCGACATCGGAGTCAGCCGGACAGGTAGCGACGCAGGCCTGATGCTGACGGGCGACGAAAACATCGTCGACATCGATTTCCAGGTTGTTTGGAACATCACTGATCCACAGCTTTACCTCTTTAACCTTGCTGATCCACCACAAACGATTGCGGCAACCGCCGAATCCGCGATGCGCGAGATTATTTCACAATCCGAACTGGCCCCGATCTTGAACAGGGACCGTGGTGCGATTGCAGACCGTCTGAGCGATTCTATTCAGTCGACGCTTGATATCTATGACAGTGGCGTGAACATCATTCGTGTGAACTTTGACAAAGCTGACCCACCAGAGCCGGTCATCGCGTCATTCCGCGCGGTGCAGGATGCTGAGCAAGAACGTGACCGTGTGCAGAACGTCGCCGACGCCTATGCAAACCAAGTGGTTGCTGAAGCACGTGGTCAAGCCGCACAGATCCTAGAGCAAGCTGAAGGTTACCGCGCCCGCGTGGTGAACGAAGCCGAAGGTGAAGCCAGCCGTTTCTCTGCTGTTTTGGCCGAATACGAAAAAGCACCAGAAGTGACACGCAAGCGTCTGTATCTTGAGACAATGGAAAGCGTCCTTGGCGGCGTTGACATTATCTTGCTCGACGATGCAGGTGAGGGCGGACAAGGCGTCGTACCTTACTTGGCGCTAAATGAACTTCGCCGCACACCTACTACTGGAGGGTCCAACTAATGCGTAAAACAGCATTTCTTCTGCCCGCTATTGCGGTCATCGTCATCGGCGTCATGTCTTCGGTCTTTATCGTGGACGAACGTCAAAAAGCACTGGTTCTCCAGTTTGGTCAAATCGTCAGGGTTCAGGAAGAACCGGGTCTGGGTTTCAAAATCCCACTGATCCAAGAGGTCGTGCGCTATGACGACCGCATCCTAAGCCGTGATCTTGATCCGCTGGAAATCACCCCGTCTGATGACCGTCGTTTGGTCGTTGATGCCTTTGCGCGCTACCGGATTTCCGATGTAGAGCAGTTCCGCCGCGCCGTTGGTGCTGGTGGTGAAGAGGCAGCAGCACGTCGTCTGGACAGTATTTTGCGCGCTGAAACGCGTGAGGTTCTGGGTTCGGTTACATCCAA
>CBDTVI010000133.1:0-6600 GCA_965364065.1 uncultured Yoonia sp. | reverse complement strand
GATGTAACCATCGCGAGACCAGCACTCGGGCCATCCTTCGGGGTTGCCCCGTCTGGGACGTGTACGTGGATATCGATCACGTCGAACTTTGGCGGCTTCACACCGATTTCAGGCGCGATAGACCGGACGTAAGACGACGCTGCATCAATTGATTCCTTCATCACATCACCCAGCTTACCAGTGGTCTTCATGCGACCCTTGCCCGGCAGGCGCAGCGCTTCGATGTTCAGCAATTCGCCCCCAACCGACGTCCAAGCCAGACCGGTGACAACACCGACCTGATCTTCTTCTTCGGCAAGGCCAAAGCGGTACTTTTTGACGCCCAAGAAATCAGACAGATTATCCGCATTCACCGCGATCACGGTCGCCTCTTTTTTGACGATCATGGTGACGGCCTTGCGGGCAATCTTGGCCAATTCGCGTTCCATATTCCGCACACCAGCTTCGCGGGTGTAGACCTGAACCATCGCAGTCAGTGCGTCATCAGAGACCGAAAATTCGCTTTCCTTTAGGCCATGATTCTTCATGACCTTGGGCAGCAAATGCTGGCGCGCAATCTCGCGCTTTTCGTCTTCTGTGTAGCCCGACAGCGAAATGATCTCCATCCGGTCCAGCAAAGGCCCCGGCATGTTGTAAGAGTTCGCAGTCGTCAGGAACATCACGTTCGAGAGGTCATATTCGACCTCTAGATAGTGATCGACGAAAGTGCTGTTCTGTTCTGGATCAAGCACCTCAAGCATCGCTGATGCGGGATCACCACGGAAATCTTGCCCCATCTTGTCTATTTCATCGAGCAAGATCAGTGGGTTGGTGGTTTTCGCCTTTTTCAGCGCCTGAATGATTTTACCGGGCATAGAGCCGATATAGGTCCGGCGGTGACCGCGAATTTCAGACTCGTCACGCACACCACCCAATGAGATGCGAATAAACTCGCGGCCCGTGGCACGCGCCACAGATTTACCCAGCGACGTTTTACCAACACCTGGAGGGCCGACCAAACACATGATCGGGCCTTTCAGCTTTTTAGAGCGTTGCTGCACAGCCAGATATTCAACAATGCGTTCTTTGACCTTTTCCAGACCAAAGTGATCGTTGTCCAACACCTCTTGCGCCTTGTGCAGGTCCTTTTTGGTGCGTGATTTCACGCCCCACGGCACGCCCAAAATCCAATCCAAATAGTTGCGCACAACTGTGGCTTCCGCAGACATCGGCGACATGTTCTTGAGCTTCTTCAACTCAGCGTCGACCTTTTCACGGGCTTCTTTGGACAACTTGGTCTCATGGATGCGGGTCTCAAGTTCTTCAACCTCGTTCTGGCCTTCTTCGCCATCACCAAGTTCTTTCTGAATGGCCTTCATTTGCTCATTCAAATAATATTCGCGCTGGGTCCGCTCCATCTGCGTTTTGACACGGGTTTTGATCTTTTTCTCGACCTGAAGCACGGACATTTCGCCCTGCATCATGCCAAAGACTTTTTCCAAGCGTTCAGACACCGACAATGTCTCAAGCAGGCCCTGCTTTTGATCAACTTCGATACCCAGATGACCGGCCACAAGATCGGCTAGCTTTTCTGGCTCTGTTGCGTCGCCAACGGCTGCCATCGCCTCTTCTGGGATGTTCTTTTTGATCTTCGCATAACGCTCGAACTCGGCCGCAACATTGCGCACCAGTGCTTCAACCTCAATCGGATCACCGGCAGTTTCGTTCAAATACGCGCAGCTTGCTTCGAAATAGCTGTCGTTTTCGACGAAATTTGTGATTTTCACACGGCTACGGCCTTCGACAAGCACCTTTACGGTGCCATCGGGCAGCTTCAGCAGTTGCAGCACATTGGCCAAAACACCTGTGCGGTAAATGCCGTTCTGATCTGGATCGTCTTCGCCAGGGTCAACCTGACTGGACAGCAAAATCTGCTTGTCGTCCTGCATCACTTCTTCAAGTGCGCGGACTGATTTTTCCCGACCCACAAACAGCGGCACGATCATATGTGGAAACACCACAATATCGCGCAGCGGAAGGACGGGGTAAGATGAACTCAACGGTTCTTGCATGCTCTTTTCCTTTTTTGGCAAAACGCCCCCGTCCCGCTTTGCGGCAACATAGAGCATCTCCTGTGCCTCAATATGTGGGGCGATGATGTCGTAGTTTCAACCGACCACCTGATTTGCTTTTTCCGCAGATTGCCTGTGTCATAGCTAAGCCGCAAGCGGCCAAGGGCAACAAAATGCAAATTTGATTAAAGAGGCGCGATATCGCCCTGCGCACGGCCGGCATGGAAATCGGCCTCCCAGACGTCAAAAGCACCTGCGCTGATCGCGTCGCGCATGCCCTGCATAATCTCTTGGTAATAATGCAGGTTGTGCCACGTCAGCAGCATGCCACTGATCATTTCTTGCGCACGGAACACATGATGCAGATAAGCCCGCGAATAGTTGGTGCATGTCGGGCATGTGCATTTGGCATCAAGCGGGCGCGGATCATCGGCGTGACGCGCATTTTTGATATTTACGACACCATTGCGGGTGAAAACCTGCCCCGTGCGTCCCGATCTGCTGGGCAACACACAATCCATCATATCAATGCCGCGTTTGACTGCGCCGACGATATCATCAGGCTTGCCGACGCCCATCAGGTAACGTGGCTTGTCCTTTGGCAACTGGTCAGGCGCAAAGTCCAGCACGTTGAACATTGCCTCTTGCCCCTCGCCCACGGCCAGACCGCCGACGGCGTACCCGTCAAATTCGATTGAACGGAGAGCCTCGGCGCTTTCGCCACGCAGATCCTCTTCAAGGCCGCCTTGCTGAATACCAAACAGCGCGTGCCCGGGACGGTCCCCAAAAGCGTCGCGCGACCGCTGCGCCCACCGCATCGAAAGTTCCATACTTTGCTGCAACCGTTTACGATCAGCCGGAAGTGCGGGACATTCGTCGAAACACATCACGATGTCAGACCCAAGCAGCTTTTGGATTTCCATCGACCGTTCCGGCGTCAGGTGATGTTTTGATCCGTCGATATGGCTTTTGAAGGTCACGCCTTCTTCGGTCATTTTACGCAAGGACGACAGGCTCATTACTTGAAAGCCGCCGCTGTCGGTCAGGATCGGCTTATCCCAGTTCATGAATTTATGCAGACCACCAAGGCGGTCAATGCGTTCAGCCGTCGGGCGCAGCATCAAATGGTACGTGTTACCAAGCAAAATGTCAGCGCCTGTGGCGGCCACGCTTTCAGGCATCATCGCCTTGACGGTAGCGGCAGTACCTACGGGCATAAACGCGGGCGTTCTGATTTCTCCACGCGGGGTGGACATCACACCGGTACGGGCTTTGCCATCGGTGGCGTTCAGGGCGAATGAAAAACGTGTTGTCATGCCCCCTCTTTCCCTGATCTGAGCGATTTTGCCAAGGGGGCATTGCGCGTCAGGTCAGCACGGTCAGCGTGAAACCCGCCTCGCCCCCTTTACGGGCTTGCACCCAATCCCTATATGTTTGGTCAGGAATACAGGAAACAGATGCTATGACAGACAGCAACGCAAAGCTTGAAGGCGCACCAATGATCGCGCCATCGACAACGGATCACCCCCTCTACGAGGATATCGTAGCGGCAATTAAATCAGTCTATGACCCTGAAATTCCAGTGAATATCTATGATCTTGGCTTGATCTACACGATTGACGTCAAAGAAGATAACGCCGTGAATATCACCATGACGCTGACAGCACCCGGCTGTCCTGTTGCCGGCGAGATGCCGGGCTGGGTTGCCGACGCAGTTGAGCCATTGCCGGGCGTAAAGCACGTCGATGTTGAAATGACGTTCGAGCCGCAATGGGGCATGGATATGATGTCCGACGAGGCCCGCCTTGAGCTGGGCTTTATGTAAAGCAGACTTGAGCGACACACCTACTTACCCTATCTTAAGGGCCAAAGGAGCAATCCAATGTTCGGCATTCCAGGCAAGCAAGCGGTCGCAATTACCGAAAAAGCCGCTGCTCAAATTTCCAAGTTGATGGCCAAAGATGGCCACCAAGGGCTGCGTATCGGCGTCAAAAAAGGCGGCTGCGCAGGCATGGAATACACCATGGACTACGTGACCGAAGTTGACCCGCTGGACGAAGTTGTCGAATTGTCAGGCGCACGCGTAATGATCGCGCCAATGGCGCAAATGTTCCTGTTTGGCACCGAGATTGATTACGAAATTTCGCTGCTCGAATCCGGTTTCAAATTCCGTAACCCGAACGTGGTGGATGCCTGTGGTTGCGGCGAGTCGATAAAATTCGATGAAACTATTTCCGCGAGCTGATGGCAGTCGCGCAAGCAGATATAGACTTCGCACTTGATCTGCTTTCCGATCTAGGCGATCTGACTTCGCGCAAGATGTTTGGTGGTATGTGTTTGTATCGCGACGCCGTGGTTTTCGCCCTGCTCAGCAGTGATGGAACGCTTTACTTCAAGGCCAAGGGCGATGTTGCGCAAGAACTTATCGCATCAGGCGCCGATCGTTTCCATAATATGCCCTATTGGTCTGTCCCTATGTCCGCCCTTGACGATCCCCAAGAGGCCTGCACATTGGCACGACGCACACTCGCCACGTTATAAAAAAGGACGCTGATATGCCGCGCAAACTTGCCGCCGGGAACTGGAAAATGAACGGGTTGGTCGCCAGCTTGGATGCGCTGCGCACATTGGGCGAACGTCACGCGGATGCAACTGTGGATGTTTTGATCTGCCCACCAGCTACATTGATCGGTGCCTGTGTGCATCTCCCGATCAGTATTGGTGGTCAGGATTGTCATGCAAATGCATCTGGGGCGCATACAGGCGATCTCAGTGCTGAAATGTTAGCCGACGCAGGCGCAACCGCCGTCATTACTGGCCACTCAGAACGTCGCGCAGATCATGGCGAAACCGACACCGATGTCGCTGCAAAAAGCTCGGCTGCTTACCGCGCGGGCCTGCAAGCAATCATCTGTATTGGTGAAACGCTGGACGAGCGTGAAGCAGGCACAACGCTTGATATTATCGACGGACAGTTAGCCGGATCAATTCCCGATGCTGCCACGGCAACCAGCACGGTCGTCGCCTATGAACCCGTTTGGGCGATCGGCACCGGAAAAGTCCCGACAATCGCACAAATCGCCGAAGTACACGCGCATATTCGCACGCGTCTTGCTGCACGCTTTGATGATGGCGCCGAGTTTACGCTGCTTTATGGGGGATCTGTCAAAGGCAGCAACGCGAGCGAGATCTTTGCCGTGCCGCATGTGAACGGTGCTCTTGTTGGTGGTGCTAGCCTTAAGGCGGACGATTTTTCGCCTATCATTACGGCCCTTGAGAACACATAATCTTTTTGTCCGCTCGACACGTCCCACTGCAATCCAAAAAGCAATTCCCTCGTAACCCGTTGGGAACGCAATCCTCTAAGTGGTCTTGCAATCATGATTGGGCTGGGACAAAGCTGACGTATGCAAAAAATCAGCCAGTCCCCCACCGATCCTGACTTCGTCCAAAACCCTTATCCGTTTTACGACCGCGTCCGCGCGATGGGTGATTTTTTCTGGTGGAATGACTATGATATGGCCTGTGCCGTCAGTCACCAAACAGTGCATGCCGTTTTGCGGGACAGGCGTATGGGCCGCGAATGCCCCGCAGAACTGGCACCTGATATCCCACCTCATTTGCAGCCGTTTTATGATGTCGAGGCGCACTCGATGCTGGAACTCGAACCGCCCCGCCACAAACGGTTGCGCGCATTGGTCTTGCGCGCTTTTACCAGCCGCACAATTGCCGGGCTGGCCCCCGATATTCGTGCGCTTTGCCATAAACTGATTGATGATTTTCCCGATCAACCTTTTGATCTGCTGACGGCCTATGCCCAACCTGTTCCCGTCGTGATTATTTCGCGGCTGTTGGGTGTGCCAGAAGACCGCGCTGATGATCTGGTCCGCTGGTCCAACGCTATGGTCGCGATGTACCAAGCGCGCCGCACCCCGCAAATCGAAGCTGACGCAATTGCCGCAACCAACGACTTTGTGAATTTTATGCGCGGCTACATCGCCAAACGGCGCAAGACACCGACCGACGATCTGATTTCAACCTTGATCGCGGCAGAGGCTGACGGCGAACGCTTGAGCGAAGATGAATTGATCACCACCTGCATATTGCTGCTGAATGCAGGACATGAAGCAACTGTTCATACGCTGGGAAATGGTACAAAAACACTATTGGAACATGGGGTTTCCGAAATCACCGACGCCTCAGTCGAAGAAATTATCCGTTTTGACCCGCCCCTGCACATGTTCACCCGTTGGGTTTACGAGGACGTGACCATGGGCGATCACACCTTCAAACGCGGTGACCAGATTGCCTGTCTATTGGCAGCCGCAAACCGCGATCCTGTTGCTTACCCTGATCCCAACCAATTTGATCCCACCCGCAAGGGCGCGCAAAACACCAGTTTTGGTGGCGGCATCCATTTTTGCGTCGGCGCACCGCTTGCGCGGCTCGAGCTTAAGATCGCACTCGAGGTGCTGTTTGAACGCTGTCCCAATCTGGCACTGGACGGCATGCCAAAGTACGGCGATGTCTATCACTTCCACGGATTAGA
>CBDTVI010000132.1:0-6648 GCA_965364065.1 uncultured Yoonia sp. | reverse complement strand
AGGTTTTCGGTCACGCGGGCAACAAGACGGGCAGGGGTTGGCGGCACGTCGGTTGTCAGCATTTGCTTTGCAAGGTCCTCCATCGCAAAGACCCTATCCTTGCGCACTGTGACCACCAATTTTTCGGTCATCCAAAGCCTCAGCGACACCATATCTTCTAATGCGGCACCTTCGTTGAAATTGACGCCTCTGAAGGTGGCTAGCAGTCCGTCATCACTGATTTCAATATGGGGGCGGGTCTTGGTGGCCAGCAACGCACGGCCTGCCAGCGGGGGCAAGACATCTGCACACCAAGTGGTCAGGCCCGGCGTGGACAGGTCAAAGTGCAGCCATCGAAAGGCGCATGTTTCCGGATCAATTGATGAAGCAATGTCAGCGACGGTCACAGCCGTACCATCGTGCATGACATCAAATGCACTGAGTGGCTTTGGAAGGGTAGCAGACGTCATGGTTGCTTCTCTGGCTTGCTGCCAACCCGCTCTGCCAAGCCGGCAACCGTCAGGCCTTGGACAATAATCGAGAAAATCACGACCATATAGGTTGCGGTCAAGATCACGGGCTTCCATTCGCTTGGGGGCAAAGACAGCGCGAGTGCGACCGAAATACCGCCCTTCAATCCGCCCCATGTCATGATCGGGATAACGCCCGTTGAAAACTCGCGGAACGGCCGCAAGATCAGAATGGGCACAGCCACAGCAGAGAGACGTGCCACAAGGGCCAATGCGATGGCCGCGACACCTGCGGTGAGGTATTCAAAGTTGAACGCAATCGCGAACACTTCGACGCCGATCAACAGGAACAGGACCGCGTTCAGGATTTCGTCGATCAGCCTCCAAAATGCATCAACATAAAGCCGCGTTTCCTTGGACATGCCGTATTTCGTACCCACGTCACCGATTAAAAGCCCAGCACAGACCGCCATAATCGGGGCCGAGACATGCAAATAAACAGCCAGTTCGTAGCCGCCAAAGGCAAGGCCCAGCGTGATCAACACCTCGAGCGAATAATCATCAATGCGGCGCATCACGCGGAACGTCAGCCAGCCCAGTACGATCCCCAAGACAGCACCGCCGATGGCCTCTTGAAAGAACAGTTGTGCCGCACCGGCCAGCCCACTTCCATGACTATCACCTTGCGGAAAGGCGAGGCCGATCAGGACCAGAAAGACAACATAGCCAACCCCGTCGTTAAACAGGCTTTCGCCTGCGATCTTGGTCTCAAGTGATTTCGTGAGGTTTGCTTGCCGCAACACACCCAACACCGCGACCGGATCTGTCGGAGAGATAAGCGCGCCGAATACCAAAGCCACCAAGAGCGGCATGCCTGTCAGCCATGAAAACCCGAACCCCACCACGATAGTCGAAAGGGCGATGCCCATCGTGGCCATTAATGCGACGACAATCCATTCGCGCCGCAGGTCCGACAGCTTTACGTGCAATGCACCCGCGAACAACAAAAGCCCCAACATGCCTTCCAGCAGAGCGTCTGAAAACTCGATCTCGAGCACGGCCGTACGCACAACATCGGCTACGCCAAGGGACGGCACTGAGATATCTAGCAACATCACCCCAAAGGAGGCCAGCAGCGACACCACAAGGATACCGATGGCAGAGGGCAGTTTCAGATAGAGATAATTGATTGCGCCAAATGCGCCTGCCAAGACGATCAAAAGGGATGTAATTTGGAGAAGGGTCATAGACGAGCCTTTACAGTGTTCATGCTGGTTTAGCATTAGCCGCATCGCTGTGCTAGCCGCGCAGGCGACCAATCCGCAACCAACTTCCCCCAAGCGGGCGGACCTGCGCACCGCTCGCGATCTTAAAACGTGCAAGTCCAGGCGCGTTTTGCGTATCAACGGCTCCTAAATCAAGGCGGTGATAGCCTTGATCCGCAAAACACGCAGCAGCTGCCATTAAGATGCGATGATGCAACCCCCACTGGCGACCAGCGTCGCTAATCCAGCCCAGATGATATGTTACCACAGGCCGGTGATGCACAAACAGCATCGCGGCGACAGGCGCGTCCGCATGATAGGCCACCTGCACGCTGACCGCATCAGGGTGCTGATCCGCGAACGCATCTATCAAGGCATGCGGCAAACCGCGAAAACGCTTTTGTTTTTGCTGTGCGCGATCGGCATCCAACAGCCACTGATGGCGTTGTAGATCAAAGCGTTCATCGCGTATTGTGACCGGGGCGGACAGTGCGCGCCGCCACTGATTACGCCATTTGCCTTGTGCGGCGGCTAGTCGGGCAGTGGCACTTTGGCGTAAATCAAGTTCTGCAACGGACGCTGCCGTTGCAAGTTTGCGAAAACCTGCATGGGTGAGGCCGGCGTGATCTTCGGTTTCAGCATTAATAAGCCGCAAACCGGATCGCGCGAGTGCTGCCGCTTTAGTGCAATCCTCATATGGCGCACGCCATATAGGCCCACGTGAGGCAAGCAATTGGCCGAAGATACGCACAGCAACAACCGGATGGGCATCCGCCATTTCAATGCGACGCACATCGCGACCTAAGCGCCGAAGCGCTGCCGCAAATCGGGGGTGTTGTTGAAGTGGCAGGGCGGCGGGGACATTCATCATCCCCGTTAAGCCATCTGAAACCTAATTCATGATTAATGCGGGCATGAAACATAGAATTCAAAACAAGGTGGCAGGTGTTTGCGCGCCTGCAGTACGCCCCACAGCCTTGGGGGCGGCCCTTGCCGCCGCCATTATCACGTTTCCAATCGCGGTGACGATCTTGTTTGTGGACCTGCTTTTGCTTTAGCCCAGCTGCACCAAAGCATGGCGCTTTTTGCCAGCGCTTAGTTTGATAGGCTGCGCAAGTGCCGCGACATCAATGGTCAAACCCGCGTCGGTCAAGGCTTCATCGTTCAGCTTTGCACCGTTCTCGGCAATCAGGCGCTTGGCCTCTTTGCCAGTTTTGGCAAGACCGGATTTCACGATCAGCTGGACGATGGAAATACCATCGCCGACCTCATCTGCCGTCAGCGTAAGCGTGGGCAAATCATCACCAATCCCACCTTTTTCAAAGACCTCATGCGCAGTCGCTTCGGCTGTTTTGGCAGCCTGTGCGCCGTGCAACAGTGTTGTCACCTCGTTGGCGAGGATGATTTTTGCGGCATTGATATCAGAGCCTTCAAGCGCGCCAAGACGGTCGCAGTCTTCGATCGGCAATTCGGTGTAAAGCTTGAGGAACTTGCCAGTGTCAGCGTCAGTCGTGTTGCGCCAGAACTGCCAGAACTCGTAAGGGCTGCACATGTCAGGGTTCAGCCATACGGCACCTGACAGGGATTTACCCATCTTTTTGCCGTCGCTGGTGGTCAGCAGCGGCGAAGTCAAACCATAGATTTCATGATCCAGCACGCGGCGCGTCAGGTCGATACCGTTGACGATATTGCCCCATTGATCCGAACCACCCATTTGCAGCAAACAGCCATAGCGGCGGTTCAGCTCTAGAAAATCATAAGCCTGCAAAATCATGTAGTTGAATTCAAGGAACGACAGCGATTGTTCGCGGTCCAGCCGTGATTTCACGCTTTCAAACGACAGCATCCTGTTGATTGAAAAATGCCGCCCAATGTCACGCAGGAAATCAAGGTAGTTCAACCCGTCCAGCCATTCGGCATTATTGATCATCATCGCACCGGTGGGCGCGTCGTCATAATCAAGGTAGACAGAGAACACCTGTTTGATGCCTGCAATATTGTCGTCGATCTGGTCTGGACCCAGCAACGGACGCTCATCCGCGCGGAACGACGGATCGCCCACTTTTGTCGTGCCGCCACCCATCAGGGTAATCGGCTTGTGGCCGGTCTTTTGCAGCCAACGCAGCATCATAATCTGGATCAGCGATCCGACATGCAAGGACTTGGCCGTTGCATCAAAACCGATATAGGCAGGAACAACGCCTTTGCTGAACGCCTCATCAAGACCTTGATAGTCCGTGCAGTCCGCCAAAAAGCCGCGCGTGATCATGACGTTCATAAAGTCGGATTTTGGATGGTAAGTCATTGGCTTGTTCCTGTTTGCGTCTCGGGGCACTCTATAGTCAGGCATGGGCGTAAGGGAAAGCGGATGTTGCAAGCAGGCAGAGTTATGGCACTTGGTACGATGTCCGGCACATCGCTGGACGGGGTTGATGCGGCTGTCATTGACACCGATGGTGAACAGGTTTTCGGGTTTGGGGCGACGGGTTACCGCGCTTATTCCATGGATGAACAGGCGCTACTGGCCGCGCATCTTGGGTGCTGGCCTGAGGATGGCGTGACACAGGCAGCCCAGATTGTTGAGGATGCGCATCTGGCTGTCATGCAAGGCTTTGCGGACGTGGCAATTGCAGGTTTTCATGGCCAAACGCTTGCTCATGATCCGCGTGGGCGTGGCACGCATCAATGCGGTGATGGCGCGCGATTGGCGCAAGAATTGGGCTATCCTGTCGCGTGGGATTTTCGCACACATGATGTGGCCCAAGGCGGGCAGGGTGCGCCGCTTGCCCCGTTTTATCATTTTGCACTGGCGAAGTGGCTCAAGGTTGATGCGCCGTTGGCGTTCTTAAACCTTGGCGGCGTGGGCAATATCACATGGGTTAATCCTGCGTTCGCTGACCCAACAGATGCTGGGGCTTTGATTGCCTTTGATACAGGTCCCGCCAATGCGCCCATGAATGATCTGATGATGCGGCGGCACAGTATCGGCTATGACAAAGGCGGCGCTTTGGCAGCTACGGGTATGGCTGACGACACGGTGCTGCGTCAGTTCTTGGCGCATCCCTACTTTGCCCGTGCCGCCCCAAAGTCGCTCGATCGCGATACCTTTAAAGGCCTGTCCGGTGACGTGGCGGGGCTGCGTGACGCCGACGCCTTGGCGACGCTGGCCCAAGCGGTCGTGGAAAGTGTGGGCCTTGCGATATCGCATTGCCCAAAGCCACCTGCGCAGCTTTTGGTTACTGGCGGCGGGCGGCACAACTTGACCGTCATGTCAGGATTGGCAAACACGCTCGATTGCCACGTGAAACCGGTTGAGGACGTGGGCCTTGATGGCGATATGCTAGAGGCGCAAGCGTTTGCCTATCTCGCGGTGCGCGTTGCACGCGGCTTGCCGCTTTCGAGCCCGCAAACCACTGGTGTGCCGATGCCTGTCACAGGGGGGCAGATCTCACAGCCCTAAGCTGCTTTGCTATGCGCAAACGCGACCAGTCTTTCTAAGGCATCGACATAACGCGCGTCATCAATCGTCATTGCCACCCGCACATGGCCTGCTGCGGCTTGGCCAAAGCTTTCGCCGGGCATTACAGCTATCAGTTCCTGATCCAGCAATGCGTTGGCAAAGGTTTCGCCATCCATACCCGTCGCACGGATGTCCAACATTACATACATCGCCCCTTGCGCAGGCACGGCACGCACGACGTTCTGGCCTGCGAGCGCTTGCATGGTAAGATCGCGGCGCCTGCGGAAGGGGGCAGCGACTGCCGCTTCGACAGCGTCCCCTTGGTTAAGCGCGAATTCAGCGCCGTCTTGGATAAACCCTGCTACGCCATAGGTCGTATTGGTTGCGAGGTTCAAAAGTTGTTCAATTGCGTCCTCTGGCCCGCAAATCCAACCCACGCGGCTGCCCGTCATCGCATGGCTTTTAGACATAGAGCCTACGACGAGCGTGCGTTCGGCCATACCCGGCAGGCTGCGTGGGCTCATATGGGCGCCATCCCAGACCTGAGTGTCATAAACCTCGTCCGAAATCAGCCAAAGGTCGTTGGCAATGCAAGCGTCCGCAATCGCCTGAAGCGTTTCGGCTGAATAGACGACGCCTGTCGGATTGTTCGGCGTGTTTACCAACAATGAAGTAGCGCCTTTTGTGCCCTCAAGCAGTGCGGCGGCCGTTGGCTGAAACAGCGTGTCGGGGGACGTCACGATTGCTTTTGGGATCGCCCTCACACTGCGGACCGTACCAGGGTAGGTGGCATAGTAAGGGTCGATGAAAGCTGCAGTATCTCCGGGGTCACAAACGGCGGCATGCGCCGCATAAAGGGCGGCTTGCCCACCTGGTGTGATGAGGATGTTTTCTGGGGTGGTTGGCACACCTGTGCGCGTTTGAATGCGCGTCGCCACGGTCTCGCGCAGCGCATCAGTGCCGGGCACCATTGCGTAGCCCGTATGCCCACCCATGGCCGCTTCGTGCATTGCCGTTAGAATATCGGGGCTGGTGCCAATGTCATGCTCGCCGATTGTCAATTCGACCACCGGCATGCCGTCTGCAATCATACGGCGTGCTTTGTAAAAGACGTCCCAGCCATCAGAGCCGCCGACAGTGATATGTGTGATGCGATGCGATAATTTCATGTGCGGATGGGAACGATCTTAGGCACAAAGAGTCAAGTCTGCATTGCCGTCAAATTGCGTGGGCCAGTGCCTTCTTTGCCTTTCAAGTCTGAAGGGTTGTAAAGCGCGCAGGATTTCAGGCTAAGGCAGCCACAACCGATGCAGCCATCCAACTTGTGTCGCAAGTCCTCAAGGGCTGCGATCCTTGCGTCTATATCGCGGCGAAAGGCGCGGCTGATGCGGGTCCAATCGGCCTTTGAAGGGGCTTTGTGATCGGGCAGGCGCTTTAGATGTGGGGCGATTTCCGACAGGCTGAAGCCCAGTTT
>CBDTVI010000131.1:0-6670 GCA_965364065.1 uncultured Yoonia sp. | reverse complement strand
CCCACAAATCATACTCCCCAGCCTCTTCCACAACGACCTTCACAACATCGCCAACCGACAACGCATCAACGCCTTCATCAATGAACAAATTCCCGTCGATCTCTGGCGCGTCTGCCCATGTTCGGCACGTCGCGATGCCGTCTTCGTCGATGTCGTCCACGATGACTTCAAGCGTGCGGCCCACTTTGGCTTCTAGCTTTGCCGCTGAAATCGCCTGTGCTTTTTCCATAAACCGGTCCCAGCGCTCTTGCTTGACTTGCGCCGACACATGGTCGGGCAGGGCGTTGCTGCGCGCGCCTGCGACGTTTTCGTATTGGAAACAGCCGACGCGGTCCAATTGGGCCTCGTCCAGCCAATCCAACAGGTGTTGGAATTCGGCCTCGGTTTCGCCCGGATAGCCGACGATGAACGTCGAACGCAGGGTGATGTCAGGGCAGATCGCGCGCCAAGCGGCGATCTCGTCCAGCGTTTTCGCCCCCGCCGCAGGCCGCGCCATGCGCCGCAGCACGTCTGGATGGCTGTGTTGGAACGGGATATCAAGATAGGGCAGCACGCCATTGGTCGGGTCCGCCATAAGCGGGATCAGGTCGCGCACATGCGGGTAGGGATAGACGTAATGCAGGCGCACCCACGCGCCAAGCTGCCCCAGTTCACGGGTCAGATCGGTGATGTGGCTGCGCACCTCGCCGTCTTTCCATGGGTTCACATCGTATTTGCGATCAAGCCCGTAGGCAGAGGTGTCTTGGCTAATCACCAACAGTTCTTTGACGCCAGCACTGACCAGCTTTTCGGCCTCGCGCAGTACCGCGTGCGCTGGGCGCGATGCCAGCCGTCCGCGCATATCGGGGATGATGCAGAACTTGCATTTGTGGTTACAGCCTTCGGAGATTTTCACATAGCTATAGTGCCGCGGTGTCAGGCTGACCGCACTGGCAGGCAGCAGGTCGATGAACGGATCAGGGGCGGGGGGGACGTTGGCATGTACCGCGTCCAGCACTTGTTCGTATTGATGCGGGCCTGTGACGGCCAGAATCTGCGGGTGGTGTTCGCGGATATAGTCGGGTTCTGCCCCCAAGCATCCCGTCACGATGACCTTGCCGTTTTCGCGCAATGCCTCGCCGATCGCATCAAGGCTTTCGGCTTTGGCGCTATCAAGGAATCCGCAGGTGTTTACGATCACTGCTTCGGCACCCGCATAATCGGGGCTGATCGCGTAACCTTCGGCGCGCAGGCGGGTCAGGATGCGTTCGCTATCAACCAATGCTTTGGGGCAGCCAAGGCTGACCATGCCGATCGTCGGCTGACCGTCGCGCGGCGCGTCGGTGATTTTGGCTTTGGGGGCGAGGTCGGGGCGAAGCGATGGCGGGTTTTGTGTCATAGGTTGCCTATAGCGCGGAGGGGCAGCCGTGAAAAGCGCCTCACTTCGTTTGCATCTTCTTCATCATGTTCATCGCCATCCGTCGTGGCAGCCATGGCATCACCCAGTTTAGGATGAACCGCAGTCGTCCTTCGTTAATCGCCCGCAATTCGCCACGCAGCATGGCGTCATAGCCGAACTTGGCCACTTGGGCGGGCGTTGCCCCTTTTTGTGCGACCAATTGCGTGCCCTCTAGATCGGCAATAGCTGCGAATTCGGTTTCAACATACCCTGGCTCAAGCGCTGTGACGGTCACGCCTTGATCGCGCAATTCCGAATCGAGGGCTTGGCTAAAGCTGCTGACATAGGCTTTGGTTGCGAAATACGTCGCCTGCAGTGGGCCAGGCATATAAGCGGCGGTCGAGCTGACATTCAGGATTTTGCCACCACCCTGCGCGACCATGTCCTTGGCAACCATATGGGCCAGAGATACCAGCGCTTTGACGTTCAGGTCGATCATTGCAAGATCAGCATCAAGTAGCGCGGTCGATGAACATACCTCGCCCGCCGAATCCGGCGCTGTTGATCAGGATGTCGATCTTGTGGCCCTTGGTGGCGGCGTAAAGCTGCGTAGCACCGTCTGCTGCTCCCAGATCAAGGGCGACGACAGTGACTTTGACACCATGGGCGGTTTCAATCTCGGATTTCAACGCCTCTAATGCGTCTGCACGGCGAGCGGTGATGATCAAATCGCCGCCGCGTTCGGCATGGTAGCGTGCAAATTCGCGGCCAATGCCAGAAGAGGCACCGGTGATCAGGGCAGTATTGGACATTAATTTTTCCTAATGCAATCAAGCGTCCGCACCGATGTATGCACCGGTGCGGCAACTTCAATGGCAGGTGTGGTTAGCCCATCACCATCAATTCGCCAATTTGCATGGCGCTATCGTCCATATCCAGAAACGGGCAGCTTTGCGCGATAGCGCGCGCGGCATCCATATCGGCGGCGTTGATGATGGAATATCCCATCATTGTGACGATCTCTTTGCTACCCAGAACCTCACTGCCCTTCAGCGGCTGTTGCGGGACGACCGCATCTAGGCCGCCGATCCAGTCCATGTAGCGTTGCCTGTGCGCTTGGCCCTCTTCGGGCGTCGCGGGCTTTGTGCCGCCGTGATAGGTCATAATAAACTGAGGCATGGTTAAGGTCCTTCCAATATTGGGGGTTAAGGGTGGACCCCGAAACGTGAAAAGGCAAAGAAAAAGGCCGCTTTGCGAAAAAGCGGCCTTTGATCAGGTGTGGTGGACCGTGATCCACTTTGCGGATGCTACCGGCGGCGATCGCGCCGTGATGACATAGGCTGGAACGCCACGCCGACATGTGCTTCGCAATACGGTTTGCCTTGCTGAACGCCCAAACCGCAGAACCAAAAGTCATCCGTTGCTGGATCACCGACAGGCCATTTGCAGGTCTTTTCGGTCAGTTCCATCAAGCTGATGCGCTTGGCACCTTTTTCGACTTCACTGACCTTGGCCAACGCCTCTGGGCTGATTTCATTGGCTGACGGCTGCGGCGGCAAAGGTTGCCCGGCAGGAATAATCGCACGACGGGCCGCCGAGATTGGAATGCCATTCTCGTCCAGCTCAAGCACTTCTTTTACTGCAGGCACAGAGGCGATGACCTTTGCCTTAGGCGTGGCCTTTGGCGCGGCCTTTGCTGCAGTGGTGGCTGGTTTTTCCTTTGGCGCCGCTTTTGAAGCCGCACCTCCGCCAGAGCCTACACGGTTAGATAGACCCAAACGGTGCACCTTACCGATGACCGCGTTACGGGTAACGCCGCCCAATTCCTTGGCGATCTGGCTGGCCGACTGGCCTTCGCCCCACATCTTTTTGAGCGTCTCAACGCGCTCGTCTGTCCAGGACATCACAATTCCTTTGAATTTACCGACCGGATACGCGCTTGCGATCGGGCCTTTTCTATCTTGTCTGGGACATAATAGTCATTGCAGCCAGCGATGTGAAGCCAAGCTGGGGGCTTTTACGCAAGTTCTGGTTTTTGCGCGTCGGTTTGGCCGCCTGACCCTAGCGTTTCGTCGCCAATCGGCTATGAGCAATGCACCGCAAAAGGAATTTAAAATGAACGAACCAATCCAAATGGGTGTGCGCCGTTTTGGCCGTGTGAACTGGCTGGGCACATGGACGCTGGTGCGCCGCGAGATCCGCCGTTTTATGAATGTCTGGTCGCAAACGGTCATGGCGCCGCTGATCAACGCGGGTTTGTTCTTGATGATTTTCACGATCGCAATCGGGTCGCAACGTGGTGATGTCATGGGTGTACCGTTTATGACGTTTCTTGCGCCGGGCATTTTGACGATGACCGTGATCCAGAATGCATTTGCAAATACCTCGTCCAGCTTGGCGTCTGCCAAGGTGCAGGGCAATATTGTCGATACATTGATGCCGCCCTTATCTGCTGCAGAACTGGTTGCCGGATATATCGGCGGTGCTGTCGCGCGCGGGGCATTGGTGGCTGTGGTCATTGCGTTGGGGGCCGTCTTGTTCCTTGGCGTCGGGATGCAAAATCTGGCGTGGGTGGTGATTTTCGTATTTCTTGGATCGGTTTTGATGGGCGGATTGGGCATGATCGCAGGCATCTATGCCAACAAGTTCGACCAGCTGTCTGCGATTTCGAACTTTTTGATCACGCCTTTGGCGTTTCTATCAGGCACGTTTTACTCAATCGAGGCGTTACCGCCGGTGTTGCAAACTCTCAGCCATGCGAACCCGTTCTTTTATATCATTGATGGTGTACGCTTTGGGATGATCGGGGTCAGCGACAGCAGCCCTTGGATCGGTCTGATTGTTGTGGGCTTGGCTTGTGTTGTGGTGCTTGGCATTTGTTTGCGCTGGATGCACACGGGGTACCGGCTGAAGGCTTAGTAGATGTCGCGCACCGGAATGCCGTGTTCGGCCATCACATAAACCAATGTGTCAACGTCGGGCAAATCGGCGGCAAAAACACCTTCTTCTTGGCCATTCTTAAAGACAATCGCGATGTTGGTTTCATCGCTGATATTAGACGCCCGCAAATACGCGATGTCCTCAAGGCGCACAAAGCGCGGCTTGCGCCACGCCGAAAGAACAAGGAATTCGGTGTCTACCTTGATTCCATAAACGGGTTTCGGGACGATCATCCACGCCAATGTGACCGCACTGGCCACCCAGACAAGCGGCATCAAATGGGATGCTTCGGCAAGTAGAACAGCCATTAAAAGCAAGACCACACCAAATGCAGCAAGCCAAATCGCGCCTTTGCCGGGGGCATGGCGATACTCGTAGACATCGTTCATGGGGCTTGACTAGATCACAAAAATGGCTGGATTTGGGCAAAACTTTAGGTAAATGCAGCTGTTCCGCGACTAGGCGCGATGTTGCCGTTCGCGCCATGCCAGCAGCGAAGCACCGCTCAGAATGATGATCGCGCCCATGATGCTGATCCAATCGGGCCAAACATCAAAGATCAGCAAGTCGTAAAGCGTGGCAAAGATCAGCGTGATATAGCTAAACGGCGTCACAAAGCTTGCATCTGCGCGCGCCATCGCATTCACAAAGCAAGTCTGCGCTGTTGCCATCAAAACACCAAGACCCGCTAGCGCGCCCCATTGTGCCGGTGTCGGCATTTGCCAAACGGGCAAGACCGCTAGGGTCGCGATACAAAGGCCAATGGCGTTATTGATCAGCAGTATTTGGAAAGCCGGTTCACGATTGGCCAGCTTTTTGATAAAGATCAGCTCCATTCCCATGATGATCGCGGCACCCAAAGCCAGCAGGCCTGCGGCCTGAAATGTATCCGGGCCGGGGCGTAGCAGGATCAAAGCGCCAATAAGCGCCATAAACGCCGCTAGCCAGCGCCAACGCCCGACCCGTTCACCAAGCAAAGGAATGGCCAGCAGCATCCCGAAGACGGGGTTCAGAAAGCTGATTGCGGTGGCGTCTGACAGCGGAATAAAGGCCACAGCGGCAAACATCAGCGTCACGCCGCCCCAGCCAAACAAAGTGCGCCCAAAATGCAGCCCCCAATGGGGGTTTGAAATAGTGGGGCGGAAAATCAGGGCGGCACTGGCGATTGCCGCAAAAGCAAACAAGAACCGCCCATGCGAGATTTGCAAAGGATGCAACGGCGGCCCGAGTGTGTCTGTGCCCAGCGATTTTGCCATAACCATCGTGCCTGCGATAAACGCAGTGGCTGTCAGCATTAATGCGACGGCTAGAGATGGATTTTGGGCGCGCAAACTCATGCGCGCATCCTTGGACTTGATGGATAGGCGTTGCAAGCGGCGAACCTTAGGGGGTTTTCCTTGGGTCACGGATACGCTAGAAAAAATCCATGATGACGCAACAGACATATGTAATCCGACGCCGACGCTAATTCGCGCCGCCATTTGTCACGTCTATCATAACCCTCTAACATTATTGACACACCCCGTGCGGTCCTGCACCAATCGGGCTTACGTTTAAGGAAGATCGCATGATCGCTTCTATTTTACCGACTTATTCACGCGCACCGCTGACATTTGTGTCTGGAACGGGATCTTGGCTGGTGGAACAAGACGGGCGACGCTTTCTGGATTTGGGCGCAGGGATTGCAGTGAACGCGCTGGGCCATGCGCATCCGGCGCTGGTCGCAGCGCTGACCGAACAGGCCGGCGCGCTTTGGCATGTATCCAATCTTTATAATATTCCCGCTCAACAAAAGCTGGCAGATGCGCTGGTGGCCCAGACTTTTGCAGACACAGTATTTTTCACTAATTCCGGCACAGAAGCCTGCGAGTTAGCCGTCAAAATGGCGCGCAAATATTGGTACGACAAAGGCACGCCAGAGCGAAGCGAGATTATCACCTTTTCGGGCGCATTCCACGGCCGTTCAAGTGCGGGTATCGCGGCTGCCGGATCAGAGAAGATGACCAAAGGTTTTGGCCCGCTTTTGCCTGGCTTCACACATCTTGAATTCGGCGATCATGATGCGCTGCAAGCGGCCGTGTCCGATCAAACGGCCGCGATCATGGTCGAACCCATCCAAGGCGAAGGCGGTATCCGCCCGTTGCCCGACGTTTGCCTGAAAGGTTTGCGCGATCTTTGTGACACACATGGTATTTTGCTGATCTTGGACGAAGTCCAATGTGGCATGGGTCGGACCGGCAAGCTGTTTGCGCATGAATGGGCCGGGATCACACCAGACATTATGATGGTTGCTAAGGGAATCGGCGGTGGCTTTCCGTTGGGTGCGGTGCTGGCCACGGAAAATGCGGCCCC
>CBDTVI010000130.1:0-6738 GCA_965364065.1 uncultured Yoonia sp. | reverse complement strand
TTTCCTTCACGAGCGGTCGGCAATCATCTTGCCCACAAGCTTTGCGGTATAATTCACTATCGGCACAATGCGTCCGTAATTTAAGCGGGTTGGCCCGATGACGCCGACCGCGCCGATTATCTTACGGTCGGCGTTCATATAAGGTGAAACGACCAAAGATGAACCCGAAAGTGAGAACAATTTGTTCTCTGAGCCAATAAAAATGCGCACGCCGTCGCCATCCTCGGTCAGATCAAGGAATTGGGCGATGTCACGCTTGCGTTCAAGGTCATCAAAAAGGGTGCGAATGCGGGCAAGATCAGCCTCGTTTTCGTTATCTCCAAGCAAATTGCCGCGACCGCGTACGATCAAACGTTCCGTTGTCTCGCCTTCGTTTTCCCACAAAACAATTCCGTCTTTGACAAGTTCGGCGGCCAGAGCATCAATTTCCTGCCTGCGTGCTTTCACTTCGCGCGAAATCACAGCGCCAAGTTCAGACAAGGTATGTCCCGTCGCAATCGCGTTCACGAAATTTGCGGCCTCGCGCATAGATGATGGGGTTTGCCCTGCTGGCGGGGTAAAAACGCGGTTTTCAACGTGCCCATCAGCAAAAACCAATACAACAAGCGCGCGATCCTGCGAAAGCGAGACAAATTCGATATGTTTGATCGCCGCCTCGTGCTTGGGCGTCAGAACAAGGCTAGCGCCGTGTGTGACCCCAGAGAGGGCCTGACCCACCTGATCAAGCATGGAGGTCACGTCTTGGTCGTTGCTAGTAAGTGTGCGGTCGATTTTCTGGCGGTCTGCACCGTCCAAATCGCCAACTTCTAGCAAACCATCCACAAACATCCGCAGACCAAGCTGCGTTGGGATGCGACCAGCGCTGGTATGAGGACTGCCTAGCAAACCAAGAAATTCAAGATCCTGCATTACGTTGCGAATTGTCGCGGCGCTAACTTTTTCAGAAAAATCTCGCGTTAGGGTGCGTGATCCGACTGGTGATCCGCTTTCCAGATAGCCTTCAACAACGCGGCGAAAGACTTCGCGCGAACGGGTATTCATATCATCAATGTTTGGCGAATGGTCTGACATGGAATCCTCTATTGAAGGCGTCGCAATTAAAACGAAGTTTGCAGTCGCGTCAATCGGGCTTGGATTTCATATGTGGGCAGCGTATCGGTGATGCGCAACCAAAAGGAGTGTCCCCTATGCGTCCATCAGGCCGTCAGACGAATGAAATGCGCGAAATCTCGATCGAAACAGGCGTGACCATGCATGCCGAAGGATCGTGCCTGATCAAATGCGGGAACACCCACGTGCTGTGTACAGCATCAATTGATGAACGTGTGCCATCGTTCTTGAAAAATTCCGGCCTTGGCTGGGTGACCGCAGAATACGGCATGCTGCCGCGCGCGACCAATACCCGGATGCGTCGTGAGGCAAAGAATGGCCAATCTGGACGCACGCAGGAAATTCAGCGCTTGATCGGGCGGTCTTTGCGGGCTGGCGTTGATCGCGTTGCACTGGGCGAACGTCAGATCGTTGTGGATTGCGATGTTATTCAGGCTGATGGCGGGACGCGCTGCGCATCGATTACTGGTGGTTGGGTTGCGTTAAAGCTTGCCGTGCAAAAGCTGATGAAAGCTGGCGATGTGATCAGTGATCCGTTGATTGATCCAGTTGCTGCAATTTCTTGCGGTGTTTATGCGGGCCAAGAAGTGCTTGATCTGGATTATCCTGAAGATAGCGAAGCGGGTGTAGACGGGAATTTCGTCATGACCGGCGGGAAGCTGATCGAAGTCCAAATGTCGGCCGAAGGATCGACCTATACGCGCAAGCAAATGGACGGTTTGTTGGACTTGGCTGAAAAAGGTGTGTCAGAATTGATCGAAGCGCAGTTGCGGGCTGTCAGCTGATGCGGAAATTTGACGGCAAAGAACTGGTTATTGCGACCCATAACCATGGGAAGCTGGAAGAGTTTGCAGATCTTTTGCGGCCTTACAGCGTTTCTTTGACGTCAAACGCCGATCACGGTCTGCCTGAACCGGAAGAGACCGAAACAACCTTTGTCGGAAACGCACGGATCAAGGCGCACGCAGCGGCAAAAGCTACCGGTCTGCCCGCGCTGTCAGATGATAGCGGCATCGAGATTGACGGGCTCGGTGGCGCACCCGGTGTCTATACCGCTGATTGGGCAGAGACCCCGAACGGTCGTGACTTCAAAATGGCGATGGAGCGGAGTTGGGCAGAGTTAGAGACTGTTTCGGCCCCATATCCCCGCACCGCGCGCTTTTGTTGTACGCTCGTGTTAGCGTGGCCTGACGGGCATGATGAGGTGTTTCCGGGCGTGATGCCCGGGCAGATTGTTTGGCCAATGCGCGGCGAACAAGGGCATGGCTATGACCCGATTTTCCAGCCTGATGGGTATGACATCACGTTTGGTGAAATGGACCGTTGGGAAAAGAACAAAATCAGCCACCGCGCGGATGCGTTCGTGAAACTGATTGACGGGTGTTTTGCCTAAAATGGAAGATTGGGAACATGGAGGCTTTGGTCTTTATATCCACTGGCCGTTTTGTCAGGCCAAGTGTCCCTATTGCGACTTCAACAGTCATGTCGTCGCAAAGATTGATCAGAAAGCATGGGAAGCAGCGTACCTGATCGAAATTGAGCGTATTGGTGCAGAAACCAAGGGGCGTGTGCTGCGATCTGTGTTCTTTGGGGGTGGAACGCCCAGTTTGATGGATCCTGAAATCGTGGATTCGATTTTGACAAAGGTCCGAGCAACTTGGCCGATGGCCAACGATATTGAAATCACACTCGAAGCTAATCCTACATCCGTCGAAGCGGGTCGGTTTGCTGGATATCGTGATGCAGGCGTGAACCGTGTTTCAATGGGGATTCAGGCGTTGAATGACCGTGATCTGAAGGCTCTTGGTCGATTGCACACTGCCTCAGAGGCGATGCAAGCCTTTGATATTGCGCGGAGTGTTTTCGATCGCGTTAGCTTTGATCTCATTTATGCGCGACAAGATCAAAGCTTAGCCGATTGGAAAGTGGAACTAAAACAAGCGCTTGGCCTCGCGGTTGATCACCTCTCACTATATCAGCTGACAATCGAAGATGGCACGGCCTTTGGCGATCGCTATGCCGCTGGAAAGCTTCGCGGTTTGCCTGACGATGATCGCGCTGCGGATATGTATGCGCTGACCCAAGACGTCTGCGAAACCGCTGGCTTTGGTGGTTATGAAGTTTCGAACCATGCGCGCGCTGGTGATGAAAGCATCCACAATCAAATTTATTGGCGGTATGGCGATTACGCGGGCATTGGCCCCGGTGCGCATGGGCGCCTTACACTGGACGGGCAACGCTTTGCGACGGAAGCACCGTCAGCACCCATGAACTGGCTTGGGCAAGTTCGCAAAAGCGGGAACGGTGATCTACAACGTACGGCGTTAAGCGCAGATGAGCAGTGGTCAGAGTTTTTGTTGATGGGGATGCGGCTGACAGAAGGTGTCGATTTAAACCGGTTCCCAGCAGCCAATAGTTCAACTTTATATAACAATATCAAAGGGTTGGTTGATATTGGAATGATCATACAAGATGAAGATAGACTTCGCGTTACACCGCAAGGGCGTCCTGTGTTGAATGCAGTCTTGCGAGCATTGCTGGACGCTTAACCGCCAGAAAGCGCTCGCAACAGATCATCCAATTGATCCAACGATTTATACCCAATCACCATTTTACCACCCTCAGCACCGGCAGGATGATCAATCGTAACTTTCATGCGCAAAGACGCCGAAAGCTCGTTTTCAATTTGCACAGTGTCAGCGTCTTTTGGAACAGGCGCACCACGGAAGCTGCGCTTTTTGATGGCTGGGCCCTTTTTCGCCAATTTTTCGGTTTCGCGAACAGAGAGTTTCCGCTGGATGACCTCGCGCGCTAACTGCACAGCTTGATCATGACCAACAAGCGCCCGAGCATGTCCCGCTGTGATCTGGCCGGCGACCAGATAGTTCTGGATTTCTTCAGGCAACGTTAAAAGACGCATGAGGTTTGCAATGTGGCTACGGCTTTTTCCGAGCGCTTGGGATAGCTTATCTTGTGTGTGACCAAAGCGATCCATCAACTGCTTGTAGCCTGCGGCCTCATCAACGGGGTTGAGATCAGCGCGCTGAATATTCTCAATGATCGCAATTTCAAGCACTTCGGTATCGTCGTAGTCACGTACAAGAACCGGAATTTCATGAAGCTGCGCCATTTGCGCGGCCCGCCAGCGACGCTCACCCGCTACGATCTCAAAGACCTCGGGTTTGCCAGCGGTGCGGCGCACGATGAGCGGTTGGATCACACCTTTTTCGGCGATCGAGGCCGCGAGGTCATTCAGTGCATCTTCTGCAAAGGTGCGGCGCGGCTGATCGGGATTTGGCTGGACCTGTTCAATCGGAACAACTAAATCAGGACGCTTTGGTGTTGCCGGAGCAGCTTCGTCAGTCGAAACATCGGACATCAGCGCAGAAAGCCCGCGCCCTAAACCGCGCGATTTTTTGGGTGTGCGTGTCATCTATGCAGCCTTCTTTTTCTTTGTACGATCAATGACTTCCTGCGCTAAGGCTCGGTAAGCCATACTGCCCTTGGAGTTGCTGTCGTAACTTAATACGGGGAGCGCAAACGATGGTGCCTCGCTCAATCGAACATTGCGGGGAATGACGGTTTTGAAAACCATCTCACCCATGTTTTCGCGCGCATCCTGTTCAACTTGCAGAGACAGATTATTGCGCTGGTCATACATCGTCAGCGCGATTCCTTCGATCCGCAGCTCCGGGTTTGCCGTTTGCCGCACATCGCGGACCGTCAAAATAAGCTGGGACAGCCCTTCGAGGGCAAAGAATTCGCTCTGCAACGGAACGATAATCGAATGCGCAGCAACCATCGCATTCACAGTCAATATGTTGAGAGATGGCGGGCAATCTATCAATATATAGTCATATGCTAGGCCATTTGCCGCATCACTTCGCAACACATCGGCAAGCAGAAAACTGCGCTTTGCGTTGCCCATAAGCTCTAAATCAGCGGAACTAAGGTCGGTCGTTGCTGGAATAATCTCAAGACCATCAACGGACGTCGCTTGGATCGCATCCTCCAAATCAACATCGCCCGACAGCAAGTCATATGTTGTGATATCACGCTGATCGTGCGCAATGCCCAAACCAGTCGATGCGTTGCCTTGTGGGTCAAGATCAATGAGCAAAACACGCTTTTTCTGCTCGGCCAAGGCCGCGCCAAGGTTAATCGTCGTGGTTGTTTTGCCCACTCCGCCCTTTTGGTTCGCAATCGCAATGATCGTTGTTTGCGTGCTAAGGTTATTTGCCACGGGCGGAGATCCTTTGAATGACCAGAAGGCGCGCTTCAGGATCAGTGATACTGGCGTAATCTTCAAGGTCAAACGACCAGTTGATTTCTGCCTCGGCAACTTCTTGAGCAGCTTGTTTACCCTTATGCAGCAAGCAAATGCCACCATCGCGCACATGCCTACCAGCTAGTGGTAAAAGGCTAGATAATGCGGCCAGTGCGCGAGCAGACACCACATCTGCATGCAAAGGCGCTGTCTCTTCGATGCGCTCAGCCGTCACCGTGACGGGAAGCTGCAGTTCTCTTGCCGCCGTGCGCAAGAAAGTCGACTTACGTTGGTCGCTTTCAATGAGCGTAAAGTGAGCATTGGGTTGTTTTTCCTTCGCTAGAATCGCCATTACGATCCCAGGAAACCCTCCACCACTGCCCAAATCCGCCCATTTGTCGTAAGTTTCCGGTGCAAATCGGTAAAGCTGCACCGAATCGATGATGTGACGGTCCCAGATGTCAGCGACCGACCCCTTGGCGATAAGGTTAATCTTTGGGGTCCATTTCGTTACAAGGGCCGCAAAATCCTCAAGATATTGGATTGTTTCACGTGAAACATCCACGCCACCCAGTTGAGTGCTCATATTAGGTTCCTGTCGCTCGTTGCTCGCGCCGCTTGATTGCGCTGACAATTAACATCAATGCAGCCGGCGTCATGCCCTCAATCCGGCCAGCGTGGGCAATCGTAGCGGGCCTACTTGTTGTTAGCTTCAATACTAACTCATTGGAAAGCCCGCTAATTGATGCAAAATCCATGTCGGCAGAGATCACATGCTTCTCATCTCGCTCCATCGCTGCAATATCACGCTCTTGACGCGCAATATAGTGGGCGTAAAGCGCATCTTTCTTCACCTGATCACGGACTGGCGCAGAAATCGACGCAAGATCCTGCCCCGTTTGCGCAAGTTCATCAAATCCAAAATCCGCCAACGCCAGCGCCTCGAGGGCTGATCGTCGCGGCCCGTCTGCATTCAACTTTGAGCCGGTCTTTGCGATTTCCCGTGATGACAGGTCAATAGCGCCAAGCAATGCCCTCGCTTTGTCGATCTGATCCATCTTGTCAGAAAAGCTGGACCACCTTACGTCGCCGACACAGCCAAGCGACCGTCCTTTGGCCGTAAGCCGTTGATCTGCGTTGTCTGCCCGCAAAGACAATCGAAATTCAGCCCGCGATGTAAACATCCGGTAAGGTTCGGACACGCCGCGGGTAATCAAATCATCAATCATAACGCCGATGTAGGATTCGCGTCTGCTGAAGATAACGGGCTCGAATGATTTGGCGACTGCGGCAGCATTCAATCCAGCAACCAAACCTTGCGCAGCAGCCTCTTCATAGCCGGTTGTTCCATTGATTTGACC
>CBDTVI010000129.1:0-6845 GCA_965364065.1 uncultured Yoonia sp. | reverse complement strand
AGTCCCTAGGGGAATCGAACCCCTCTTTCCAGGTTGAAAACCTGGCGTCCTAACCGATAGACGAAGGGACCGCAGTTAGTGCGCCGCTTTTAGGGAAACTGGGCGGGGCACGCAAGAGGCATTTTGCGCTTTTTTGTCGGTTTAATTTAAGGAGCCGGTGCAGCGTCGTCCAGACGCAGTTGAACGGACTGGCGCCCCTGCCATGTGTTGATTTCCAACCGCCCCGCCAAATGAAAACGCGCGCCGTTATGGCCCAACAACATTGGCCCCATAGGTCCGTCCATCGCACCGAAACTAATCGCATCAATCCGGCCACTGATGCCATCACCAAAGCTGATTTTGAGATGGTTAGCGCCGACCTGCTTGGCAAAATGAATTTGGCAATCAGGAAATCCAAAGCGTGGGGCAGGCGCACCTGCGCCGAATGGGCCTGCATCCTCGATCTGGTTGACCAGTTCAATCGTGGCTGCCCCCGGCATCAAAATACCGCTTAATTTTAGGTCTGCAGGGCCAATATCGCCTGCGCCCTGTTTGGCCAACAGTTCGCTTAAGCGCGCCATTGCCGGTTCAAGTTGGTCACGTGCGACGGTCAAACCTGCGGCCATTTTATGTCCGCCGCCTTTGATCAATAGCCCTTCTGCGACCGCGCGTTGGATCACGGCACCTAGGTCGATTCCAGACACAGACCGACCGGATCCTTTGCCTTCGGTCCCATCAAGGCCGATCACAATCGCAGGGCGGTTGGTGGCTTCCTTCAGGCGCGCTGCCACAATGCCGACTACGCCCGGATGCCAGCCTTCGCCAGCGGCCCAAACCAGTGGGCCGTCTAGTCCGCGCTCGGTGGCTTGTTCGAGCGCCAGTTCGCGGACTTGTGCTTCGACCTCGCGGCGGTCGGTATTCAATTCATCCAGTTTCGCGGCAATTGATTCTGCCTCGTGCTTGTCATTGGTCGACAGCAATCGTGCGCCGAGGTCTGCCTTGCCGATCCGGCCACCGGCATTGACCCGTGGGCCAAGCAAAAAACCCAGATGATAGCTGGTCGGTGCCTGATCCAAGCCCGCCACGTCGGACAACGCTGTCATGCCAATCCGCTTGCGGCGCGCCATGACTGTCAAACCTTGCCGCACAAACGCACGGTTCACGCCCACAAGCGGTGCTACATCTGCGACGGTCGCTAGCCCTACAAGATCAAGCATGCTGATCAGATCAGGCCCCTTGTGCCCGTTTTCGCGCAAGACACGGTTGGCATTGACCAACATCATAAACACGACACCCGCCGCACATAGATGCGCCAGCGTGCCGCTTTCATCTTGTCGGTTCGGGTTCACGACGGCCACTGCATCGGGCAGGGTTTCGCCGCCTAAGTGGTGGTCGAGCACGATAACATCGGCACCTTTTGCCGCCGCAATGGGTCCGTGTGAAAGGGTGCCGCAATCGACGCAAATGATCAGGTCGTGGTCCTTGGCAAGGGCTGCCATTGCGTCGTCATTGGGGCCGTAACCTTCGTCGATCCGGTCGGGCACATAGAGTGTTGCGGCCAACCCCATGTCGCGCAGCCAATTGATTAGCAGTGCCGCAGATGTCCCGCCATCGACGTCATAGTCGGCGAATATGGCGATCCGTTCTTTGCGGTCGAGCGCTGCAAGAAAACGCGTTGTCGCGGCATCCATGTCTTTCATGGTGCGTGGATCAGGCAGAAGGTCGCGCAGTGTAGGGGCTAGGAAGGCCGCTGCATCTTGTGCGGTCACGCCGCGCCGGACCAGAATTCGGCATAGGGGCGCTGGAAGTTGTGTGTCTTGCGCCATTGCTTCGGCCAAGCGGTCTTCTTCGCCGGTAGGGCCAACCCAGCGGCGGCCTGTGGCCGAAGATGCAATGCCTAGAAACGCTTTATCTTGTGGTGTGTTCATGCTGATGCACAATATAGAAAGGGCGCAGCCAGCGCTACGCCCTAATCGATCCAATCACGAAATTGATGTCTTAGCCAGTCGGGTTGCGGTAAATCATACGCCGCACAGATCCCGTTTTAGACCGCATCAGAATTGTTTCAGCTGTCACAAAGCCGACCTCGCGTTTGATACCCGGAACAAGTGATCCGTCGGTAACGCCTGTCGCTGCAAAAATCACGTCACCTGTGACCATGTCGTCACGGGTGTAAACGCGGTCAAAGTTGGTGATGCCGGCCTTGGTGGCGCGTCCGCGTTCATCGTCGTTGCGGAATATCAGGCGACCTAAGATTTGCCCGCCCATACACTTGAGCGCGGCTGCGGCCAGCACCCCTTCGGGTGCGCCGCCCGAGCCCATGTACATGTCGATGCCGGTCTTTGTTGGTTCTGCCGTGTGCATGACGCCTGCGACGTCGCCGTCAGTGATCAGGCGGATCGCGGCACCAGTGCTGCGCAATTCTTCGATCATCTGCTCGTGGCGGGGACGTTCCAGCACGCAAACAGTGATGTCATTTGTAGAACAGCCTTTGGCAGCTGCCAATGCAGAGACCCGTTCAGCCGGAGACATGTCCAATGTGACCACGCCGGTGCGCAGGCCCGGACCCACGGCAAGTTTATCCATATAGACGTCAGGCGCGTGCAGCATGGATCCGCGTGGGCCCATCGCAATAACGGCCAATGCGTTCGGCATGTCTTTGGCGGTCAATGTGGTGCCTTCGAGCGGATCAAGCGCGATGTCCACGCCGGGACCATTGCCTGTGCCGACTTCTTCACCAATGAAAAGCATCGGTGCTTCGTCGCGTTCGCCTTCGCCGATCACGACAACGCCTGCGATATCAAGCTTGTTGAGCTGTGTGCGCATCGCGTCAACGGCTGCTTGGTCTGCCGCTTTTTCATCGCCGCGTCCAATTAAGGGGGCGCAGGCAATCGCTGCGGCCTCGGACACGCGGGCAAGGCCCAGAGAAAGGTTGCGGTCGCTAAAATCAAGCGCATTGGGCATTGGATAGATCCTTTGGTGGCTTTAACTACCTAAAGCCTGTCCAGCCATGACCTACAAGACTGTTTGCGCTAAAGGTGCTGGTCAGACCGCTTCGATACGGATCGCGACAGGGTCACCCGTAACAACGCCGGTTGATTTGAAATCAGCCAAAGCTTCGTCCAAAGCCGTGCGCGTTGTCTTATGCGTAACGATCAAAACCGGTGCGGACGTATCTTTGTGATCGTACTGGCGCATCCGGTCGATTGAGATGCCCGCCTCGCCCAAGGCATGTGCGACCTTGGCCAATGCGCCCGGTTTGTCGATCAGTTGCATACGCAAATAGTAAGGTGCTGATACGGCGGCACGTGCAGCGCGGGCTTTGCGCAGCGTTATGGCCGGTTGCCCAAATGTCGAAATCCGCATGCCGCGTGCAATATCCATCACGTCGCCCATTATGGCGCTGGCTGTGGGGCCTTCGCCGGCACCGGGGCCGCGCAGAACGATCTGGCTGACGGCATCGCCCTCGAGGACGACCATATTGGTCCCGCCCGCAAGCTGGCCCAAAGGCGACGTATTGGGCACAAGGCAGGGCGACATGCGCTGTTCCAGCCCGCGTCCAGTCATCTGTGCAACGCCAAGTAATTTAATCTTATAGCCCATGTCGGCGGCTTGATTGATGTCTTCGATCGTGACCGATCCGATCCCTTCAAGCTCAACCGCGTCGAAATCAACCTGAGTGCCAAAAGCGATGGATGCCAGCAGTGCCAATTTATGACCGGCGTCGATGCCGCCAACGTCCAGCTCTGGATCTGCCTCCAGAAAGCCAAGTGCGTTGGCTTCGTCAAAGACGGCTTCATAGCTGAGGCCTGCATCTTCCATACGGGTCAGGATGTAGTTACAGCTGCCATTCATGACGCCCATGACACGGGTGATTTCGTTACCTGCAAGACCTTCGGTCAAGGCTTTCACAACAGGAATACCACCTGCGACGGCCGCTTCGAAACGGATCACGCGGCCTGCGGCCTCTGCGGCTTCGGCCAATGCTTGGCCGTGGGTCGCTAGCAGGGCTTTGTTTGCGCTGACCACGTCTTTGCCGTTGGCAATAGCAGCTTCAGTGGCGTCTTTGGCGGGGCCTTCGTGGCCACCCATGACTTCGATGAACACATCAATATCGGCGCGTTTTGCCAATGTGACAGGATCATCTTCCCATGCGTAACCGGATAAATCGACACCGCGATCCTTTGTCTTTGATCGTGCGGAGACGGCTACGATTTCCACCGGGCGACCGGCGCGAAGTTCCAGCAGAGCGGCATGCTTTTGCACGATGCGCACGATGCCGACACCAACGGTCCCAAGACCTGCAATTCCAAGGCGAAGTGGTGTTGTCATAAGGCTGTGGTCCATCGTTCAAAATTTCGTCACGCAGGGTCTAGCGAAAGCGGCGCACTACTGCAATGCGGCGATATCAATCTGTCGGATAAGGGCGGCTTTGGCTTGAAGTGCGGCGACACGCGCCTGCATGTCGGCCGCCGCGTCACCCGTGGCCTGTGGCGCCAGCGGGATGGGCGTTAGGGCCGGATAGGGCGCCGCACGCGCGGCATCACTGATCGTTTCCTCTAGTTGAGGGAACGTCGCACAGCCACTAAGTGCAAGGCAAATGATCAAGGCAAACCGCATGTGCGCGACCATAGCGTTGCGCGCGGGGCAGGGGAACCACCGATCAGGGGTTTCCATGTGAACAACCGTTCAGTTAAATGGTGACATGGCACGCAAGCAAGGTTCACATTCGGATATTACCGGCCCCAAGGTTCAAGAGGCCGCACTGCGATTGATCGCGCAACACGGCTATGCCGCCGTTTCAATGCGCCAGATAGCCGCCGAAGTCGGCGTGCAGGCTGGCGCGCTTTATAATTACACGTCTGACAAACAGAGCCTGCTGTTTGATTTGATGCAAAGCCACATGACTGCTTTGCTGGACGCATTGGCAGCCCAGCCATTGCAGGGCGACCCGATGCAGCGGCTTGAGCAGTTCACGCGTTTTCATATCCGCTTTCACTTGCCTCGCGCAGATCATGTTTTTGTATCCTACATGGAATTGCGTAACCTATCTGACGTGAATTTCACGCAAATCGAGGCGTTGCGCCGCCGCTATGAAGACGCCCTAGAGGCGGTATTGCGCGATGGCGAGAAGGCCGGCGTACTTGCGGTGGCTGACACCCGCGTAACGACCATGGCATTGATCGGATTACTGACGGGACTTAGCAATTGGTACCGCACCGATGGCCGCTTGGGAATGGATGCGATTGAGACGATTTACTGGGATTTGGTACGCAAAGCTGTCGCTGTCTAGGCATTGCGTGCAACTTACGCTAAGCCACTTCCAAAGACGGAGTGCGCAAAGATGTTTCAGCCAGAAGTAGACGGTATTTATGCGACTGTGCATGCAGCGCCAGCGCGGCGTTGGTTCGGGTATGGGGTACTGTTTTCGCTGGGCGCTGTGGTGCTTTACACAACTCTTTCGCATCCGCCCGCAGTGCACTGGATGATTTTCATGCTGACCTTCGGGGGGCTGATGCTGTGGCTGGCCGAACGGCTAAGGCGGGCCACAACACTGGTGATTACGCTGACCAAAGACGAATTGCACGATAGTTCGGGCACCGTTTTGGCGCGTCTGGACGATGTGCAAAGCGTTGAGCGGGGCGCATTTGCGCTAAAGCCCTCGAACGGGTTTACGCTTGTGATGAAACATAAAAGCCAGCGTGCATGGGCACCGGGAATGTGGTGGCGGATGGGCTACCGCGTCGGTGTCGGAGGCGTGACCGCCGCCGGTCAGTCAAGGTTTATGGCTGAGAAGATAGCGCTGCAGATCACGCAGCGCTAGCAGACAGGCGGGTTGCCCGAGCCATCATCCCAGCAAAGTGTTGTTGGTCGCGGCGGAAGAACTGTAAATGTCGTAAAGGTGACGTCCTTAAGATCGGTTCCAGTAAATGGCCCGATACCTACCGAAAACGGTGCGCTATACTCCGTACGCGTTTCGAGGAGAATTGACCGTGCGAGCGGATTCTCTGACATAAGCGGTAGGCGTTCAGCGATGTCGAGATCATTCAGATCATTATCGGTAATTTCTGGTTCGAAACCACGGTTTTCAGACCAGACCACCCGGTAAGTGTCGTCGCCCGAAGGTGCCGCATTAAACCGGTATACTGTTATACGAAAGTCCGGATCAGCCTCTTCAAAAGTCAGTGTTTCTAGCAACGTTTTCGCACCATCCAAATAGGGACCTGTGATTGGGACATCCTCGCGGCTGAACATATCAGCAACAGTGAGTGCGGCGCGGGTACTGTTAGCTTCAACCCGATAGACGTCGAAATACACAAATGTTGACAAAAACGCCCAGACTAAGATCGGCACGGCAAGCAAAAGCTCTATCGCTACTACGCCTTTCTCGTCAGACCGAAACTCTGCAATCCACTCAAGAACTGTTTTCATGTCCCGCTCCGGAAGGGCTCAACAACGAAAGCAGATATTGAGACAAGCGCATATGAACCATCAGCTGCATCGTCTTGATTGTTGTCGACGATTGTTTTGCCCAAACCCGTGGTCGGCAAGAGTGGGTCGATACGTACACAAGCCCTGATAAGCATCAGTTGGTTGTTCGCAGAGGAATCGAGTATTGAATTGTTGATGTCGATATCGCCGCGGTCAACGCATCTAACTTGTGGGTCAAATGCGACCCAATTCAAAGGATCTGTGCGGATCAGCTCGATCTCAAGTTGCTCCTCACATTTGGGAATAATGAGCGCAATATCACAGATACTTTTGCGAAGTTCGTCGCGGTCTGGATCTACCATGTTGCCAATTCGGATCTCGCGTACGGTCAGATCCACGCCCCGCTCCAACATCACATGGTTGGCTGAGATCAT
>CBDTVI010000128.1:0-6858 GCA_965364065.1 uncultured Yoonia sp. | reverse complement strand
GCGGCAACAGAAACCTTGCGTGGGTCGGCATTTTTGCGTGCAGCGCTTGGTGATGATGTTGTCGATCATTACACCCGCGCGGCTGAGTGGGAACAAGAAGAATTTGACCGTGCGGTGACCGATTGGGAAATCGCGCGCGGCTTTGAAAGGGCTTAAGACCAATGACGATCCAATGCATCTCTCCGATTGATGGCTCTGTTTATGCGACGCGTGCAACCCTGTCACGTGAGGACGCGGATACCGCAGTTGCGCGGGCAAAATCTGCGCAAACGGCGTGGGCTGCGCGCCCGCTTTCAGAGCGCATCGCACTTGTCCAAGCAGGTGTCGCTGCTGTGGGGGCGATGAACGAAGACATCGTGCCAGAGATTGCATGGCAGATGGGGCGCCCTGTCCGCTATGGTGGTGAATTCGGCGGTTTCAACGAGCGTGCCAGCTATATGGCCAGCATCGCACAAGTTGCTTTGGCCCCGATTGAAATAGAAAATAGCGACGCCTTTCGTCGCGTGATCAAACGCATACCTCATGGTGTTGTTCTGGTCGTGGCACCATGGAACTACCCTTATATGACAGCCATTAATACCGTGGCACCTGCGCTGATTGCGGGCAACGCTGTGATGCTAAAACACGCGTCGCAAACGCCGCTGGTCGGGGAACGAATGGCGGCTGCGTTTCATGCTGCAGGCGTTCCCACAGATGTCTTTCAAAACGTTTTCCTCAATCATTCAACGACATCGGATTTGATTTCTGACCGTGCCTTTGGATTTGTGAATTTCACGGGTTCTGTCGCAGGCGGCAAGGCCATGGAACGCGCAGCGGCAGGGACATTCACAGGCATCGGCCTTGAACTTGGCGGCAAAGACCCGGGCTATGTGATGGATGATGCAGATATAGACGCGGCTGTGGATACGTTAATCGATGGCGCAATGTTCAATTCAGGTCAGTGTTGTTGCGGTATCGAACGTATTTACGTCCATGAAAGCTTGTTTGAGGCTTTCGTTCAAAAAGCGGTAGCCATCGTAAACGGCTACAAACTCGGCAACCCGTTGGACCCTGATACGACCTTAGGTCCAATGGCCCACATACGATTTGCCGACGAAGTCCGGGGCCAAACAGCTGAGGCCATCGCAGAAGGTGCCACTGCACAAATCGATCCGGCTAATTTCCCTGAAGACGGCGGCGCCTATCTGATGCCGCAAATCTTGACGAATGTGACCCATGATATGCGCGTCATGCGCGAAGAAAGTTTTGGTCCCGTTGTCGGGATTATGTCCGTCAAGGACGACGCCGAAGCGGTCCGCTTGATGAATGACAGCGACTACGGTCTCACCGCATCGCTCTGGACCAATGATGCTGCTCGCGCTGAAGCCATTGCCGATCAAATTGAAACGGGCACTGTGTTTATGAACCGCGCCGATTATCTTGATCCCGCGCTGTGTTGGACGGGCTGCAAGGACACCGGCCGCGGTGGCGGCCTTTCGATCATTGGCTATCATAACCTGACGCGACCCAAGTCCTACCACCTTAAAAAGGCCTAATAAAATGAGCATCACTGCAAACTGGTCCTACCCAACAGCTATCCGTTTCGGTGCGGGCCGCATTTCTGAAATTGCAGATGCCTGTGCAAGCGCAGGGATCAAAAGGCCGCTTTTGGTGACGGATCGTGGCTTGGCCAATATGGCCATTACGACCAAAACACTTGATCTGCTTGAGCAAGCAGGCCTTGGCCGTGCAATGTTTTCCGACGTTGATCCTAATCCAAACGAAAAGAACGCCGCCGCCGGTATCCAAGCATACCGCGATGGGGGCCATGACGGTGTTGTGGCCTTTGGTGGTGGCTCTGGTCTTGATCTTGGTAAGCTGATTGCGTTCATGGCGGGTCAGACCCGTCCACTGTGGGATTTCGAGGATATAGACGATTGGTGGACACGCGCAGATGCAGATGCGATCGCGCCGATTGTAGCCGTGCCAACGACCGCCGGAACAGGGTCCGAGGTCGGGCGCGCGTCAGTCATCACCAATTCGCAAACGCAACAAAAGAAGATCATCTTTCACCCGAAGTTCCTGCCAACAATTGTGATCTGTGATCCCGAACTTACCGTTGGGATGCCCGATTTCATCACCGCAGGCACTGGCCTTGATGCGTTTGCTCACTGTGTTGAGGCATTCTGCTCGCCGCACTACCATCCAATGTCGCAAGGCATGGCCCTTGAGGGGATGCGGTTGGTCAAAGAAAATCTGCCTGTCGCCTATACGAATGGACAAGACTTAGAAGCCCGCGCGCATATGATGTCAGCGGCTATTATGGGGGCCACGGCGTTCCAAAAAGGTCTTGGGGCGATCCATGCGTTGTCACATCCAATTGGCGCGATGTACCACACCCATCATGGCACAACGAACGCGATTTGCATGCCTGCCGTGCTACGATTTAACAAGCCGGCCATCACCGGTGTGATCGGTCAGGCGGCCAATTATCTGGGCATATCGGGCGGTTATGACGGTTTTTGCGCATATGTTGATGAGTTGAACGCCTCCCTTGGTATTCCGACCAATCTATCAGGCCTTGGGATCGAAAACCCCGATGTTGATCGGATTGTGTCAGGTGCATTGACAGACCCAAGTACAGGGGGAAACCCAATCGAAATGACACGAGAAAACACGACGAAACTGCTGCTTGAAATCATCTAAACAGGCTTGGCGCGTCGCAAATGCGTTACAAGGCAAAACTATGGACTCTCAATAGATGGACCGCCTTAATGGTCCTCATCACAACTCGTAGAAATGGAAAATTGATATGAAACTTGGATTAGTCTCAACGACAGTACTTATCGCGGCCCTATCAACAACGGCAGCGTCAGCCGAAACTTTGCGGCTGTTGACGTGGGGTGGTTATGCGCCTGACGATGTGATCGCGATGTTCGAAGCAGAAACAGGTCACACCGTCGAAGTGACCACGTCGAACAACGAAGAAATGATCGCAAAACTTCGCGCGACAAACGGTGGCGGCTTTGATCTTGCACAACCAAGCCAAGACCGCATCACAAGCGCACAAGAAGAGTTTGGTATTTACAAACCAATCGATATGTCCCGCGTAGACGGTGCGCAGTTCATTCCTTCAATGCTTAGCGCGACTGCTGACAATACGACATTTGACGGCGAGGTTTACGGCCTACCACACGTTTGGGGCACAAGTGGCCTTGTCGTGAACACGGCACAAGCCAGCCAAGTCGGCGATTATACCGACCTGTGTGATGCGTCTGTTGCTGGTAGCGTGTCCTACCGTCTTAAGCGTCCAACACTCATCGGATTTGGATTTGCGATGGGGCTTGATCCATTCGCGGCATATGCGGATGCGGATGCCTATCAAGGGATTCTTGATCAAGTCGAAGAAATGCTCATTGCTTGCAAGCCTAACGTAAAGACGTATTGGGATGGCGGCGATGAAATCAAGAACTTGCTGCGTTCCGGCGAAGTCGTGGCTTCGATGGCTTGGGATACAGGTGGTTGGCAGTTGAATGCGGACGATGCAGACATCACATTTGTTGCCCCTACGTCTGGTGCGCTGGGTTGGATTGACACCTTCGTGATCCCGTCACGTGGTCGTGCCGATGATGCGGCGTATGACTGGATCAATTTTGTGATGCGCCCCGACGTGGCGGCGATGATCACAAATACTGCGGGCAATTTCACCGCAGCAGTTGATGGCGACGCAGGCGTCAGCGCAGACCTCAAAGCACGGTATCAGGCGAGCTTTGATCAAGCGGCGATTGATAACATCAAATGGTATCCGCCAGTTCCAGCAGGTTTGGAAACACTTGAAGGTGCAACATTGGATCGCATCAAAGCCGCAAACTAAGCGTCTGTATTAAAAGTTTAGAAGGGCGCACGGTCGCGCCCTTCTTCGCGACCTGATTTACGACTTGGAAAGGTCACAACCAATGGCTCCAATTGCTGATCTTGTGTGCCGGGATCTAACCAAAGATTTTGGCGATTTCCGCGCCGTGGATCGGGTGAATTTCGAAGTTCCGCAGGGGTCTTTCTTTTCTATCCTTGGCCCATCTGGCTGCGGCAAGACCACGCTGTTGCGCATGATTGCAGGTTTCCAATTTCCATCCAGCGGCGACCTTTTGATTAAGGGCAATTCCATGATTGATGTGGGGCCAAACAAACGTCCCGTGTCTATGGTTTTTCAACATCTTGCGCTGTTCCCGATGATGAATATTGGCCGGAATGTAGGCTTTGGTTTGCGTCAACGCGGTGTGTCTGCATCCGAGATTAAAACACGGGTCGGCCGGGTGCTTGAACGGGTCGGATTGCCTGGTATCGAGGACCGTCAAATTGATCAGTTGTCGGGCGGCCAAAAGCAACGTGTCGCGATTGCGCGCTGCATGGTTTTGGAACCTGATGTGCTGCTTCTGGACGAACCGCTTGGCGCGCTTGATCTAAAGTTACGCGAACATATGAAGATCGAACTGAAGTCCCTTCAGGCCGAATTCAACACGACCTTCGTCTACATCACCCACGATCAATCCGAGGCTTTGGTCATGAGTGACAATATCGCTGTTATGAACAAAGGGCGGTTTGACCAAATTGGCACCGCAAAGGAATTGTATTACGAACCCGCGAACGCTTTCGTTGCGGGTTTCGTTGGGGATGCCAACCGGTTTGAGGGCAAAGTCACCGCCGTAAATGGGAAAATAGTTTCGTTGCTGGTGGATGGAGGGATCGAAATCCATGGGCAGGCGACGTCTGGCGTGCCTGCAATCGGGCAGCATGCGCAAATGTTCGTGCGACCCGAGGCGATCGCATTGTCAAAAGACCCTTTGCTGGGCGCCGACTACCCTAATGCCAGCGAACGGATTGTAGACAACGTGTTGTTCAACGGCGCAAACAGCCTTGTCATTTTGCGCCATCCAAAATCAAGTGAAACGATCCAAGTCACGCTGCCACAAACTGGTGCCTTTCTGGGTCTTGCGAAAGGCGACACGGTCTATACCAATTGGACCCCGACGCAGGCGCGCTGTTTTGCGTCCGAGGCCACATAGATGGTATCTGATCGGTCCAAACTTGGGTTTTATCTGCTTTTGTCGCCGCTACTCTTGTGGCTGGTGACATTGATTATTTTGCCCCATATCGGATTATTTTTCGTATCTATCAGCGAAAAAGTTGGGGTTCGTGAATATGAAACGGGCCTTGGAAACTATGCAGTTTTCTTTAATGAACCGCTGTATTGGCGCACCTTTGCGCGCACCGCAGTTATGTCGATTATGACAACGTTTCTGACATTGGTGTTGGGGTTTCCCATTGCTTATTACATTGCAAAGATGATGCGAGGGCGTACGAAAACCACGTTGTTTTTGATGTGCTTGATCCCGTTTTGGGTGTCCGAGCTTGTGCGCACCTTTGGTTGGATGATCCTGCTGCGCGAAACCGGTGTGCTGTCCAATTTCTTGCAATATGTCGGCGTCATTCAAGGACCGGTTGAATTTTTGTACAACGATGCGGCCATCATGGTGGGGTTGGTTTACACATCGATCTTGTTCATGATCGTGCCCTTGGTCACCACCCTTGATAGTTTAGACGATAGTTTGATTGAAGCTGGCTATGATTTGGGCGGATCGGGGCTTTCGATCCTGCGCGAGATCGTGATCCCCCACGCCATGCCCGGCATCGTGTCGGGGTGTATCGTGGTGTTCATGCTGTCGTTGGGAAATTATCTGACGCCCATTCTGCTTGGCGGTAAAGACAGTCTTTGGTTCACTGACCTGATCTACACCCAATTCATAACCCGCTTTAATTGGGAACTTGGGTCTGCGTTCGGGTTTTTGCTTTTGGCGCTATCGTCCACGATTGTGTTTGTTGGGCTAAAGCTGTCGCGCCAATCCTTGTCCGACACGATGGGGCGCTAAGATGATCCCCACAGTTCCGCAGTCCGCCGCATTGAAATGGTCATACCGTGCCTACGTAACGCTATTTTTTATCTATCTTGCTTTGCCATTGACCGTCGTGTGCGTTTTCGCGTTCAACGACAGCGTCTTCCCGTCGTTGCCGTGGGAAGGTTTCACGATGGCGTGGTTTTTCGGGACTGAGGCGCCATTTATCGGGGTGTTTCACGAACGGTCTATTTTGCGCGCGATCGGGACGTCTGCTTTTGTGGCGGTCTGGGTGTCGGGGCTGTCGATAGCCGTTGGAACTTGCAATGCGTTTTTGTTCGTGCGCTATGATTTTCGTGGCAAAGGCTTTCTATATATATTGATGCTGCTTCCACTGATCATTCCAGGTGTCATCCTTGGCATCTCCATTCTGGTCTTTGCAAGTTCCGTCGCGAACACGTTGGAGGATGCGACCGAATTATGGTTCGATGGGCTGCGCCCTGGCCTGATCCTTGTTGTTCTCGGTCAGTTCTCATTCATCACAACCTTTGCAACGCTGGTCATTTCGGCACGTCTACAGAAGTTCGACTTGAGCCTCGAAGAGGCTGCCCTAAATCTTGGCGCGACAAAATGGGGTGCAGTTCGCCAGATCACTCTGCCGTTTCTGTTGCCTGCAATCGTCGGGGCAGGGGTTGTCGCCGTCTTAATGAGCTTTGAGAATTTCAACACGACACTTATGCTTGTCGGATCGGACTCTCCTTTGACGATTACGATGTTTGATAAGCTCAAACATGGGTCCACACCGGTTTTGAATGCTGTGTCGCTTCTTCTAATAATAGTTTCTGCAGCACTTGGCTTGCTATCGTTGCTATTTCAAAGGTCGAAAGAATAGTGGAGCTGGCATTGTCACGCTGCTTTCAATGCCATTCGTACCCCCAAATATCTCGTCATCATTCTCTGACCAGAGCGCTACTGCCTGACCATCAGA
>CBDTVI010000127.1:0-6936 GCA_965364065.1 uncultured Yoonia sp. | reverse complement strand
GGACGCCAATCCCAATAGCGGGTCACACAATTTCCGCGCGCCGCGTCCGCCTTTTCGTTGAACCAGACAAAGCTAACCCCCGCAGGCGTCATCAATCCTTTTTGGCTGGCCGCCACTGTCACATCGACGCCCCACGCGTCCATCTCGAACCGGTCGCAGCCCAGTGAGGCGATACAATCAGCCATCAAAAGCGCGGAATGCCCCACGCTATCCATCACATCACGCAGACCGGCGATGTCGTTTTTCACACTCGTCGACGTATCGACGTGCACAGCCAACACCGCTTTGATGCGACCTTCTTTGTCGGCACCCAGCACATCTGCAACGCGTGACAAATCGATCGGCGCGTGATCCCCATGGTCAATTGTTTCGACCTTCACACCCAGACCCGCTGCCATTTCGCCCCAGCCGACACAGAACCGCCCCGTGGCCAAAACCAGCACCGTATCCCCGCGCGACATCACATTGGACAGCGCCGCCTCCCAAGCGGCATGGCCGTTGCCGATGTAGATCGCGACATATGCATCCGTCATGGCGACAGCCTTTAAATCAGGCACAAGACTATCCGTCAGGTCATGCAATTCACCTTCGTAGATATTTGGCGACGCGCGGTGCATCGCCTGCAAAACGGCGTCAGGCATGACCGATGGTCCTGGAATAGCAAGGTAGGCGCGGCCGTTTGACAGTGACATGAATCGTATCCCGTAAGTGTGGTTTGGATCGGACACTAACGCGGCACTTGGCAGCGTCAACCTTGCCCAACTTGCACGGCCCCCCCATTTGCGAATAGACCGAACATGACCCATTCCGCAAAAGGCTTTTGATGCCCCCGCCAATCCCCAAAGCGAATTCCGACAAACAGCAATCAGCGGCCACGCTTTTCTGGTGGCTTTGGCGCGATTATTTGCGCCCGCAAAAGTGGTTACTGGTTGGCGCAATCAGTTTGATGATGATCGAAGGGTCCATGCTGGCGCTGATTAGCCGCATGATCCAACCGATGTTCGACGATGTTTTCGCCGCAGGTGACCGCGACGCGCTATATCTTGTGGGCTTTGGCATTATGGGGATCTTTTTCGTGCGCGCCGTGACCTCTGGCGGGCAGCGAATTTTAATGTCGTTGATCAAACAACTGACAGCCGCCGCGATGCGCCGACATTTACTGCGCCATTTGATGACCCTAGATAGCGGGTTTTTCCAAATCCACCCGCCCGGGCAATTGATCGAGCGAGTGCAGGGCGACGTGAACGTTATTAATAGCGTTTGGAGCAGTATCCTGACCGCAATTGCCCGCGATCTGGTTTCACTGATCGGCCTGCTGGCCGTCGCCTTGTGGATCGACTGGAAGTGGACCCTGATCGCGGTTGTGGGCATCCCGCTGCTGATCCTACCATCCCTCCTCGTACAGGCATACATCCGCCGCCGCGCCCGCAATTCGCGCGAAATTGCAGGCAATATCTCTACTCGCCTGGATGAGGTATTTCACGGCATTAATCCCATCAAACTCAACGCGCTCGAGGCCTATCAAGCCAAACGTTACGACACCCTGATCAGTCAAGGCGTCGATGCAGAGGTCCGTACTTCGGTCGGTCAAGCCGCAGTGCCTGCATTGATTGATATCATGACTGGCATCGGGTTTCTGGGCGTCATGCTTTACGGCGGATCAGAGATCATCAGCGGCGAAAAAACCAATGGCGAATTCATGGCCTTTTTTACCGCGATGTCCTTGGCTTTTGACCCCTTGCGCAGGCTAGGGCTGATGAGCGGCCAATGGCAAATGGCTGCTGCAAGCGTAGAGCGGCTGCAGTACGTCCTGAACCTGAAGCCGACGATCTTATCGCCTTCGCAGGGCAAATCTGCCCCCTTGGATGCGCCACAAATCGCGCTGGATGACGTGCACCTAAATTATGGCGATTTGCCTGTCTTACGTGGTGCCAGCTTTACCGCTGCTGCCGGCAAGACAACAGCGCTAGTGGGCGCGTCTGGTGCGGGCAAAAGCACGATCTTTAACGTCTTGACCCGCTTGGTTGAAGGAAAACAGGGCACCGTTTCGATCGATGGTGTATCGATCACCGACTACGATTTAGGCGATCTACGCGGACTGTTTTCGGTCGTCACCCAAGATGCCGCCCTGTTTGATGAAACCTTGCGCGACAACATCCTTTTAGGCCGCGATGACGTTAGCGATGCACAGCTAAAGACCGTACTAGATGCGGCCCACGTCACTGATTTCCTACCCGCACTGCCCGATGGTCTGGATAGCCCCGCTGGCCCGCGCGGCTCGAACTTGTCAGGCGGGCAACGCCAACGGGTCGCCATTGCGCGGGCACTGTTGCGCGACACGCCTATTCTGCTGTTAGACGAAGCAACAAGCGCGCTAGACACCAAGTCAGAGGCGATTGTGCAATCAGCGTTAGAGAAACTTGCAACGGGCCGGACGACGCTGGTCATCGCGCACCGTCTTTCCACGGTCCGCAATGCCGATTCAATCGTCGTGATGGACCAAGGACGGGTTGTCGATCAAGGCGATCACCATACCTTGCTTGCACGGGGTGGGATCTACGCCGATCTTCACCGCCTGCAATTTTCGCAAACAGAAAGCAAAGATGATGCCTGAACGCACAGTCATTTCGATCAGCGGCGATGACCGGATCAACTTCTTGCAAGGACTGGTCACAAACGATGTGGCTAAGGCGGCAGGTGGCATTATTTATACCGCTCTGTTGACCCCGCAGGGCAAGTTCATGGCGGATTTCTTTGTCATTGGCCAAGACGACCGCCTGCTGGTCGATGTGGCCACATCGCATGCGCAGATGCTTGGTCAACGCTTGATGATGTACCGCCTGCGCGCCGCCGTTGAGATTTCGCAAACCGATCTGATTGTGTCACGCGGGACCGGCCTCATGCCTGATGGCGCAATGGCAGACCCGCGCCACCCAGCAATGGGCTGGCGGGCATACGGCGACACCAACATCAGCGACGATACTGACTGGACCGCGCTGCAAGTGACCAACCAAGTCCCAACAACGGGCGTCGAGTTGACCGAAGACACATATATCCTTGAAGCCGGCTTCGAGGCGCTGAATGGCGTTGATTTCAAGAAAGGCTGCTTTGTCGGCCAAGAAATCGTTGCGCGGATGAAGCACAAAACAGTTCTGAAAAAGGGTCTGGGACGCGTCCAGATCAGCGGCACTGCAAAAGCAGGTGACGCAATCACCGCAGACGGCAAACCCGTTGGCACACTATATACAATTTCAGGGGATCAGGCGTTGGCCTTCCTGCGCTTTGACCGCGCAGAAGGTGTGATGCAGGCGGGGGAAGCGACGCTCACCCGCCTGACATGATTTAGGCGCGTTCGGCGTATTCGAACGTTTCAGTATTCACGACGATATCTTCGTCTTGGCCTACGAATGGCGGGATCATCACACGCACACCGTTCTCCAATGTCGCAGGCTTAAAGCTGTTGGCAGCCGTTTGACCTTTGACGACAGGTTCTGTTTCGGCAATCTTGCAAACAACCTTTTGCGGCAAGCTAACGCTAAGCGCTTCTTCACCGTAGTATTCAATCTTAACGGTCATGCCGTCCTGCAAAAACGGGCGGCGATCACCAAGGATATCGGCAGGCAGTGCGATCTGCTCGTAGGTCTCAGTGTCCATAAAGGTCAGCATGTCGCCGTCCCCAAACAAGAACTGCTGGTCCTTTTGATCCAAACGCACGCGCTCGACCTTATCCGCAGAACGGAAGCGTTCGTTCAATTTGCGACCATCGCGGAGGTTCTTCATTTCAACCTGCGCAAACGCGCCACCTTTGCCGGGTTTCACATGGTCAACCTTTACGGCACCCCAAAGAGAACCTTCATGTTCCAGAATGTTTCCGGGGCGAATTTCGTTACCGTTGATTTTGGGCATGGGTAAATACGTCTCAAATACAGGGGTTAAGGTTGAATGCGCGTTGGGTCAGCCTATATCTGCCGAGTGAGGGTCTGACAAGATCATCAAAACTGGCGATTTCAACGCACTCAAGCTATGCATAAATAGCATATCTGCTATGCAAAATGAGTGTCCCCGAATCGCTTAAGAACAGGCATAAAGGCCATCACGCTAGAACTACAAGAGCAAAAAAAGGATACATGATGCGAGATTTCGTCGACGGTACAGCGTTCAACAATGAACAAGGTAACCGCGCCCGTAAGCTCTTTGCAGCTGTTGTCCTGGCCGCTCTGGATGATGCGATTGCAGACGATAAGAAATACGGCAACGGACCAGAGCAGATCGCGCGTTGGGCGCGTTCACGTGATGGACGTGAAGTACTGTCTTGCGCTGGAATCGACCCTAACGAGCGTGTCGTCAGCGGTCTGATGGACTTTGTTGGCAAAGGTGTGCGCACATCCGTGGCCCTGTCACGCGAAGAAAGCGAACGCCGCAACGCTGCAGAACAAGAAGCGCGCGCTGCATAAGCCAAGCGACTTTGAACTGATCAAAAACGCGGTCCCTTGGGGCCGCGTTTTGCGTTTCAGGGTCCTGCAAACATCAGTGCAAAGATGATGAACGGTGCGAACTCGATCAGGCCAAGCAGCACGATAAGCACGCGCATCCACCGCCCCACAAATCGCCGCCATAAGATGCCGCAGCACAGCAACGACAATGCGACCTCGACCGCGCCAGCGATGTTGCCATAGTGATCGGGATCCCAATAACTCACAGGGCTTTGAAAAACCCAATTGGTGAGCGGCCAGAAATGCGCCCGCCCATCGTCGTTATGCAGCAAAAAATCAAATCCCAAATGCAACAGCGCCGCGCCACATAAGGCAATCACAACCGGCGCGCGCAACATCGCACCCAGTGCAAACGCGATCCCCCACAAGATAAACGAATTATCGATCCGGAAAATGCTTTGCCAGCTGTCCGAAAAGTAAAGCTGCCCAAAAACGACCTGCGGATCAGTTCCCAGAACCTGCAAATGCCACCCCACCAACAGATAAAGCGACAAGTCAGGCAGCATCGCCCCCACAAACGCAGCAGCCGTCACCGCAGGTCGACCGGCCTTACCAAATGCGGTCAGGCCAAAAATCAGATGCGCTGGCGTGTTCATAGTCTTTCCCTGCGCCCCGTGCGCGCCTATGAAGTTAGCCGAAGGGGAACGCGATGACCAAGGCAATCATGATCCAAGGGGCGGGCTCGAACGTCGGAAAATCTATGCTGGTTGCAGGCATCGCGCGGGCTTGCGTGCGGCGCGGCATGTCAGTCGCCCCGTTCAAGCCGCAGAACATGTCCAACAACGCAGCCGTGACCGCAGACGGCGGCGAAATCGGCCGCGCGCAAGCCCTGCAAGCGCTGGCCTGCGGATTGGAACCTTTGGTAGATATGAACCCCGTCCTGCTGAAACCGGAAACGGACATCGGCGCGCAAGTCATCGTGCAAGGCAAGCGTTTTGCCACGATGAAGGCGCGCGACTACGGCAAGCAGAAATCAAAACTGTTGCCACCCGTTCTGGAAAGCTTTGGGCGCATTGGGCAAGGCCGTGATTTAGTGATTATTGAAGGCGCTGGCAGCCCCGCAGAGGTAAACCTGCGCGCAGGTGACATCGCAAATATGGGCTTTGCATCCGCCGCAAATGTCCCCGTCGTGCTGATTGGCGACATCGACCGTGGCGGTGTGATCGCGCAGCTTGTCGGCACCCATGCGGTTCTGCCACCCGAGGACGAGGCGCTTATAAAAGGCTTTGCCATCAACAAGTTTCGCGGCGACACAACGCTGTTTCACGACGGAATGGATATCATCGCGGACCGGACACAATGGGCCCCGCTTGGCATCATCCCATGGTTCGCCGATGCGTGGAAACTACCCGCCGAAGACGTCATGGATATCGCTAGCAAGACAGGCGGCGACATCAAAATTGCTGTGCCACGCCTGAACCGCATTGCCAATTTCGATGACCTTGATCCGTTGTCCGCGACCCCTGGTGTCAGCGTCGAGATTATCGAAGCAGGCAGGCCCCTGCCCGGCGACGCCGATCTGATCATCATTCCCGGGTCCAAATCCACGATTGCGGACCTCGCGCATTTCCGCGCTCAAGGCTGGGATATCGATCTGCAAGCGCATGTCCGGCGCGGTGGGCATGTGCTGGGCGTCTGCGGTGGCTATCAGATGCTGGGCCGCGAGATTATCGACGATGATGGGATCGAAGGTGCGCCTGCGCGCGTGGTAGGACTGGGGCTTTTGGATGTCAGCACCGTTATGGCCCCGCAAAAGCGTTTGGCATTATCGCAAGCCACCTACTTGCCCACGGGCGATCCAGTCAGTGGCTACGAAATCCATATCGGCGTGACCACAGGCCCCGATTGCGCGCGCGCTTGGTTGTCGCTGGATGGGCGTGGAGAAGGGGCGGCGTCAGCGAATGGCCGCGTGATGGGGTGCTATCTGCACGGTCTTTTCACGGCAGACACATTTCGCAGCACGTTCCTCGCCCAACTCGGCAAACCCGTGACAGCGCACAACTACGACGCCAGCGTGCAAGACACGCTAGATCGTCTTGCCGACCATCTTGAAACGCATATGGATATTGATCAGCTACTCACGCTTGCGCACTAGTCTTGGCTGATTTCGTAGGTCGCTAAAACGCGGTTGATCTCGCGGCGAACCAGTTTGCGGACGTTGCGCGTGATGCGTTCGCCCATTTCGCCACTAAGTTCTTCGTGAACCGTCGCGATCACCAAGGCGCGCAATGTTTCATTGTCGATGTTGACGTCAATGTCGGTCAAAAGAGACGTGTCTTGATCATCAGACGCATCGTCTGCATCAGCAACCTGCACGACAGGGTCTTGGGCTGCCTGATCTACATCGTTAATATGCGCGGTCGCAGTTTCGACAGTTTCGACAGCTTCAACAGTTTCGATCGGGGGGGGGTCAAAAGCACTGGCGACCCAAGCAAATCTCTAG
>CBDTVI010000126.1:0-7000 GCA_965364065.1 uncultured Yoonia sp. | reverse complement strand
ATGGCACTTGCCGCCGATGTGCGTGCAATATTGGGGCCGGATTGCCAGATTAGCTATGCAGCGGACAATGACGAATACCGTGGGTTTTCACCTGCTGGCACGCAAGACAGGTATTTCCCGCTTGATGCACTTTGGGCAGACCCGAATATCGACTTTGTCGGTATAAACGCGCGTATGCCCTTGGCGGATTGGCGCGCAGGCGAAAGCCACCGTGATGCCTTGTCAGGTGCGATCTACGATCTCGATTATTTGACGGGCAACGTTGCGGGCGGCGAAGGCTATGACTGGGTTTATGAAACACCCGAGGCCCGCGCTGCCCAGTTGCGCACGCCCATCACGGATGATGAAGGCGAGCCATGGGTGTGGCGATCCAAAGACCTCGCGGGGTGGTGGGGGAATGCGCATTATCCGCGCACATCTGGGCAGCGCGCACTGACACCAACAGCATGGATGCCGCGCAGCAAGCCGGTGTGGTTTATGCAGACGGGCTGCGCGGCGGTTGATAAAGGTGCCAATCAGATTGATCCGGTCACGCAAGCCCCTTATTTCTCAAACGGGGCGCGTGATGATCTGATGCAATTGCAATATTTGCGTGCAGTTGGTGACCACTACGCCGACGCTCGAAACAACCCTGCATCAGATCAATACGCAGGGCGGATGCTGGACACCGACCGGATGCATGCCAATGGTTGGGATCCGCGCCCTTATCCCTATTGGCCGGGCAATCAATCTATGTGGTCTGACGGCGGTGATTACGCTGCTGGCGCGATGCTGAACGGGCGGGCGACGAATTGTAGCCTGGCGTCGGTCGTTGCTGAAATCTGCGACCGTTCCGGCGTGACCCACTACGATGTGACAAGCCTGTTCGGGGTCGTGCGCGGCTATATCGTGAGTGATAGCGGGACAGGACGCGCCGCCCTGCAACCACTGATGCTGGCCTACGGATTTGACGCGATTGAGCGGGACGGTGTTCTGATTTTTCGCAACAGACGGGCCGCGGCAGATTTCTTACTGACGCCTGATACCCTCGCACTTGATCCAGAACGCGACCAAGCACTGAGCCTCACCCGCGCGGCAGCGGCGGAAATCGCAGGGCGCGTGCAATTGGCCTTTGTGAATGCCGAAGGGCATTATGACGCGATCGCATCCGAGGCGATCATGCCAGATGAGGCCACGATTTCAGTCACCCGCAACGAACTGCCATTGGCCCTGACCCGCAAAGAGGGCGCGCGCATCGTGGCCCGCTGGCTGCAAGAGGCACGCGTCGGACGTGACACAGCCGAATTTGCGCTGCCGCCCTCGCAATCCCAAATTAGCGCGGGCGATGTCGTAGCGCTTGAAACCGCAGACGCCACCAGCCTTTACCGGATCGACAGGATCGAAGAGGCGGGCCTGCGCCTTGCCCAAGCCACGCGCGTCGATGCCGAAGTGGACCGCGTCCAACGTGGCGGTGAACAAGCGGCTGCGATGACGCCGTTCGTCGGCCCTATCCCCGCCGAGGTACTGTTCCTTGATCTGCCGCTTTTGACCGGCGACGAAGTTCCGCACGCACCCTATGTCGCTGCAACTGGCAGGCCATGGCCGGGCCGCATCGCAGTTTATGGCGCGCCGCAAGACAGCGATTATGCGCTTCTTGAAACGCTGGGCGAGGCCGCTGTAATCGGTGTGACTGAAACGGCACTGAATGCAGGTCCGATCGGCATTTGGGACAGGCAAGCCGCGTTAGAGGTCACACTCGTCAGCGGCGCGCTGAGTAGTGCGACGTCCGAGGCATTGCTGGCTGGCGCAAACACCATCGCAATCGGGGGCGGGTCAGTTGATGACTGGGAGGTGTTGCAGTTCCAAAAAGCAACACCACTGTCTGCAGGATGCTTTGCGCTGTCGGGCCTGTTGCGTGGGCAATCCGGCAGTTGGGGCATCATGCCGCAAAGCTGGTCTGCAGGTGCAAAAGTGGTCCTACTGAACGCGGTCCCAACCCAGATCAACCTGCCAAGCGCGTCACGTGGGACGGCGCGGCATTTCCGCTTTGGCCCGGCACAGCAACCGCTCACTGACCCAAGCTATCGCTATGAAAGCCATGTGTTTGCAGGCATCGGGTTGCGACCCTATCCGGTGGCGCATCTGCGGGCTGTGCGTGCAAATGGCGGTGCTGCGGTCAACTGGATCAGATGCACGCGCATCGACGGGGATATCTGGGCAGACGGCGACGTGCCGCTTGGCGAAGACACCGAAGGCTATCTTTTGCGGATAACCCAGAACGGGGCGGTCAAACGCGAAGTCACGCTTTTGTCGCCGTCTTGGACGTACAACGCGGCCACCCTTGCCGCTGATGTTGGAACGGGGGGCTTTGATGTGGCGGTCGCCCAAATCTCTGCGCGCTTTGGGGCAGGCCCCTTTGCAGTTGTGCATATCGGGCCATGAGACCCGTGCAGTTGGCCGATATAGAGGCCGCAGCACGGGTCTTGCTGTGCTGCGCGCCCAAAGGACAACCTGCATTGGCAGCACAGTTGATTGCGCAAGCTGATCTGGCTGACACATACCGTAAACGCCTGCGCAAGCCGCATGTCGTATTTGGGACGGGGACCTTGATGTCGGCGGCTTCACGTCACCCCCAAACGGGCCGCTTGGAAAGTTTTGACAAAAGTAACCTCGACGCCTTTGCAAGTGTTATCAAGGCATTGCAGTGCCATTTGGATTGATCAATCCTTGTGAAGTAACCCATCACAGCTTTATTCTTGGCTTGCAGCCCCTATGTGAACTACAGATAGATGGTGAAACGAACAGAGGTAAGCGCGATGCCACATTTGCAACCCAACCTGACAAAGCTTGATCCCGTCTGGCATCGTATCTGCCACGAGGCAGAAGATGCTATCGCCGCAGAGCCGTTGATGGGCGGGCTGATCCATGCAGGTATCTTGCACCACAAAACGTTCGAGGGCGCATTGGCGTACCGCATTTCGATGAAGCTTTCGTCGCCTGAAATGTCGGAACAGATTTTGCGTGAAATCGCAGATCAAGCCTATGTGGAGGCCCCTGAACTGGCCGCCGCTGCGCGCGCCGATCTGGTGGCCACCTATGACCGTGATCCAGCATGCCACAGATTTATGAAGCCGCTGTTGTTCTTTAAGGGCTTTCAGGCTGTTCAGGCCTACCGTCTTGGTCATTGGCTGTATGAAAACGACCGCAAAGACTTGGCCTATTTTATCCAGATGCGCACCAGCGAGATGTTCGGCGTCGATATCCACCCTGCCGCCAAAATCGGCCAAGGGATCATGATCGACCACGCGCATTCCATAGTGATTGGTGAAACCGCAGTCGTGGGCGACAACGTCTCAATGCTGCATTCGGTCACGCTTGGCGGTACTGGCAAAGAAGATGACGACCGTCACCCAAAGATTGGCGATGGGGTGTTGATCGGTGCGGGCGCACATGTTTTGGGCAATATCAAAGTCGGGCGTTGCAGCCGGATCGCGGCTGGTTCGGTCGTGCTGGAAGAAGTGCCCCCGATGAAGACAGTCGCAGGTGTGCCTGCGAAAATTGTAGGCGAGGCGGGGTGTTCGCAGCCGTCAATCTCGATGGATCAAATCCTGAACGCCGTAATGTAGAATGCAAAACGCCGGCTCCTGAAAGGAACCGGCGTTGCAAGGAATAGGCCGCCTGACGTTTTCGTCGCGCGGCCTTATTTTTTAGGCGAGCATTGTCAGTGGGTTCTCTAGGTTGTCTTTGATTGCATTGAGCAAATTCGCACCTAACGCCCCATCAATCACACGGTGATCGACAGACAATGTCGTCGACATCACGATCCCGACCGTCAGTTCACCATCCACACCAACGATTGGCTTTTTCGTGCCCGCACCAACAGCCAGAATGGCCGAATGTGGTGGGTTGATGATCGCATCAAAGTTATCAATGCCGAACATGCCAAGGTTGGAAATCGCAAAACTTCCGCCTTGATACTCATGCGGTGCCAGCTTGCGATCACGGGCGCGACCAGCAAGATCTTTCATCTCTGCAGACAGCGCTGACAGCGACTTCATCTCTGAATCGCGCAACACGGGCGTGAACAAACCACCCTCGATTGCGACGGCCACAGCCACGTCAGATTTTTCAAACTTCAGCGTGCGATCATTGGCCCAAACTGCGTTCGCATCTGGGACTTGCTGCAAGGCAAGCGCGCAGGCTTTGATGATGAAGTCGTTGACCGACAGCTTCACGCCGCGTGGCTCAAGCTGTTTATTCAACTGGCTGCGGAATTTCATCAGCGCGTCCAATTGGATGTCACGGCGCAGATAGAAATGCGGCACCGATTGCTTGGCTTCGGTCAAGCGAGACGCGATGATCTTACGCATTCCGTCCAGTTTGACCTCTTCAAACGGGCGATCTGCATATGTTTGCAAGATGACATCCGTTGATGGGCCCATTGCCATCGCAGCACCGGCCGCAGCGGCAGGCGCATCAGCCTTGGCTGCAGGAGCTGCAGTTTTCGGAGCAGCAGTTGCGTTTTCAACATCCGCTTTGACGATGCGGCCATGCGGGCCTGACCCTGAAATACTAGTCAGGTCCAAACCTTTGTCCGCCGCAATGCGGCGCGCAAGTGGGGTCGCAAAGACACGTGTGCCTTCTTTGACTGGCGCTGCAGGGGCAGGAGCCGCAGCGGTTGTCGCCGCTGGTGCTGCTGCAGCAGCAGGTGCCGCCTTTGGCGCAGGTGCTGCCGAAGCCGCACCGATATCATCAGCGCTTTCGCCTTCTTCAAGCAAGATTGCGATGACGGCATTCACTTTTACGCCTTCGGTGCCTTCGGCGATCACGATCTTACCGATCACACCTTCGTCGACGGCTTCGAATTCCATCGTGGCTTTGTCGGTTTCAATTTCAGCCATAATATCGCCAGAGGACACGGTGTCGCCCTCTTTGACGTGCCATTTGGCAAGCGTGCCTTCCTCCATGGTGGGGGACAGGGCGGGCATCAGGATTTCTGTTGGCATTGCGCTGTCTCCTTAACGGTAGGTTACTTGCTTGCAGGCATCGACGACTTCGTCGACGGTCAGCAAAGCATGTTTTTCAAGGTTTGCGGCATAGGGCATCGGAACATCCTTACCCGTGCAGTTGATCACTGGGGCGTCCAGATGATCAAAGGCTTGCTGCATGATCACGTTGCTGATGTAGCCACCAACGCTGCCTTGCGGCCACCCTTCTTCGACGGTCACACAGCGATTTGTTTTACGCACAGACGCGAGGATTGTTTCGGTATCCATCGGGCGAATTGAACGCAGGTTGATCACTTCGGCGCTGATACCTTCTTCGGCCAGCTTTTCAGCGGCGGCCAAGGCATAAGTCACACCAATACTGAAGGTGACGATTGTCACATCATCGCCGCTGCGTTCGATCTTGGCCTTGCCGAGAGGAATGGTGAAGTCATCCATAACAGGCACATCAAACTGCTTGCCGTACATGATTTCGTTCTCAAGGAAGATAACAGGGTTCGGATCACGGATCGCTGTTTTCAGCAAACCCTTCGCATCAGCGGCAGAGTACGGCATGACAACTTTCAGGCCCGGTACCTGCATATACCAAGCGGCATAACACTGCGAATGCTGCGCGCCGACGCGGGCGGCGGCACCGTTGGCACCACGGAACACCATAGGTGCACCCATCTGACCACCAGACATATAAAGTGTCTTAGCGGCAGAGTTGATAATGTGGTCAATAGCTTGCATGGCGAAGTTAAACGTCATGAATTCGACAATCGGCTTGAGGCCGCCAAAAGCAGCGCCCGTGGCGATACCAGCAAAACCATGCTCGGTAATCGGCGTGTCGATGACGCGCTTGGCACCAAATTCGTCCAGCAGACCTTGGGAAATCTTATAAGCACCTTGGTACTCTGCGACTTCTTCACCCATCAAAAACACGTCTTCGTCGCTGCGCATCTCTTCGGCCATCGCGTCACGCAGCGCTTCACGCACTGTGGTCGGCTTGGTTTCAACGTCAGCAGGCCAATCTGGTGTTACATCAGCTTCGGGTGCGGCAGGTGCTGTTGAAACAGCAGGTGCGGCCAACGGGGCAGGTGCCTCGGCAGCAGGGGCCGCAGCGGCAGGCGCGCTACTGGCGGCTGGCACATCTTCGCCTTCTTCAACCAAGATCGCGATTACCGCATTGACCTTCACACCTTCGGTTCCTTCGGCAATCACAATCTTGCCGATTATACCTTCATCAACAGCCTCGAACTCCATCGTGGCTTTGTCGGTTTCGATTTCGGCCATGATGTCACCGCTGGCGACAGTGTCGCCCTCTTTGACAAGCCATTTGGCCAAGGTGCCTTCTTCCATCGTTGGCGACAGGGCGGGCATGAGAATTTCAATTGCCATTTTTTACGCCTCCACTTTTGCGTAAATATCTGTCCAAAGTTCTTCGAGAGCAGGCTCCGGGCTTTCTTTCGAAAACTCGGCTGCTTCGTTCACAGTGGCTTTAATCTCTTTATCGATCGCCTTGAGGTCATCCTCAGTGGCGTGCTTGCCAGTCAGCAGCATATCGCGGATCTGTTCAATCGGGTCACGCTCGTCGCGCATTTTCTGTACTTCGTCGCGGGTCCGGTATTTGGCCGGGTCTGACATCGAATGGCCACGATAGCGGTACGTTTTAACTTCGAGGATATAGGGGCCTTTGCCTGAGCGGCAGTGCGCAACAGCGCGCTCGCCTGCTTCTTTGACGGCAAGAACCGACATTCCGTCGACTTCTTCGCCCTTGATGCCGTAAGCCGCACCACGTTCCCAAAGTGAGGGTGACTTGGTCGAACGTACAACAGATGTTCCCATCGCGTAGCCGTTGTTTTCAATCACAAAAATGACCGGCAAATCCCAAAGCTGGGCCATGTTATAGGTCTCGTAAACCTGACCCTGGTTGGCCGCACCGTCGCCGAAGTAAGCAAACGTCACACGGTCGTTGCCTTTATACTTGTCAGAAAACGCAAGACCGGCACCAAGTGGCACCTGTGCTGCAACAA
>CBDTVI010000125.1:0-7017 GCA_965364065.1 uncultured Yoonia sp. | reverse complement strand
CGTATCCGGCTGGTAACTGACCTTGCGGATGACCCCGTTTCACTTGATCTGCCGCCAGCAGTTTCGCCGCTTACCCGCCGGTTAGAGCTGTCCCAATTTGTTGCAAAGCTGTTGGAAAAAGAACCCGACTTGGCACCTCGTGCTGCCCTATATGATCTATCAGATAGCCTTGCCAAACTGATGGACGAAATGCAGGGCGAGGGCGTAAGCCCAGACACAATCGCCCAGCTTGATGTGTCTGACCAGTCGGGCCATTGGGACCGGACTCTGCGTTTCCTGAATATCATCACTCCGTTTTTTGGCGAAGCAAACGAACAGCCTGACAAAGAAGCGCGTCAACGGTTGGTCATAGAAGCCCTTGCCAAACGCTGGACTGAAAAGCCGCCTACACACCCCATCATTGTCGCCGGTTCAACTGGTTCGCGCGGTGCGACTGCTTTGTTCATGAAGGCTGTCTCGAAACTGCCGCAAGGCGCGATAATCCTGCCCGGATATGATTTTGATTTGCCCGATCAAGTTTGGGACGCGATGGACGACAACATGACCGCCGAGGACCATCCCCAATTCCGGTTTAAGCGGCTGATGGATTTAATCGGTTTTAGGTATCGTGATGTGCATCTATGGACAGATGCGCGACCCGTTCATCCAGATCGAAATGCGCTGATCTCTTTGTCTTTGCGGCCTGCGCCCGTGACGAACCAATGGCTAACCGATGGTCCTGCTTTGGGCGATCTTCTTAAGGCAACTGACGGTTTGACGTTGATCGAAGCAAATTCGCCCCGCGCCGAAGCGGAAACGATCGCCCTGCGACTACGTCAAGCAGCCGAAGACGGCATAACCGCAGCCCTGATTTCACCCGACCGCATGCTGACCCGTCAAGTGACCGCCGCGCTTGATCGTTGGGACATCAAGCCCGACGACAGTGCTGGTACGCCTTTGGCATTGTCTCCGCCGGGTCGGTTTTTGCGTCATGTCGCCGATCTTTTTGGGCAAGCATTGAATGGCGAGGCATTGCTGACACTGCTGAAACACCCGCTGTGCCATTCCGAACATCCCGACCGCGGTGATCACTTGCGGCATACCCGCGACCTAGAACTCCACTTGCGCCGCTGGGGTCCACCTTTTCCAACGTCTGGCCACCTGCTTGCTTGGGCAGGAAAGGCCGATGATCGCGGTGCATGGGCAGCATGGCTCGCTGGTCTGGTGACAGGACATGAAGACGCTAGCGTCCAACCCCTTGGCCTATACCTCGAACAGCACATCGATTTGGCCCAAGCCCTTTGCGCCGGACCAAATTCTGAAGGTTCCGGCGGATTATGGGCTGAAACCGCAGGACGTGAAGCTGTCCGCATTTGCGAAGACCTGCGCAAGGCAGCACCTGCTGGTGGCTTGATGACCCCGCGCGACTATGCCGCGTTATTCGGCGGTGTCATCAACGAAGGCATGGTACGTGACCGTGACGCAGGCCATCCCAATATCCTGATTTGGGGAACTCTCGAGGCACGCGTGCAGGGGGTCGATCTGACCATCCTTGGCGGCATGAACGACGGTGTTTGGCCCGAAGCACCAGCACCCGATCCATGGCTGAACCGCGTGATGCGGGCCAAGGCAGGGCTTTTGCTGCCCGAACGCCGGATCGGGCTTTCGGCGCATGATTATCAACAAGCCGTGGCAGGCAAAGAGGTCTGGATCACACGAGCAAAGCGATCGGCCGACGCGGAAACTGTGCCGTCACGTTGGGTGAACCGTTTGACCAATCTACTCAACGGACTGCCCGACCAGAATGGGCAATCAGCACTCAAGGCGATGTTGGCGCGCGGTACTTTGTGGACGGAAAGGGCTGCCAAGCTCTCTGCCCCCACGCACCGGACAGACCCAGAACCGCGACCATCACCATGCCCGCCGCCACACGCGCGACCCGATCAGCTATCTGTGACGCAAATTAAAACACTGATCCGCGACCCTTTTGCGATCTATGCACGCAAGGTTTTGCGGTTATCACAACTTGATCCGTTGGTTCCCAGCGCTGATGCGCCTTTGCGCGGGATTATCGTGCACAAGATCCTCGAGCGTTTTATAACCGACAGCCACGGCCCTGCGGATCGCGAAACGCTCATGCGGATTGCACTTGAAGAATTCACGGCGCAATGCCCTTGGCCAACCGTTCGCGCCCAATGGATCGCGCGCATGGACCGCGTTGCGGACAAGTTTCTTGCGGACGAAGGCGAACGGCAAGCCCGCGCCGAAGACCGCAAAACCGAGGCGTGGGGCGAAATCGATGTCGCTGCGACCGGTGTTAAACTGACCTGCAAGGCGGATCGGATCGATCTGACGGATGATGATGACGCTCTAATTTATGACTACAAAACGGGCGTTGTCCCAACGGGCCCGCAGCAAGAGAAATTCGACAAACAGCTTTTGCTAGAGGCAGCGATGGTCGAGCGCGGTGCCTTCAAGGGGATCGGGCGCAAGACAGTCGCAGGTGCCAGTTTTATCGGTGTGAATGCCGCAATGCGGAACGTTGACGCACCATTGACAAAGCAGCCCCCAGATCAAGTTTGGGCTGAGTTAGAGACGCTTTTTGCCCGATGGCAAGACCAAGATCGGGGCTATACTGCCCGACTAGCCCTATTCTTGAAAACCGACCAAAGCCCCTATGACCACCTGTCGCGTTACGGCGAATGGGACACCAACGAAGACCCCAAACCGGTGGTGCTGAAATGATCCGCAACCCAGCAACCCAGCGCCAAGTGGACGCCGCTGATCCGCGCACATCAACTTGGCTTTCGGCCAATGCCGGATCGGGCAAAACGCGCGTTTTGACTGACCGCGTGGCACGGTTATTGCTTGAAGATGTTTCGCCGCAGAACATCCTGTGCCTGACATATACCAAAGCAGCAGCGGCCGAGATGCAGAACCGCCTGTTTCAGCGCCTTGGTGCATGGGCGATGATGGCAGATGCTGATTTACGCGGCGAATTGCAGGAACTTGGCGTCGACAAGCACATCGACGACGCCCAACTCGCCAGCGCACGTACCCTGTTTGCCCGCGCGATTGAGACGCCCGGCGGTCTAAAAATCCAAACGATCCATTCGTTCTGCGCTGGGGTTTTACGCCGCTTTCCACTAGAGGCCCAAGTCAGCCCACAATTCCGCGAAATGGAAGACCGCATGGCTGAAATCCTGCGGGCAGAGGTCGTGGATGCAATGGTCACTGGGCCAGGTGAACAGATCGTCCACGCGATGCTTGCGCATTTCACTGGCGATGATTTGGCTAAGTTCACCGCAGAAGTCGCAGGAAAACGTGATGCTTTTGCTGCTCCATTCGTGGACGAACAGATCAAATCATTGCTGGACCTCAAACCTGACGCCCAACGCGATGACGCCTTGCGAATGGCATTTCAGGGCGATGAGGGAGCTATCATTGATGCCATAAAAGAAGCTTTCCGCGATCAAGCGGCCTCTTACAAAAAAATTGCCGCTCAACTTGCAATGATCGATCTAGAAAATCCAAATTGGGCTGGGTTAGAGACGCTTTTTGGTCTCTTCCTTTATGCTGGCACGTGCAATTCAAAGTCTGTCAACTTTCCCCAAAGCAACCACACTAAAGCGGTCGAAGCGATGGCCCCAATCGCCGACGCCGTGCATGAATGGATGGACCGTGTCGCTGCAGCAAAGGCGCATCTCTGGGCGATGGACGCGTTTGCGCGGACCCGCGCGCTATACGATTTTGCCGAAGTTTTCGTGCCGGCCTACGAGGCCCGCAAGCTCGCGATGGGCGCATTGGATTTCGACGATCTGATCCGCAAAGCCAAGGCGCTGCTTATTGATCCTACCGTAGCACAATGGGTGTTGTTCCGTCTCGATGGGGGCATTGATCACATCTTGGTGGACGAGGCGCAGGACACCAGCCCGACCCAATGGGCCGTGATCGAACAGCTGACCCAAGAGTTTGCAACAGGCGAAGGCGCGCGTCCCGATCGCGAACGCACCATCTTTGTCGTTGGCGACAAAAAGCAGTCGATCTATTCGTTTCAAGGGGCCGATCCTGCCGCATTTGATCAGATGAAAACGCATTTCAACGACACCCATAAAGCGATTGGAAAGCCATTCGAGGTCACGTCACTGGATCATTCTTTCCGATCCTCACAAGCAATCCTATCAGTGGTCGATGCTACTTTTGCCGGTGATCGCGCCGCGGGTATGGACGACAATCTGAACCACATCGCGTTCAAGGAAAACATGCCCGGTCGCGTCGACTTGTGGCCTGTAATCGAGAAATCAAAGATCGAGGATACTCGCGAATGGTTCAAACCCGTCGATGAGCCAAGTGCGACCGACCACATTGTATTGATGGCCCAGCGGACAGCTGCCCAGATCAAATACATCATCGCCAATGAAACGCTGCCTGTAGAAGATGGGAATTCCGGCAACTTTAACCGCCGCCCCGTGACAGAAGGCGATTTTCTGATCCTTGTCCAACGCCGCTCAGAGCTTTTTGCCGAAATCATCCGCGCTTGTAAGGCTGCTGACCTCAAGATCGCGGGCGCGGACCGTTTGCGCGTCGGTGCGGAACTTGCGGTTAAAGACCTGGCTGCTTTGCTGCGGTTTCTAGCTTTGCCCGAAGACGATCTATCCTTGGCCGCTACCCTACGTTCGCCTTTGTTTGGCTGGTCTGAACAGCAGCTTTTCACCCTGTCACATCATCGCGGTAAATCGTTTCTGTGGGAAGCATTGCGTAACACCGACCCCACCCCGACGCTTGATATTCTAAACGATCTACGCGGTAAGTCGGACTTTTTGCGTCCCTATGACCTGATCGAACGAATCCTGACCCGCCACGACGGGCGCCGCAAACTGCTTGCCCGCTTGGGGCCGGAAGCCGAGGATGGGATCGACGCGTTATTGTCCCAAGCGCTGGCATATGAGAGTACAGGCGTGCCTAGTTTAACGGGGTTCCTAACATGGATGGACACCGACGATCTTGAGGTCAAACGCCAGATGGAAAGCCAAGGCGACCGTATTCGTGTGATGACGGTGCATGGTGCGAAAGGGCTTGAAGCACCGATCGTAATCCTGCCCGACACTGCCAAACGCGACATTCAAGTCAAACAAGAACTGCTGCCCGCAGGCGATCATATGATCTGGAAAACGCCAGCAAAGGGATCAGCCCCTGCCGTCATTGCCTTGCGCGACGAAGTGATCGCAAAACAAAGTCGCGAGCGGTTACGCCTGCTTTATGTGGCAATGACCCGCGCTGAAAAATGGCTGATCGTCGGGGCTGCGGGTGATGTAGGCGAGGGTGATGCAAGCTGGTACAATATCGTCGCCGACGGCATGGCCCAGCGCGGTGATTATGATGCAGTGCTGGGTGATTTACCGATCAAACGGGTGTCAGAATTGGGCTGGGACGCGCCACGGCTGGTCACATCCGCGCCCATCGAAACCAGTGATGTCACGGTTCCCGACTTTGGTCCGGTGATTATGCCAGAAAAAACCAAGGCGCTTTCGCCCTCTGAATTTGGTGGCCCAAAAGTGATAAATGGCGACCCGTCTGAATTGGACGTTGAAGACGCTTTAGCGCGCGGCACGATGATCCATAAGCTGCTTGAACACTTGCCGATGGTTCCGTCTGAAAAACGGTTAGATCTTGGATTGCGCCTAATCCAGTCAGACGATCAGGCGTTGGTGCTAGAAATCATCACACTGATCGATACACCAGACCTTGCATGGTTATGGGCCACCGAGGCGTTGACAGAGGTTGATATCACCGCCGATATTGCTGGGATCGGGCGCATTCATGGCGCGATTGATCGACTGATCATAACTGATCAAAAAATTACCGCGATTGACTACAAATCCAACAAGCTCGTACCTGACACACCCCCGCAAACCCCGCTTGGCCTGCAACGCCAATTGGCCGCTTACCACCAAGCGCTCAGCGCGATCTATCCGGATCATACGATCGAAGCCGCAATCCTTTGGACGCACACCGGTTCTTTGATGGTTTTGCCGGAAGATCTTCTTCACGATGCGCTGATCGGTCTTGCAACACCTTGACCATCGGGGCGTGGGTTCCTAGTTTCAGCATTCATAAATTTTCGCCAAGGAGTGACCTGATGGCAACCGTAGCAGTGACCGACGCAACCTTTGACGCCGAAGTGCGCCAGTCCGACATCCCCGTTGTTGTGGATTTCTGGGCAGAATGGTGTGGCCCATGCAAACAGATCGGACCGGCACTTGAAGAACTGTCTGCCGAGATGGAAGGCAAAGTAAAGATCGTCAAAGTGAACGTCGATGAGAACCCAAATTCGCCAGCACAAATGGGCGTGCGCGGCATTCCTGCGCTGTTCGTTTTCAAGAACGGTGAAGTGATTTCGAACAAAGCGGGCGCGGCCCCAAAAGCGGCACTGCAAAGCTGGATTGAAGAGTCTATCTAAGTTTCCCGCTGAAACGTTTGGAACTGGGCGCCCTTTTGTGGCGCCCTTTTTCGTTCAAACAGGCCAGCCGTGACCCCGCAGCACGTCGCGAATTGCCGAATTGGCCTCTGGTCTCCCAGCATTGATCGCGCGTTGTTGCAGAAACCAGTGCAGATATCGGGCATAGTCGGGTTTGTGATCCAAGACCGCTTCGAAGGCCAATTTTTCGCCCACCTGATCAACATTGAGGGCGATATGTTGCGCGTCTGATTTTGCAAAAAGGATCAGCGGCTTTCCTAAGAAGTACCCCATGAAGCCTGCACTCGAATTCTGCGTCACGACGTAGTCGCAGGTTTGCAAAAACCGCTCCATCTCGCCGACCTGCAAAAACAGACGGTCGTGTTTGGCCAGCAGCGCTTCAAGCGCGCTCTGTTCTTGCGCGCTATAGATTTCTTCGGGATGCAGCGTGACCATGACTTGCCGTGTTTTGTCGTGTCTCAGAACGGCCTCGATCATTTCAATCGGACTGCAGGTTTGGAACGATCGTTTGCGCAAAAGCTGACCTTGCAGCGGCACATAGATAAAACCATCGCGGCGGA
>CBDTVI010000124.1:0-7019 GCA_965364065.1 uncultured Yoonia sp. | reverse complement strand
GTAGATAGTGAACATTCGGCAGTGTTTCAGGCGCTGGTTGGCGAACATATGGCGGCGGTTGAACGGGTGATTATCACGGCGTCTGGCGGCGCATTTCGCGATTGGCCGATTGAAAAACTGGCGACCGCGACTTTGGCTGAAGCGTCCAGTCATCCCAATTGGGACATGGGTCAGCGGATCACGATTGATAGTGCTTCGATGTTCAACAAGGCGATGGAATTGATTGAGACAAAAGAGTTCTTTAACGTCTCACCCGATATGATCGAAGTGTTGGTGCACCGTGAAAGTCTCATCCATGCGATGGTTGGATTTAATGACGGGGCGCTGATGGCGCATGTAGGGCCGCCCGATATGCGTCATGCCATTGGGTATGCGCTGCACTGGCCCGAACGGCGGCATTTGCCGGTAGAACGGCTTGATCTAGCCAAGATTGGCAGCCTCACGTTCGAAGCACCGGATGAGGCGCGTTATCCAGCACTGGGCATTGCAAAACGTGTGATGGAACATGGTGGGTTATCGGGGGCTGTGTTTAATGCCGCAAAAGAACGCGCGCTTGACGGATTTATCGCAGGCGATATTGGGTTTTTGGATATGTCTGCCGTAGTTTCTGCGACCTTGGACAAAATGTCATCGATGGGTGGGCTGCAAAACGCGGCAATCACCCTAGATAACGTGTTAGAAACTGACCGCTTGGCACGCATTTATGCGGGCGAAGCAATGAACCAATTAGGATGACGTTTTGGATCTGACGCAATTTGTACCGATGTTCGGAAATTTCGCATTTATGATTGCGGCCTTTGTGGTCGCGTTGTCGATCATTGTCGCGATCCATGAGTATGGGCATTATATCGTGGGTCGTTGGTGCGGCATCCACGCAGAGGTGTTTTCGCTTGGCTTTGGACCAGTGATTTTTCGACGTACCGATAAACACGGCACTGTTTGGCAGGTTGCAGCACTGCCTTTGGGCGGTTTTGTGCGGTTTATGGGGGATGCCAATGCGGCCAGCGTGGGCAGTGACGGCACTGTGTCGGAAAAGGATGTGCGGCGCACAATGACGGGTGCCCCGCTTTGGGCGCGTACGGCGACTGTGGCAGCGGGTCCGGTGTTTAATTTTGTTTTTGCGATCGCAATCTTTGCAGGTTCGATCATGTATCAGGGACAGTCTGCCGATCCACTTACCTTTGGTGAAATGCGACCGTTGCCGCCCAGCTATAGCAATGATTTGCGTGCAGGTGATGTGATGATTGCGGTCGAGGGCGTGCGCTTTGACGAAGTCGAAAGCACCATAGAGATTACCGATCAGTTACCGCTGATTGAACGTATGTCGTACACAATCTCGCGGGATGGCGATGTTTTTGATGTCGAAGGACCGTACTATTTTCCAACCGCAGTCCTGAGCGTAAGCCCACGTTCGGCGGCTGATGACGCGGATATCAAGATAAACGACGTGATCACGGCCATTGATGGCGCACCTGTTTTCGCGTTTTCGCAGGTGCAAGAGATTGTCTTGGCGGCCGATGGTGCTTCGCTTGAATTTGAGGTTTGGCGCGATGGTGAGACGCTCCAAAAGACAATCGCACCGCGCCGCGTCGACCTGCCAATGGCAGAGGGCGGGTTTGAAACACGCTGGCTGGTAGGTATTTCAGGTACAATTTTCTTTGAAGAACGCACTGTCGCCATCGGTCCCTTGGAGGCCATCAAACTGGGCGCGCGCGGGCTTTGGAATACTGTCACAACATCCCTGTCAGCAATGCAGCATATTTTATTCGGCCAAATCTCGACATGTAATTTGTCGGGACCTGTGGGCATTGCTGAAACCAGCGGATCAATGGCAGAGCAGGGCGCGCAAAGCTTTATCTGGTTTATTGGCGCGTTGTCGGCGGCGGTTGGTTTGATTAACCTGTTCCCAATCCCTGTTTTGGACGGCGGGCACCTTGTTTTTTATGCCTACGAGGCCGTGGCACGTCGCAAGCCAAGTGAACGTGCGGTCCAGGTGTTTATGTTTGTGGGATTGGGTTTGATCCTGTCGTTGATGACGTTCACGATCTTGAATGACACAATCTTGTGCCCATAATGCATATTCTTGTGCCACTCGCCGTTTAACCCTTTTGGCGTTTTGACATCTTGTCCGATTGTCGGTAGTTCAAAAGCAACTGATAACATGGTGCGGGCGATCAAAATGAAGACAAGTGTTGGGCGCGTTTTGGCGCATACTTTGGCAACGGCGCGGACCCTATGGGTCGCCCTTTGTTTGTTGGGTTTGGCCGCAGGTGCTGCGCAGGCGCAGAACTTTGCTTTCAATAGTTTCGTTGTAGAAGGCAACCAGCGTGTCGAAGATGGCACGATCTTGTCCGTTGCGGGCCTCGTCGCAGGTGTTGGCTTATCAACGGCTGAATTGAATGCGGTGGGGCAAAAAATACGCAACTCCGGCTTGTTTGAAACCGTTGAACTGATCCCGCAAGGCAGCCGGCTTTTGATCCGTGTGGTAGAAAGCCCGACGATCAACCGTATTAATATTGAAGGAAACAGCCGCATCGATGATGCAGTCTTGCTGTCTTTTGTCCAATCACAACCGCGCCGCGTCTTTACGCCAGCACAAGCCGAAGCTGATACGGCTGCGATGATTGGTGCCTACGCCCGTCAAGGCCGCATCAATGCCTCGATCACGCCGCGCATCATCCGCTTGCCGGAGAACCGTGTTGATCTGGTGTTTGAAGTTACCGAATCCGGTGTCAGCGAAGTCGAGCGGATTTCGTTTGTCGGCAACCGCACCTATTCCGAAGGGCGCTTGCGCCGCGTGCTCGAGACAAAGCAAGCCGGAATTTTCCGTCTTTTGGTTGGTCGCGATACTTATTCCCCAGAGCGGGTCGCAGAAGACCGTGAAGTTCTAAACGATTTTTACCAATCACGTGGCTATGTGGATTTTGTAATCCAGAACGTTGATGTGTCTTTGACCCGCGAGCGTGACGCTTTTCTGGTCACTTATAATCTACGCGAAGGCCAGCAGTTTGCCTTTGGCAATGTGACTGTCGAAAGCGAAATCAACGGCGTCTCGGCTGCTGATTTCATGGATACAGTCCGTGTGCGCACTGGCGCTACTTATTCGCCTGTGCCGATCGATACAGATGTGAACCGGCTAGAGCGGCAGGCGATTGATAAAGGGCTTAACTTTGTTCAGGTTCAACCGCGCGTCACCCGCAATGCACGCGCATTGACGCTTGATGTGACATATGTGCTGGTCGCAGGCCCACGTATTTTCGTGGAACGCATCGATATCGAAGGCAACGGCACCACGTTGGACCGTGTCATCCGCAACCAGTTCCGTCTGGTCGAAGGTGATCCGCTGAACCCGCGCGCAATCGAAGAAAGCGCGCGCCGTATTCGCGGGCTTGGTTTCTTTCAAAATGTAGCCGTCGACACCCGCGCTGGATCATCAGGCAATCAAGCTGTGGTTGATGTGAATGTGGTTGAAGGCCCCACAGGCACGCTTAGCTTTGGTGGCAACTACAACTCTGATTCAGGGGCGGCACTTGTTGCGTCATATCGTCAAAGCAACTTTCAAGGTCGCGGTCAGCGACTTGATTTTGATGTGTCAACTGCGCAGACGAACCGTACATTGAACTTTGGTTTTACCGAACCGCAATTGTTGGGCCGCGATTTGCGTGGATCATTTGATTTGCGGTACCGCACGACCGACAATGAGAACGCGCTTTATGACACAGAAACGCTGCGTCTTACCCCGGCAATCACCTTTCCTGTCAGCGAAGCAGGGCGCCTGTCGCTTTACTATGCGCTTGAGTTTGCTGATCTGAAAGATGTCGCTGGTTCGGCCAGCGAAGTTATCAAGGATGAGGAAGAGTTTGGCGGTATATGGACCAACTCACTCGGATACACCTATACTTTCGACAATCGTCGCACTGGGCTGAACCCCAATGCAGGTGTTGTTCTGCGCTTTGGTCAAGAATTCGGATTTGGTGATGCGCAGTTTGTGAAAACAACTGCACTTGTTGGCGCAGAGACGAAGATATTCAACGAAGACGTTACTTTGCGCGCAACATATGAGGGCGGTTTGCTAAGCTACAGCAAAGGGTCTAGCCGCGTCACAGATCGCTTTTTCATGGGCAGCAGCGTGATGCGTGGCTTTGATCCGGGTGGTATTGGTCCGCGTGACCAACTCACGGATGATGCTTTGGGTGGCACTGCATTCTCGGTAATTCGCCTTGAAACAGAGTTTCCTTTGGGGCTGCCGAGTGAATACGGCCTCACGGGCGGTGTTTTCCTTGACTACGGCGGTGCGTGGGATGTTGACACTGACAGGGTTGCGATCGTCGATTCAAATGAGTTCATTGGCCGTACCGTGGCTGGCGTTTCGATCTTTTGGAACACTCCGCTTGGCCCTTTGCGGTTTAACTGGAGCGAGGCTATCGAAGCCGAGGACTTCGATAACACCAGCAACTTTGACGTGACAATCTCGACGAGCTTTTAATGAACTGGATGCGGGTTCTCTTTGTTTGGCTGATGCTGGCGTTGCCTGCTGCTGCCCAGCAAAGTGGCCCGCCCGTCTTGATAATCGACAGTGAGAGGTTGTTCTTTGAAACCGCTTATGGCGGCAATTTGACGGCTGTATTGGCGACCCAAGCGGCGGCTTTGCAGGCCGAAAACGATGAAATCGTTGATAAACTGACCCAAGAGGAACGCAGTTTGACATTGCGGCGTCCCGAAATGACGATCGAAGCGTTTCGGGCAGAGGCTGAAGCCTTTGACGTCAAAGTCCAAGAAGTCCGCCGCGTTCGGGATGCAAAAAACGTCGACCTGCAAGTCGCAACGGCGCAGGCCCGCGCCCAATTCGAAGATCAGGTGCGCGGTGTTATCGCAAACATCATGCTTGAACGTGGTGCATCCTTGGTGCTTGAGCAGCGCAATGTGGTCCTTTCGGTCCGCGCGGCCAACATCACCGATGACGCCATTGCCCGCATTGATCGCGAGTTAGGTGATGGCGAACCCTAGCACGCGCTTGCCGGAGTGCTGCTGCCTTGCTAGTCATAGGGAATAGCGGTCAAGACCCGCACCACCAAGAAAAAGGGCCGCATGCCATGACCGAACCTGTCACCACCGCAGACATCCAATTGATCCAAAAAATCCTTCCGCATCGTTATCCATTTTTGCTAGTCGACAAAGTCCATAGCATCGATGGCACGACCTCTGCGATCGGTATAAAAAACGTCACCATGAACGAGCCACATTTTCAGGGCCATTTTCCTGGCAATCCGATCATGCCCGGTGTCACCATTGTTGAAGCAATGGCACAGACCACTGCTGTGATGGTTGGCGCGTCCCTCGGTCTGACCGAAGGCAATCTTCTAGTTTATTTCATGGCGATTGATGGCTGCAAATTTCGCCGCAAAGTTGTGCCGGGCGATGTGCTCGAAATGCATGTGCAGACAACCCGCGGAAAGCCGGGTGGCAAAGTCTGGCGCTTTAAGGGCGTCGCGACTGTGGACGGTGAAATGGCTGCAGAGGCCGAGTTTACCGCAATGATGGACCTGCAAGGCTGATGGCAGATATTCACCCCTCTGCTGTGATCGCGGATGGTGCGCAGATCGCAGAAGGCTGTAAAATCGGCCCTTTTTGTGTGATCGGCGCAGATGTGGTCTTGTCCGAGCGGGTTGAGCTGAAAAGCCATGTTGTGATCGACGGTGATACGCATGTCGGTCCGGATACGGTGATTTTTTCGTTCGCCGTGATCGGTGAAATTCCGCAAGACCTAAAGTTCGATGGCGAGAAAACCCGCTTGCGGATTGGTGCGCGTAACCGCATTCGCGAACATGTCACAATGAATACGGGTACCACGCATGGCGGTGGTGAAACGCGTATTGGCGACGACGGTTTGTTTATGGCCGGTTGTCATATTGCCCATGATGCGCAGATCGGTGACCGCGTGATTGTCGTGAATTCATCAGCGATTGCTGGCCACTGTGTAATCTCGGATGACGTGATTATTGGCGGGTTATCTGGTGTGCATCAATGGGTGCGTATCGGGCAGGGCGCGATCATCGGGGCCGTGACGATGGTGACGAAAGACGTCGTGCCACATGGATTGGTCCAAGCCCCGCGTGGTGCTTTGGATGGACTGAACCTAGTGGGCCTAAAGCGTAAGGGCGTCAGCCGCGCGGATATCACGGCCTTGCGAGCGGCGTTTCAGATGCTCAAAGACGGTGAGGGGACGTTTCAAGATCGTGCCCGACGACTTGGCGACGAATCTGACAGTGTTTATGTCCAAGAAATGGTGGCTTTTATTTTGGGTGACACGGACCGCAATTTCTTGACGCCCGGCTGATGCTGGCGCTGATCGCAGGGACTGGAGATTTGCCGCTGGCGTTGCTTGAACGGTTGCCTGTGCGCCCGTTGGTCTGTGCAATGTCGGGGTTTCACACCGCGATCACGCCTGATGTGACGTTTCGCATTGAGCACTTGGGCAGTTTTTTAGCCGAGCTCAAAGCGCGCGGTATTACGCAAGTGTGCATGGCAGGGGCGGTCAAGCGACCGTCAATTGATCCAACCGCGATTGATGTTGCGACACAGCCATTGGTACCGCGCATCGCGGACGCTATTTCGCAAGGTGATGACGGTGCGCTGCGCGCTATTATTGCTATTTTTGAACAGGCTGGATTGGGTGTAAAAGCAGCGCATCAGATTGCACCGGACTTGCTGCCGGGCGCGGGTGTTTTGACACGGACCAAAATAACATTTGATGCCCAGCATGATGCGGCGCTGGCTGACCAAACTCTGCGCGAAATGGGCCGCGCTGATGTGGGGCAGTCGTGCATTGTGCGTGGCGGCTGCGTTTTGGCACGCGAGGATCAGTCCGGCACAGATGCAATGATCGCCCGATTTATGCCAGATGGTGATCCGCTTTTGGGCGCGCCAGAAACACGCGGTGGTGCGATCTTGTTTAAAGGACCTAAGCCCGATCAAGACAGGCGCGCGGATTTGCCAGTGATTGGTGTGCAAACGGCAAA
>CBDTVI010000123.1:0-7058 GCA_965364065.1 uncultured Yoonia sp. | reverse complement strand
ATCTAAACCAGCCAACCAGCTTTGGATTGGCTTTTGCCTTTTCGACCTGCGCAGGGTTCGCGGCAATGATCTCATCGACTGCCGCCTCAATTGCGCCAGTGTCTGTGACTTGTTTCATGCCTTCGGTCTCGACGATCTCGGCTGGGTCGCGACCTGTCGTGTAGCAAATTTCAAAGACGTCTTTGGCGATCTTGCCGTTGATGTCGCCTGCTTTGATCAGGCCAATCAATGCGCCCAACTGCTCTGCTTTCACAGGGCTGTCTTCGATGTTGTGGTCTTCTTTTTTCAACCGCCCGAACAGCTCGTTGATCACCCAGTTGGCTGCCAGTTTGCCGTCGCGCCCTTCGGCTACTCTTTCAAAGTACGCCGCACTCACGACCTCTGCGGTAAGCACAGATGCGTCGTAGTCGGACAAGCCGAAGTCGCTGATAAAACGCGCTTTCTTTTGATCTGGCAGCTCTGGCAGGGTGGCTTTGATATCATCGACCCAAGACTGTTCAATTTCAAGCGGCAGCAGGTCTGGATCTGGGAAATAGCGATAGTCGTGCGCTTCTTCCTTTGACCGCATAGAGCGCGTTTCGTTCTTGTCCGGATCATAAAGCCGTGTTTCTTGAACGACCTTTCCACCGTCTTCGATCAAGGCGATCTGGCGGCGGGCCTCGTAGTCGATGGCCAACTGAATAAACCGCATAGAGTTCATGTTTTTGATTTCGCAACGCGTACCAAGGTGGTCAAAATCTTGAGTTTCCCAATACTTTTCGTATTCGCCCGGGCGGCAAACTGACACGTTCACGTCGGCGCGCATGTTGCCGTTTTGCATGTTGCCATCACAGGTGCCCAAGTAGCGCAGAATTTGACGCAGTTTCAGCACAAATGCTGCGGCCTCTTCGGGGCCACGCATGTCGGGACGACTGACGATTTCCATCAATGCAACGCCCGTGCGGTTCAGGTCGACGAAGGACATGTTGGGGTCCATGTCGTGAATAGATTTACCAGCGTCCTGCTCAAGATGGATACGCTCAATGCGGACATTGCGTGCTTCGCCGTTGCCCAATTCAACCAGCACTTCGCCTTCGCCCACAATCGGGTGGTATAGCTGCGAAATCTGATAACCTTGTGGCAGGTCTGGGTAGAAATAGTTTTTGCGGTCAAACGCTGAAAACAGGTTGATCTGGGCGTTCAGTCCAAGGCCAGTCTTTACGGCCTGTGAAATACAACCTTCGTTGATAACTGGCAGCATGCCCGGCATGCCAGCGTCCACGAACGCCACGTTGCTGTTCGGCTCTGCGCCGAATTGGGTGGACGCGCCCGAGAAAAGCTTGGCTTTGGTGGCCACCTGCGCGTGGACCTCAAGTCCGATCACCAGCTCCCAATCGCTGGTCGCACCGGCGATAACTTTGGGGGCGGGGCTTGTGTAAGTGAGGTCAAGCATCGGGCGCTTCCTTTTGACTGTGTTGGCTTCGTTTAAAAGAACGCGCGGGCAGCTTCAAGTGAACATGCGCGTGACGGGGTTATCCCAAGATGCGCGTCACCATCTCGTTTGTATCGCCTGACAGGTTGGGTGTTTGCGCAATCCGCTGCAATGCGGCCTTCATTTTGGTTTGCCGATCTGCGTCATACCGCTTCCATGTATCAAACGCCGATGACATCCGCGCGGTTGTTTGCGGGTTGATCGCATCCAGTTTGATCAGCCAATCGGCGAGCAACGCATAGGCGTCACCTGACCCATGGTGAAAGCCTGCCGTGTTTGCCTTAATCCCGCCAAAGACGGCCCGAAACCGGTTAGGGTTCTTGATGTCAAACGCGGGATGTCGGGTCAGGTTCGCAGCCGTGCTTGCCGCGGCTTGCGGGGCCGCAAGCATAACCTGCAAACCAAACCATTTATCCATGACCAAGCGGTCATGCTGCCATTGATCTGCAAACGCGGCCAATTCGGTTTCGCCCTTGGAAATCTGCAAAAGGGCGCGCAACGCACCCAATTGCTGGGTCATGTTGTCCGCATTGGCAAATTGCACAGACGCTTGGTGTCCGCCGTCCAGTTTGCTTGTGAGCGACAGAACGGCATTGCCTAGCGCGCGTTGCCCCGCAGGTTCGGCGTCAGGTGTATATGGCCCTGCAACGGCCATTTCTGCGTAGATGCGCGGCAGCATGTCTTGCAAATGCTGTGCGATATGCAGCTTGAGCGTTTCATGCGCTTGGTTAATGATTGTCGGATCAGGCGTATGGCCTGCGTCGAAAATAACCTGAGCGGTATCTTCTTCACTAGGCAGGCGTAACAGAAGCGCGCGAAACGCAGGATCAAGTGTGTCGTCGCGCAACACGGCCGCCAAACCTTCCAAGAATGCAGTGTCCGGTGCTGCATCCGTCTGCGCCATGCGCACCAGTAGTTTTTGTGCCAAAACCCGCCCAGCGTCCCATTTGTTGAACGGATCAGTATCGCAAGCCAAAAGCTGTGCGCGATCCGCGTCAGCTACATCATGGTGCAGGATCACAGGCGCGGAAAAACCGCGCAGGACAGACGGGATCGGTTTCGTGGCAAGTCCGGTAAAGGTAAACGTCTGTTCCGCCTGTGAAAGTTCCAGCACGGTCGTCGGATGGGTCTCGTTGCCGGAGGTATCAAGCAAACCGACCGACACAGGTATCAAAAGCGGTTCTTTATGATCCTGACCGGGCGTGGCGGGCGTGTCTTGGCGCAGATGCAACTGATAGGTGCCGTCTGCGAAACTGTCCGTCACTGTCACGCGGGGCGTGCCCGCTTGGCTATACCATTTGGCAAACTGGCTTAGGTCGCGACCCGTGGTGTCGGTAAACACCTGCAGCCAATCCTCTATTGTGGCGGCATCACCATCGTGGCGGTCAAAATATAGATCAAGCGCGCGGGCATAGGCGACATCACCAACAAGCAATTTCAGCATCCCGATAATCTCGGCGCCTTTTTCATAGACCGTTGCAGTATAGAAATTGTTTATCTCGACAAAGCTGGCGGGTCGAACTGGGTGGGCCAGCGGGCCGTTATCTTCGCGGAATTGTGCAGCGCGTAGCACCATAGCATCGTCGATCCGTTTGACGGCATGGCTGCGCATATCGCCGGTAAACTGTTGGTCGCGGAATACGGTCAGCCCTTCTTTGAGGCAAAGTTGAAACCAATCGCGGCAGGTGATCCGGTTGCCCGTCCAGTTGTGGAAATACTCATGCGCGATAATCGCCTCAATGCGCTCAAAATCGGTATCTGTCGCGGTTTCAGGCGAAGCGAGCACGGCAGAGGCGTTAAAGACGTTCAGCCCCTTGTTTTCCATCGCTCCCATGTTGAAATCATCGACAGCCACGACGTTGAAGATATCAAGATCGTATTCACGACCGTAAACATCCTCATCCCATTTCATCGACGCCTTCAGCGCGCCCATGCCAAAGGCGCATTTGGCCTCATCCCCGCCGGGGCGCACCCAGATATTCAGGTCAACGGGCTTGCCTGACTTTGTGGTGAATGTGTCAGGATGGGCCACCAGATCACCTGCAACCAAGGCAAACAAATACGCAGGTTTCGGCCAAGGGTCGTGCCATTCGGCCCAGCCTGCGCCTGCGCTGGCCGGGTTTCCGTTGGAGAGCAGCACGGGCAGGTCGCCTTCGACGCGCACTGTGAACACGGACATCACATCAGGGCGGTCAGGGTAGTAGGTGATTTTGCGAAACCCCTCGGCCTCGCATTGCGTGCAGTACATGCCGTTCGACATATACAGCCCCTCAAGGGCGGTGTTGGTCGCAGGGCTTATTTCAACCTCTGCTTCGAATACGAAGGGCGCTGCGGGGACGTCGCATGTGAGGCCATTGTCATCCAGGTTGGGTGTGATCGCTATGCCGTCAATTTTGGCACTGTTCAGTTTAAGGTCTTGGCCGTGCAGAAAGAAATCAGCGCCTAAGGCATCCGGATTGGGCCGAAACGCTATGCGCGATAGGACTCGAGTGGCCGTCGGGCTCAGTTGAAAGGTCAGATGTACGCTGTCGACCAAATAAGCGGGCGGGGTATAGTCGGCCAAGTAAATCGTCTGAGCGGCTGTATCTTTCATGAGGGCAGTCCTTATGGGTTACCCCTTAGGTAGGCGCGTGAGGCGTGATGTTCCACCACGATTATGTTGAAAAACCCATCGATCAGATTAAGTGCATCGCTATGCCTAAAATGCGCCGCAAAGCTGACCTGCCCCAAAAAACATGCGCCACCTGTGGCAAACCATTCGCGTGGCGCAAGAAATGGGCCAAGGTCTGGGACGAGGTCCGCTATTGTTCAGAACGCTGCAAAACTAATCGCAAGACCGGGGAATCCGACCATGCGTCAAGATAAATACCGGCTCTTTGTTGCCTATCGGAATTATCCGCACTAAATCTCGGGCAAGGCGCATGTGTGCCACCGTATACATAAGACACTAGGAGAATACCCGTCATGACAGATCGTGTAGAAAAGCAGGGCCTTCAGGTCGCGGCAGAACTGGCGGATTTCATTGATAACCGCGCATTGGACGGCACGGGCATCGACAGTGCGACCTTCTGGAAGGGCTTTGCGGGTGTGATCGCAGAAATGACCCCGCGCAACCGTGCCGCTTTGGCCAAGCGTGACGACCTTCAAGAGAAAATCGATGCGTGGCACATTGCCCACCGTGATCAACCGATGGACCGCGACGCCTACGAGGCGTTTTTGCGCGAAATCGGCTATTTGGTCTCGGAAGGCGCAGATTTCGCAATTGATACTGCCAACGTCGACCCTGAGATCGCCACATTGCCGGGGCCGCAACTGGTGGTCCCGATCACAAACGCGCGCTTTGCACTGAACGCCGCAAATGCGCGCTGGGGCAGCCTTTATGACGCGCTTTATGGCACTGATGCGATGGGCGTGCTGCCGCCAAAGGGCGGTTATGATCGCGGCCACGGATCGCGTGTTGTCGCGCGTGCGCGGGTTTTCCTTGACGAGGCGTTCCCGATCGTTGGCACCAGCCACGCTGACGTGTCGCGCTATTATATCCACGACGGTGCGCTGTTGGTGGATGACAACCCGCTGCGCGAGCCTGCAAAATTCGTAGGCTACCGCGGCAACCCAAAAGCGCCTGACGCTATCTTGTTGCAAAACAACGGCCTGCATGTCGAATTGGTCTTTGACCGCGCGCACCCGATTGGTAGCCGCGATCAGGCATTGCTGGCTGATGTGCGTCTGGAAAGCGCTGTTTCTGCGATCATGGATTGCGAAGACAGTGTTGCTTGCGTCGATGCCGAAGACAAAGTCGAGGCCTACACGAATTGGCTCGGCCTAATGCAGGGGAACCTGACGGCAGAATTCCAAAAGGGCGGGCAGACGCAAGTCCGACGCCTAGCCGAAGATCTGCCATACATCGCAGCGGACGGGTCCGACCTCGTTTTGAAGGGTCGTGCGCTGCTGTGGATTCGTAACGTGGGTCATCTGATGACAAACCCTGCGATCCTTGATGCGCAAGGCGACGAAGTCTTTGAAGGCTTGATGGACGCGATGGTCACCGTACTGATCGCCATGCATGATCTTAAGCGCGAAGGCGGCAACTCTGCTCATGGGTCCGTCTATATCGTGAAGCCAAAGATGCACGGCCCGGACGAGGTCGCGATGACCAATGACATCTTCAGCAAGGTCGAAGATGCGCTGGGCCTGCCGCGCAACACAGTTAAAATCGGCATCATGGATGAAGAACGCCGTACGACGGTGAACCTGAAGGAATGTATCCGCGCTGCCAAATCCCGCGTGGCCTTTATCAACACAGGTTTCTTGGACCGTACTGGCGATGAAATCCATACGTCTATGGAAGCTGGACCCTTTAGCCGCAAAGACTTTATCAAGCGCAAACAATGGATTGGCGCATATGAAGATCAGAACGTCGATATCGGTCTGGAGTGCGGATTTTCCGGCAAAGCGCAGATCGGCAAGGGCATGTGGGCCATGCCAGACTTGATGGCTGCAATGATCGAACAAAAGATTGGCCATCCGCAATCTGGCGCAAACTGCGCATGGGTGCCAAGCCCGACAGCGGCCACATTGCACGCGCTACACTATCACAAAGTCGACGTGATGGCGGTGCAGGCCAAGCTGCGCGCAGGTGGACGTCGTGCTTACGTGTCGTCGATTTTGGATATCCCATTGGCGCAATACCAGCGTTGGACCGACGCGCAGAAAACAAAAGAAGTCGAAAACAACGCCCAAGGTATTCTTGGTTATGTCGTGCGCTGGATCGACCATGGTGTCGGCTGCTCCAAAGTGCCGGACATCAATGATGTGGGCTTAATGGAAGATCGCGCGACATGCCGGATTTCCAGCCAAGCTTTGGCCAACTGGCTGCACCACGACGTCGTCAGCGAACCCCAAGTTATGGAATCGATGCGCAAAATGGCCGCCGTTGTTGACGCCCAAAACGCAAACGATCCATCCTACCGCCCTATGGCCCCGAACTTTGACGGGATCGCATTCCAAGCGGCCTGTGATCTGGTCTTCAAAGGCCGCATTCAGCCTTCGGGTTATACCGAACCTGTCTTGCACCAGCGCCGGTTGGAACTCAAAGCACAACGCAATCACTAAGACTGATTTATAGGAGACGATACTATGGCTGAAATCTCAGCAAATAAGGCGCGCACGATCATTCGCAAAGCAATGGCGACTGGCACCGAGATGGGCTTCAAACCGTTGTCGGTTGTCGTTCTGGACGCAGGCGGCCACGTCAAAGCGTTTGAACGCGCCGACGGTGCGGCACCGGGACGTTATGGCATCGCGCACGGCAAGGCCTACGGTTCGGTTATGTTGGGCATGGCTGGCACGGCACAGATGGCACGCGCCGAACAGCAGGCCTATTTTATGGCGGCTGTGAATGGCGTTTATGGCGGGCAGGTCGTACCTGTCCCCGGCGGTGTGTTAGTGCGCGACAAGCGCGACAATATCATCGGCGCAGTTGGCGTGACCGGTGATTCATCCGACAATGATGTCATTGCTGCAATGGCAGGCATCGAAGCTGCAGGGCTTCTTGGCGAAGCCTAAGCTGGTCCAATTATCCCTATAA
>CBDTVI010000122.1:0-7064 GCA_965364065.1 uncultured Yoonia sp. | reverse complement strand
GACGTCTTTGAAATCTGCTACACTACAGGTCGCGACCCAGCCGAGATCGTCGAGACCGAAGGCATGAAACAAGTCACTGACACTGGCGCAATTGAGGCGGCAGTCGATGAGATCATTGCCGCCAACCCTGCGCAGGTCGAGAAGGCAAAAGCCAATCCAAAGCTGGTTGGCTGGTTTGTTGGTCAGGTCATGAAAACAACGGGCGGCAAGGCAAATCCTGCAGCGGTTAACCAGATGGTCGCGCAAAAACTGGGCCTCTGACCCCTCTTTTAGGCAAGTCGAGGCTTAACTGTTGGCGCAACGGTCAACTTTTGATACATCCCTGAGGGTGGAAATAAGGGGGGCATCATGTCCTACGAATACAAAGTGATACCAGCGCCCGCGCGTGGTCTAAAAGCCAAGGGCCTAAAGTCGCCCGAAGACCGCTTTGCAAATGCCCTGCAAACCGCAATGAACGAGCAGGCCGCCAGCGGGTGGGAATACCTGCGCGCTGATACGCTGCCAAGCGAACAGCGTGAAGGCTTTATGAGCAAGACAACCGTATTCCAAAATATGCTTGTTTTTCGCCGCGTCAAAAACGCGGACATGCCAGCCCTTCAACCACCAAAGCCGCCTATGATCGAGGCCCCGAAGGTTCATCCAGAACCTACGGTTGGAAAGCTAATCCTAGACGCACCTGAAGCACCAAAGCCCAGCAAAAAGCCGGACGCTGACGTTGCTGTAGAATAATTACTGAATATCAATCGCAAGCGCATGGATGCGCCCGATGATGTCTTTGCCCAAGGCCGAATGAATTGCGCGGTGGCGCCCAATCCGCGACATATCGTCTAGCTGCGGCGCTTTGATCACAACCCGCCAATGGCTTTCACCCGACCCATCATCGCCCGCATGCCCGCTGTGCAACGCGCTTTCGTTGATAACGTTCAAGTGCGCGGGCGATAAACTACCCAGTGCTTGCCGAATTTCTGCCTCTAGTGTCATTATTTTTGGTCCGCCCTCTTCAATCTCTCGCTGTAGAGACTAGAGTTACTTCTCCGAGTCGAAAAGGTCCTAGACGCATTATGAAAAAGAATGACCCATTTGGTTTTGACATGTCAGTGTCAAATTCGAAGAAAAAGAACCCGCGCGGCCGGCGCGGGATGTCGGGTGCGTCCGAAACCTCGACCCGTGTGTGTGATCACGACGGCTGTGCAGAGGCGGGCAAATACCGCGCGCCAAAGTCGCCAGACGTGTTGGATGACTTTTTGTGGTTCTGCCAGCAGCACGTCCGCGAGTATAATCTGAAGTGGAATTTCTTTGATACCACGTCAGAGGCTGAACTGGCGGCACAGATGGACAGCGACCGTGTTTGGGAGCGTCCGACAAAACCATTCAAGCGCAGCACAGAAGAACGTGCATGGGCGCGATTGGGCGTCGATGACCCCCATCAAGTGCTGGGCGAAAACGCGACCCGCAATCCGGGCCGTGGACCAGCCGTGGGGCGTAAACTGCCCCCGACTGAACGCCGCGCGATGGAGATCCTTGAATCAAAGGACAATTGGTCAAAGCAAGAGATTCGCAAAGCCTACAAAGCACTGATTAAAGTATTGCACCCCGACATGAATGGCGGCGACCGCAGCCAAGAAGAGCAGCTTTCAGAAGTTGTTTGGGCGTGGGATCAGATAAAGGTCAGCCGAAACTTTCGCGATAAGCCATAATAAGAAAGCCACCCAGCCTTATCGGCGGGGTGGCTTACAAACTATAGCAGTTATTTCTGTTGGCTTACTTGCGGCGATACAGCTGTGCTTGTGTCAACGAGCTAAGCTCCGAAGAGGCAAAGCGCGTTTCTGACGCTTTGTATTCGATATCCAGCGAGTTTGACCGCTGCAGCATTAGGTAATGTGCGCCAAGATAGACGCCGACCCAAACGATCGCGAGCGATGGATTGGCTACAAATTCTGTGATCAGTAGCACTGGCGCATAGATGCCGCCAAAAACTGGCAAAATCAAAATGCCGACTACAACCGCGCCAATCAAGGCCGCAGCTAAACTGCCGACGAATGCTCGGGCATATCCGAGACTACCTGACAGGCCCAACCATCCACGCGCAGCATAGAGCGAAGCAGCGCCACCGATTGCACCGGCAGCAATCGTCCAAACTGCGTAAATGGATGGTTCTGCTGGAACAGCAAATTCACCTTCGACGCCGGTCATCACAAAGATTGTGACCGCGACCGACATGATAACAATGGCCGCATAGGCACTCATGCGGGCCGTGCGGTTATTCGCCAATACTTTCGAATTTCTCTCACGCGTGTACATCGCGCACCTCCATACTCATCAACCAGCGACTGCTTCACGCTGCATATGAGCGAACATCTATCGAAGCAGTCTAAATTATTCCTTAAATTTGCCACATTCCGCCCCCTCAAACAAGGAAAATCGGCAGCTTTCCGCTCATCTTTAGAATGTTGTGATAAGTGCTTGTGATGCAATACATTTTCGGAAACCGCGGCGTCTATTATGCGTACAATGGGGGCGTGCTGTAGCAATAAATCGGAACGCGCACTTCAAAAAATGCGCGTTTCGCCAATTTCTTTAAAGGCTCTATCCTACAAACAAGATCAATTGTGGCGGCTGTTTTAAGCGCGAAACACCAAGCTGACCCCGTTCAGACAATGCCGCTTGCCTGTTGGCTGCGGTCCGTCATCAAAGATGTGACCCAAGTGGCTGCCACAACGACGGCAATGCACTTCGGTTCTGACGCTGAACAACCCGCGATCTGGCTTTGTGGCGACTGCGTTTGACAGGCTTTCAAAGAAGCTGGGCCAGCCTGTGCCGCTGTCGTATTTGGCTTGCGACGGATAAAGCGGCAAATCACAACCACGGCAGTCATATACACCTTCAGCGTAATTCTTATCCAAAGGCGAGCTACCTGCCCGTTCTGTCTTTTCTTCGCGCATCACCCGGAACTGCAAGTCAGTCAGCATGGCGCGCCATTCGGCATTGGTACGTGTGATTTCAAATTCTTCCGCCAGCAACGCAGAGGGTGCGGCAGCACAAGCAAGGGCGGTCAGGGCAAATTTACGGCGGTTCATCATGGGTCAATCCTCTTTGGTTATGGGGGATATATCAGGGCTATTGCGCCAAAACCAAGCGTTACGACAGCAAACCACGCGCATGTGATCGGCTGTCATAAGGTCCAAACAAGCAAGAATGACCATGCCAATCTGCCCTTTCCCTTGCAGCCCTGCGCATTATGTTGCATTTCCGAATGAAACGAAGATGACTAATCACAAGGGCTCCAAAGATGGCGGATGGCAAGACGGACATGCAAGCGAAACCAACCGAGGATATCTCGGTCCGTGAGGTTTTCGGCATAGATAGTGACATGAAGATCAAAGGCTTTGCCGAACGCACTGATCGCGTGCCTGAAATCGACAGCACCTATAAATTCGATCCTGACACGACTTTGGCTATCCTTGCGGGCTTTGGCTACAATCGCCGCGTCATGATCCAAGGGTATCACGGCACAGGTAAGTCCACGCACATCGAACAAGTTGCTGCGCGCCTGAACTGGCCTGCCGTGCGTGTGAACCTTGATAGCCACATCAGCCGCATCGATCTGATCGGTAAAGACGCCATCAAACTGCGCGACGGCGTGCAGGTCACTGAATTCCACGAGGGCATTTTGCCTTGGGCCCTGCGCAACCCTGTGGCGATTGTCTTTGACGAATATGATGCAGGCCGCGCGGACGTGATGTTCGTCATTCAGCGCGTGTTGGAAGCAGACGGCAAACTGACATTGCTGGACCAAAACGAGATTATTACACCAAACCCGTATTTCCGTCTGTTCGCGACTGCGAACACTGTTGGTTTGGGCGATACAACAGGCCTTTACCACGGCACACAGCAGATTAACCAAGCACAGATGGACCGTTGGTCACTGGTCGCGACGTTGAACTACCTGAGCCATGACGCAGAAGCCGCGATTGTTCTGTCCAAGTCACCGCACTACAACACAGACAAGGGCCGCAAAATCGTCAGCCAGATGGTCACTGTCGCCGACCTGACACGCACTGCATTTATGAATGGTGATTTATCCACCGTGATGTCGCCGCGCACCGTGCTGGCATGGGCTGAAAACGCACGCATCTTCCAAGATGTCGGCTATGCATTCCGCCTTTCGTTCTTGAACAAATGCGATGAATTAGAGCGCCAAACAGTTGCCGAATTCTATCAGCGCTGTTTTGATGAAGAACTGCCAGAAAGTGCGGCAAGCCTAAGTCTGGGCTAAATGCACAAGACAGTTTTAATATTTAAGATACCGCGCTAACATAAATGCGCGGTATTTTTTGTTTGTCGTGCGGGCATGTTGCGCCACTTATTCTCTAAGTGTTTTCAGATTGGAGCATCCTCATGAAGATGAAAATTGGAACAGAACTGCCTGCTGACTATCAGGTAAGCCACGAAGACCTCGCCGAATCGACCGCGGCATTGATTGCGCATGCGCTATTGCCGCTTTTCGCAGAAAACATGACCGAAGAGCTTGCGAAGGCGAATGTCGAAGGCATCGTGACGGAACTGGCCTATCTATTCGACGAAGGCGAGATCGAGCTTGGCGGCAAGACGTACCGCCCGCGTTTGGCCTTTGTTGATGAAGCGGGCGCAGTTCTTCCTGGTGTTGCGGCATTGACCAATTTGCACGAACTGGCCGCTGACCCGTTCGAGATTGCCCCTGAAGCAGGGATCACCTTTGAAGAACCCGAATTCGCCGAAGGTTAAGCACGCATTCTTGCCCGCAAGCACTGGTCTTTGCCCCACCTGAGTTCTAGTTTGCACCTCAGCAAAGGACGCATGCCATGAACAAGCCATCAGACAACCCCGCCGATCCGTTCAAAAAGGCGTTGGCCGAAGCCACCAAAGTCATGGCGAATGATCCCGAACTGGCGATTACCTATTCGGTCGACCCCGCAGGACAGACGGCGGACACGATCCGCCTGCCCCAAGTGTCGCGCCGCATGACGCGTGACGAGGTATTGCTGGCCCGTGGAACTGCGGATGCTTTTGCGCTGCGCCACAAATTCCATGATCCCAAAGTCTCGGCCCGGTACATGCCACAAGGCCAGATGGCGCAGGACTTGTATGACGCGATGGAAACGGCCCGGATTGAGGCAGTTGGTGCGCAATACATGCCCGGTACTGCTGGCAATATTGACGCAAAAATTGGTAACGAGGCGATGCGTAAAGGATATGACCAGATCACCCAAGCCTCTGACGCCCCGCTATCGGTTGCTGCGGGCTATTTGATCCGGCATTTGGCCACAGGTCGCGCGCTGCCTAAAGGTGCCGACAACGTAATGGAGCTGTGGCGTGGCTTTATCGAAGATCATTGCGGTGGCACGCTAGAAAGCCTGTCTGACACATTGAACGACCAACAGGCCTTTGCGAAATTCGCCCGTCAGTTGATAAGTGACATGGGCTACGGTGATCAGTTGGGCGATGACCCAGACACGCTGGACGATGATCAAGACGATCAGGCCGAAGAAGGCGAAGACGATCAGGACGAGCCTGATAGCACTGGCGACGATGATAGCGAAGACGACAACGCTGAAGGCGCGCCAGAGCAATCCCAAGAAGACAGTCAAGACGCCAGCCAAGCCCAAGTGAGCATGGATGATCAAGCCGACGCAGAGATGGGCGAAGAGGCAGAGATGCCAGAGGGCGAAGCGCCGCTTGAACCACCTGCCCCGCAACCTGTGTCTGACGCCGATCCTGATTACAGAGTTTTCACAACTGAATTTGACGAAGAAGTATCCGCTGAAGATCTGGCAGAGCCGGTCGAGCTTGAGCGCTTGCGCGCATACCTTGATCAACAGCTAGAGCCGCTGAAAGGGGCCGTGTCGCGCCTTGCCAACAAGCTGCAACGCCGTCTGCAAGCACAACAAAACCGGTCTTGGGAATTTGATCTTGAGGAAGGTATTTTGGACGCAGGCCGGTTGGCGCGTATCGTCGCCTCGCCCACCACACCGCTGTCGTTCAAGGTCGAAAAAGACACTGATTTCCGCGATACAGTCGTGACATTGTTGTTGGACAACTCGGGATCGATGCGCGGGCGGCCGATATCAATTGCAGCGATTTGTGCTGATGTGATGGCTCGAACCTTGGAACGCTGTGATGTGAAGGTCGAAATTCTCGGCTTCACCACCAAAGCGTGGAAAGGCGGACAATCGCGAGAGCAGTGGCTGGCGAACGGCCGCGAAGCCACGCCGGGGCGTTTGAACGACCTGCGCCACATCGTCTATAAGTCTGCGGATGCCCCTTGGCGCCGGACGCGGCCGAACCTTGGCCTGATGATGAAAGAAGGCTTGCTGAAGGAAAACATCGACGGAGAGGCGCTTGAATGGGCGCACCGCCGCATGACGGCCCGCCAAGAGCAGCGCAAGGTCTTGATGGTGATTTCGGATGGCGCGCCTGTAGACGATTCCACATTGTCGGTGAACCCTGCCAACTATTTGGAAAAGCACCTGCGCGATGTCATCGCGATGGTTGAAAAACGCAAAGCAGTTGAACTGGTGGCCATTGGTATTGGCCATGACGTCACCCGTTACTATGAGCGTGCAGTAACCATCACGGATGTGGACCAATTGGCGGGTGCTATGACAGAACAGCTTGCCAGTCTGTTTGATACCGACCCGCGCAAAAGAGCGCGCGTGATGGGGATGCGCAAAGTCGGCTAGCGTTTGCTTTTGCCGCATCTGCCGGATGCCTCCGGCGGAAGTTTTTTTAGGAAAAAGAAGTATAGGATCGGGTGATGTTTCAAACGTTTGAGGCGCAGTCTTCGCCGGATCAAGGACCACCACGCCTAGCCGCTTTGCGCGCTGAAATGGCAGCCCGTGGGATTGATGCATTTCTGGTCCCCCGTGCGGATGCCCATCAGGGTGAATATGTGGCCCCCCGTGATGCCCGTTTGGAATGGCTGACGGGGTTTTCAGGCTCTGCTGGGTTTTGTGCCATTCTGCCCGATCTGGCGGGTGTGTTTATTGATGGCCGCTACCGCGTACAAGTGCGCGCGCAGGTCGCCG
>CBDTVI010000121.1:0-7064 GCA_965364065.1 uncultured Yoonia sp. | reverse complement strand
TCTACAAAGTTGCCCGTTTCAAACATGCCCGCCCGCCCGCTGCAAGTTAGATACGCTCAATCGCCAGCGCGATGCCTTGGCCGCCGCCAATACACATCGTGATCAGCGCGCGCTTGCCGCCTGTGCGCTCAAGTTCATACATCGCTTTGATCGTGATGATCGCACCTGTTGCCCCGACGGGATGGCCCAAAGCAATCGCACCACCATTGGGGTTCACGCGGGCAGGGTCGAGCCCCAGTTCTTTGGTGACGGCCAGTGCTTGGGACGCAAAGGCTTCATTGCTTTCGATCACATCAAAATCGCCTGCAGTCAGGCCAGTTCTTTCAAACAGACTGCGTACGGCAGGCACAGGGCCAATGCCCATTACCTCTGGTCGTACACCGGCGTGGGCATAGCCCAGAACGCGGAATTTAGGGGTTAAACCCGCCTTTTCAGCCGCATCTGCCGTCGCCAAGACCACCGCCGCCGCCCCGTCGTTCAGACCAGAAGCGTTGCCCGCCGTGACTGTCCCGTCTTTTTGAAAGACAGCACGCAGACCCGATAGCGCCTCAAGCGTGGTTGCTTTGGGATGCTCATCCTTGTCAAAATCCACCATTTCACGACGGCGTTTGACTGGGACCGGCACAATTTGGCTGTCGAAGTACCCCGCCTGCATTGCTGCCGCGGCACGCTGCTGACTTTGCAAAGCAAAAGCGTCTTGGTCCGCACGGGTGATGTCATGCTCGGCTGCGACATTCTCTGCGGTGACCCCCATGTGGCCTGTGCCGAAGGGGCAATTTAACGCACCCAGCATCATATCTTGGGTGCGGACATCGCCCATCTTGGCACCCCAGCGCTGGTCGGAAATAATATAAGGCGACCGGCTCATGTTTTCAGACCCGCCAGCTAGCCCGAACGCGGCATCGCCCAGCGCGAGTGATTGCAGGACCGAGATTATCGCCTGCACGCCAGACCCGCATAAGCGGTTCACATTCATCGCAGGGGTCGTGTCAGGGATGCCCGCATTCATCGCTGCGACGCGGCTGACGTACATGTCTCTTGGTTCGGTGTTGATAACATGCCCAATGGCCACGGTGCCGATCTGCGCACCCTCTACACCGGACCGCGCAAGGGCTGCCTTAGCCACAACTGTGCCAAGCTCGATCGGTGACGTCCCCGCCAATGACCCGCCAAATGCCCCAATCGCAGTGCGCGCACCGCCCAAAATTACGATATCTTTCATGTCAGCCTCTTCGTCTTTCTGTTTCCCGACATTGCTATATCACGCGCACGCAGAGGCCAGTAAAACGTGACGGCACTGTTTTCCGCGCATACTAGATATTCCCTTCGCCGCAGACTGCGTTACCTATAGTTCAAATGCGAGGAACCCATGCTGTTATCTGTGCAAGACATTCACAAGACCTACGAAACCGCAGACGGCCCTTTTGAGGTCCTGCGCGGTATAGATCTGACGCTAGATGCAGGCGAAACACTGGCGTTAACGGGCGAATCAGGTAGCGGTAAAAGCACATTGCTGCACTTGATCGGCGGTCTTGACGCGCCGGACAGTGGGCAGATTTGGCTGCAGGGCCAAGACATCGCGGCCCTTAATGACAATGGCCGCGCCGCTCTCCGCCGTGGCACCGTGGGTGTAGTGTTCCAGCAGTTTAACCTGATCCCAAGCCTGAAGGTCGCCGACAATATCGCCTTTCAAGCGCGGCTGTCGGGTCAGGATGATCCCTCTTGGGCGGCAGAACTGGCCGATCGTATGGGTCTTGGACCACATCTAAATAAATACCCTGAACAACTGTCAGGTGGGCAACAACAAAGGGTCGCCATCGCGCGGACCCTCGCCCCCAAACCGCGTTTGGTTTTGGCCGATGAACCCACAGGTAATCTGGACGAAGCAACCGCTGCCACAGTCATGGACCTGATGCTGGAACTGGTGTCAGAGGCGGGTGCAGGCCTTTTGATGGTCACGCACTCTGCCGCAGTTGCAGGGCGCATGTCGCGACGATTGCATTTGCGTGCAGGCCAAGTCGCATGACCAAGGCTGCCCTTCAGGCGCTGTTATCCCATTGGTGGCGCAATCCTATTCAGTTGTTCACGTTGCTGGCGGGCTTGGCGCTCGCGACTGCACTGTGGTCGGGCGTGCAGGCCGTGAACGCTGAAGCACGCGCCAGCTATGACGCAGCCGCGGCAACTTTGGGTGAGGGGCAGTATGACCGCCTCGTGCGTCGTGACGGGCAACCGATGGCGCAAGAGACTTACATCACGCTGCGCCGTGCGGGTTGGCTGGTCAGTCCGGTGGTTCAAGGGCGTTTGGATGGCGTGCGGATAGTGGGTGTGGAGCCTCTGACAGCACCAGCCGGCATCGGGCCAATCACGCCGGCACAGGGCGCGGACATCGGCAGTTTTCTGACGGGTCAGGGCCAACTCTTTGCGAACGCTGAAACAGCGGCGCAATTGCCTGACCTTGACGTGATCATTGCGGCCGAGACTGCGCCGGGTGCGGCAATCACCGATATCGGTGTAGCGCAACGCTTGTTAGGTAAAGTGGACCAGATCGATAGTTTAATTGTACTCCCACGCCAGCCGCTTGGCCGTCCAGACTTGGCACAGATCGCCCCCGATCTGTTGTTGCAACCCGCCCAAGGTGGCAGCGATATCGCGCGGCTGACAGACAGTTTCCATTTGAATCTGACCGCATTTGGATTGTTGTCTTTCGCGGTAGGTATTTTCATCGTGAACGGCGCGATTGGATTGGCGTTTGAGCAACGCAGACCCGTTGTGCGCACGATGCGCGCGCTTGGCATGCCTCTGCGACATTTGATTGTCCTTATGGCTGCTGAATTGATGATGTTCGCACTGGTCGCAGGGATCATCGGGGTCGCATTGGGCTATGTTATTGCCGCACTGTTATTGCCAGATGTCGCGGCGACACTGCATGGCCTTTACGGGGCGGATGTGTCCGGCACGCTGCAATTGCGCCCGTCTTGGTGGTTATCGGGCCTGACAATTGCGCTGGGCGGTACGGCGATTGCAGCCAGCGGTGCGCTGTATCAAATGACGAAAATGCCGCTGTTGGCTGCAGCACAACCGCGCGCTCTGGCAATGGCGGCTGGACGGCGCGCGAAAACGCAAGGTGCGATCGCTGCTGCCTTGTTGGTGGTCTGTGCCGTCTTGATGTTCACCGCAGACGGGCTGATCGGCGGCTTTGCATTGCTTGCTGCGCTATTGATAGGTGCCGCACTTGCATTGCCGATGATCCTAAGCGCTGTTTTGTCTGCGATGAACCGAACTGCCCGTTCAGTCACAGCCCAGTGGTTCTGGGCCGATACGCGTCAGCAATTGCCCGGATTATCGCTGGCCCTGATGGCATTGTTGCTCGCGATGGCCGCGAATGTCGGGGTTTCGACGATGGTGTCGAGCTTTCGGGTTACCTTTACCGATTTTCTTGATCAACGCCTCGCGTCAGAGGTTTACGTGCGCACGAGAGATGCCGCGCAATCGGCGGCCTTGCAGGAATACGCAGCCGACCGCGTCGACGCGATCTTGCCGATCCAAAGCGCGGATACACAAGTCGCAGGCCAGCCGACCGAAGTCTTTGGTGCACGCGATCATGCGACGTACCGCGACTTCTGGGTCTTTTTGCAAAGCGCAGACGGGGCGTGGGATACGACATTCACTGGCGACACAGTAGTGATCAACGAACAGCTTTCGCGCCGCGCAGGGCTGGTCGTCGGCGACACGGTGATCTTACAAGACAGGTCCTTTGCCGTTGCAGGCGTCTATGGTGACTATGGTAACCCTGTCGGGCAAGTTGTGATGTCAGAGGGCGTTTTCGCTACCCTCTACCCTGACATCACACCGCAGAACTTTGGAATGCGTATGCCGCCTGCAGAGGTCGCGGCATTCGTGAACGATCTTGAGGCGCAAACAGGCATCCCCGCCACCCAAACCGTCGATCAAGCCAGTATCAAAGCCATCTCGCTCGCGATTTTTGAGCGAACGTTCACGGTGACCACTGCCCTCAATGTTCTCACCCTTGCCGTTGCAGGCTTTGCGATTTTGATGAGCTTGCTGACCTTGGCCAGCATGCGCGTCCCGCAATTGGCCCCCGCATGGGCGATGGGCATGACGCGCAGCCAATTAGGGTGGTTGGAACTGCTGCGCGCAGTGATGTTAGCGTTGTTGACAGCATTGGTTGCTTTGCCATTGGGGTTGGCGCTCGCATGGGCCTTGTTGGCGGTTGTTAATGTGGCAGCATTCGGCTGGCGTCTGCCGATGTACTTGTTCCCCGCCGACTATGCGCGCTTGGCTGTGTTTGCATTGCTGGCAGCTGGGTTGGCCGCACTATGGCCAGCGCGCAGGTTGGCACGCACGCCACCCGCGGATTTGCTCAAGGTATTTTCCAATGAACGTTAAAGCCCTAATCCTTCTGTGCTGGCTGCCCGTGTCTGCAATGGCGCAAGGGTTCGCGGGTCTTGGCACCCAAGCTGATGGGTTCAATGTTCCAAAACCGAGTCCCACGTTTTCGTTCCCTGCCGACCATGGCCCCCACAATGATTACCGCATTGAATGGTGGTATTTGACAGCTAACCTTGAGGCCGCCGATGGCACGCCATACGGACTGCAATGGACGCTCTTTCGTTCGGCCCTCGCGCCAGAGGCTGGCGACGGCTGGACCGCACCGCAACTTTGGATGGGGCATGCAGCGGTGACGACGCAAACAGGCCACTACGTCAGCGAGCGCTTGGCGCGGGGCGGGATCGGGCAGGCGGGTGTTGTGGCTGATCCGTTTGACGCGTGGATTGATGACTGGTCGCTAAGCGGTGATTGGACCACCTTGCGGATGACCGCGAGCGGGCCAGACTTTTCCTACGATATGGATCTAACCGCGCAAGGCCCGCTGATCTTTCACGGGGCTGAGGGCTATTCGGTGAAATCTGCCGCAGGGCAGGCGTCATATTATTACTCGCAACCGTATTTTGACATCGCCGGTACGCTGAACCTGCCGGATGGTCCTGTGGCAGTGACGGGCAACGCGTGGCTGGACCGTGAATGGTCGTCGCAGCCATTGGCGGACAATCAAACAGGCTGGGATTGGTTTTCGCTTTCCTTTGATGACGGTGACAAGTTGATGGGTTTTCGCTTGCAGCAAACGGATGGCGCGCATTTCACGTCTGCTACTTGGATCGCCGCAGATGGTACGACGACGCCTTATCCAGATGGGGCGTTGACCGCCACGCCGCTTGCCACAAATGCCGCTGACGTGCCAATCCGCTGGCAGGTGACATTGCCAAGCAAGGGCGTCGACGTGACGGTGTCGGCGATCAATGAAAATGCGTGGATGGCGACATCGGTCCCCTATTGGGAGGGGCCAGTGACCGTCACGGGCAGCCACACAGGTGTCGGATATTTGGAGATGACAGGCTATGAGTAATTGGTTCGCGACAACAGAAGGCACGCTGAAGCGCGTGTGGGACACGCTTGCGCTTGGTGTATCGGATGCCGCCCACCCCGCACGCAGACCAACATTTGCGACCACCAGCCCAAGCGGTTGGCCCGAGGCGCGAACAGTTGTACTGCGCGGCGTTGATCTTACGGCGGGAACAGTTTCAGTGCATACCGATCTATATTCCGACAAGATCAAAAGTCTGCATGCAAGCCCGCGCGCGGCGTTGCACATCTGGGATGTAGATCAAGACCTGCAAATCCGTTTGCAAACCGAGGTCACGATCCAATCAGGCGACGCGGTCAGCGCGCTTTGGCACAAAATTCCCGACCATGCGCAGCAGTCGTACGGCGTCACACCTCCACCCGGCGCACCGATTGAAACGGCGCTCGACTACGTCAAACTGCCTGACCCCGCGACTTTTGCAGTGCTCACCTGCACAGTTGTTCACATTGACGCGGTGCATCTGGGTGCAGACCACCGCCGCGCATGTTTCTCACGCGTGCGTCATTGGCAAGGACAATGGCTTTCCCCGTAACGCATTGCCCGTTAGGACGTGCTTATGAATAACCTTCCTCTTACCCGTGACCTTGTACTGATTGGCGGTGGGCATACCCATGCGCTGGTGCTGCGCAAATGGGGAATGAACCCGCTGCCCGGTGTGCGAGTAACCGTTATCAACCCCGGACCTACCGCCCCTTATTCGGGAATGCTGCCGGGGTTTGTTGCGGGACACTATACGCGGGCCGAGTTGGACATTGATTTGGTCAAATTGGCGCGTTTTGCTGGTGCGCGGATCATAAACGGTTACGCCACAGGGATCGATGTTGCCGCCAAAACCGTCACCGTCGCGGGCCGCCCTCCGATCGCCTATGATGTGATGGCGGTTGATGTGGGTATAACCTCGGCGATGCCAGACCTGCCGGGGTTCACAGCCCACGCCGTTCCGGCCAAGCCGCTTGGCGCGTTTGCGTCACGCTGGGATACGTTCCGCATGGCGGCCCAGAATCCACAGATAGCAATTCTCGGGGGTGGGGTCGCAGGGGCAGAGCTGGCAATGGCCATGGCCCACGCCTTGCGTGACAAAAACCCAACCGTCAAATTGATCGACCGCAGCCGTGTGCTCACAGCGCTTGGCTACAAGGCGCGCAACATGATGTTGGCAGCGCTGACCTCCAACAACGTTGAAATCATCGAAGACGCGGAAGTCACCCAAATTTTCGCCGAAGGTGTGGTGCTGAGCGATGGGCGCACGATCCGCAGCGACTTTACCACTGGGGCGGCTGGGGCCAAACCGCATGATTGGATCGCGGACACGGGTCTGGACCTGCACGATGGTTTCATCACCGTCGATCCGCACCTGCAATCAAGTGCCGTGGGCGTCTTTGCCGTTGGTGATTGCGCACACCTGAGCGCCAATCCACGACCCAAAGCAGGCGTCTATGCCGTCCGCGAGGCACCAGTTCTATATGACAACCTGCGTGCTGCCCTTTCGGGTGGGCAGTTGGTTTCCTACAAACCGCAGCGGGACTACCTCAAGCTGGTATCGCTTGGTAAAAAATCTGCCCTAGCGGAAAAATTCGGTACGGCGCGGCAGGGCAATTTTCTGTGGAAGTTTAAGGACTAC
>CBDTVI010000120.1:0-7087 GCA_965364065.1 uncultured Yoonia sp. | reverse complement strand
CTGTCGGAGCCTCCGGCGGAGGTATTTTTGAACAGAAGAAGACGTCGTCCTCGGGATCACCCCAGCGCGATGTGATCTGTTCTTTGACGTCCCAAGGCAGCGCGTCGAAGTGTTTTTTGTAGACGTCCAAAGGCAGGAATTCACCGCCTTCTTTTTCGGCGCGATCGGTCAGCCAGTTCGTTGGACCTGCCATCATTTGTGCCATTAAGGCAGCACCGTCATCGGGTGGTGTAACTGCATGTCCGTTGGATTTGAGCAGGTTGAGCACATGCACGGTCGCCGCAGGTGTGTCGAGCCCAACGCCATTGGCCAGCCGTCCATCTTTGTTGGGATAGTTGGCGAGGATCAGGGCGGTATTTTTTTCGTTCTCTTGCGTGCGGCGAAGCTTAGTCCAGCCTTTGACCAATTGGGTGACGAAATCGACGCGGTCGCCGCGTGCTTGATAGGTGGCGATGGGGCATTCTGTGGCATCGTCAAAGAACGCCTCGCCTTTGAAACTCACCGCGCGGGACAGGATGCGCCCGTCTACTTCGGGCAGGGCTACATTCATCGCGATGTCGCGTGCAGTTAGGCCGTGCAGGCCATCGGCCCAAGATGCTTCTGCAGAACCGGAAAGGATGACTTGAAAAATGGGCGCGTCGTTACTGAGCAGCGGATTGGTAGGGCTGTCGTCGCCGTCATGCGGGCTGCCGACCGCGAATGCGGTGCAGTTCAGAATCACATCGGGCGGGGCATTGGTGAATATCTGGTCGAGTGTGGCCGTACTCACAGGGTCTTTCAGGCTAGCCACAAAGATCGGCAAAGGGTTCATCCCCGCGCGGGACAGGCTGCGCACCATGCGATTGATTGGGTTTAGGCCGCCGCCTTGGACCAGTGCGCGGTAAAAGATGATCGGCACGATTGGTGCACCATCGGTCCAGCCTGCTTGGGCGGCAGACAAATCGGCGATCCCTGCGCCCGGCCAATAGACGCCGGCGCGCAAGAGCGGGCTTGGTGCTGCGGGTTTGTAGCCGCCGTGCAGCATCGCCATGGCGTAGGTCAGCATGTTCGCGCTGTTTTGCGGCCCACCTTCGACCAGATAGGACCAAAGCGTGTCATAGTCTTCGCCGCTGACGGTCGAGAGTTCGCGCAGTTCTTGGTCGGGCTTGTCGTCGCCGGGCAAAGCCACAAACGGGACGCCGGCCTCGTGCAATCGTGCCGCATATTGGACCAGCCCGTATTTCCAATACCCCGCACCGCCCAAAATACGCGCGATCACGAGCTTTGATTTTGTGGCGCAATCATCCAGATGCAAATCAACCGACATCGGATGGATCAGGTGCATCATGTTTGCCAAACGCAGGCTGGGCGGGGCCTTCATTTCTGAACGCGCCTCTGACAGTGCCGCCAATTCGGTATCTGCCGCCGAAATAATCACCACGTCTGCGGGTGTCTGTCCAAGATCGACCGGTTCAGTGCCATCAGAAATAGCACCAGGTGTGGCGGCTAGCAGGTGCATTGGCGAAACCCTCGTGCTAAAGAGCGGCCAAACATAAGGTTACGACCATGGATTACAAAGCTACAGGAGCGGCGACTTTGGGTAAAAATGCACCGAAACACAATGAGCACAATGCCCACGGCAGCACCAAAAAGCCGTTTGGCCAGCGCCCTAGCAAAGAAGAATTGCTGGCGCGGATGAAAGCAGCGGCTGAGGCCAAAAAGGCAGAGTAAGTTCACAGCGTCTTTTCCATAAAGATAGAGCTGTTTGCTTCTGCGTAGTCGCCAAACGCGCCGCAGTCTTCGAACCCAAACCTGCGGTAAAGCCTATGGGCTGCATGCAGAACATTGCCGGTTTCAAGCTTGAGAGCTGGCAGCCCATCTGCGCGCGCTTGATCTTCGATCTGGCGCAGGATGGCGTTAGCGACACCTTTGCCACGCGCATCTTCAGCTACGAACATTGATTTTACTTCGCCGTAGCCATCTTTGACTTTCAGCGCGCCAGTGCCGCAAAGATCCGTGCCGATCCGAGCCGCAAAAAAGTGAATTTTCGGATCAACCAGATCAGCAATGTCGAGATAGAAATTATCCTCGGGCGCAAACAGGCTTTTCATCAAAGCATGGCTTTGCTTGAGCAGGGCTGTGGCCTGCGGATGGTGGGGGTCTTTTTTTTCGACGATGATCATTCGTGCATTCAAGCCTGCAGGGCGGTGGTGATCGCGGCGTGGTCCAATCCGGCCTCACCGATGACAACAAGCCGTGTTGTGCGCGGCGCATCGCCAAAGGGTTGGTCGAAATAGGTGTCGACACGTGGACCAACTGCTTGCAACGTCAGGCGCATCGGTTTGCCTGTGATGGCCACGAACCCTTTGAGACGTAGGATATTGTGGGCGCGGATCACGTCGGCGACTTGTGCCGCAAACGCACCCGCATCGGTGATTTCGCCACGGTTGACGATGAAGCTCTCAAACTCGTCATGGCCATGTTCATGCGCGTGATCATGGTGGTCATCTTCGCCGTCATCATGGTGATGGTGGTGGTGCACCTCGTGACGCGCTTCTAGATCGCTTTCTGCGCCAATGCCTTGGCCAAGCAGAATGTCGACAGGCAGGGCGCCCATTGATGTCTTAACAACTTGCACACCTGCGCGGGACGACGACTTGAGACGCGCTGTCAGGGCGTCAGCCTCTGCGGCGTCAAGTAGATCGACTTTGTTCACAACGATCATATCGGCGCATGCGATCTGGTCTTCGAACAATTCTGACAGTGGCGTTTCGTGATCTAGATTTTCATCTTGCGCACGCTGTGCATCAACAGCCGCTACGTTATGTGCAAACTGGCCGTCGTGAACGGCGCGGCCATCCACAACGGTCACAACTCCATCGACTGTCACTTTGGTCGAAATACCGGGCCAGTTGAACGCGCGCACCAAAGGCTGCGGCAGCGCGAGGCCGGAAGTTTCAATGACGATGTGATCGGGTTTGGGATCGCGGGCCAGCAAGGCTTCCATCGTTGGAATGAAATCATCGGCAACGGTGCAGCAAATGCAGCCATTTGACAGCTCTACGATATCGTCTTCTGTGCAAACCTCTGCGCCGCACCCCTTAAGGATATCCCCGTCCACGCCCAGATCGCCGAATTCGTTGATAATTAGAGCGATCTTCTTGCCCTGCGCATTTTGCAGCATGTGGCGGATCAATGTGGTTTTGCCCGCGCCAAGAAAGCCGGTGACGACGGTAGCAGGGATTTTAGCGGCCATGGGGTAAGTCCAGTTCAAAAAGGTCAGTCAATTTAAAGAATCGTGACGCAGCTTCGTTTGTCCGAAGACCTATTCAATCATACGCAGGGCATCAATAACCCGTCGTGTCGCTGTTGCCGAGGTGCTGGGCGGCTATTCCTGGCGCAAATACGTCCAAAACCGCAATATCTTGTGGATAAGTAGCCCAATTCCGCCACATACGGGGGCTGCCCGTTGACAGCTACCACGGCGCAGGGCGATGCTTTTGGACCTTTAGGAATCACTTGGGACAAGAATTAGGTGCGCTTTAGTAAACTGCGACTGAATGGCTTTAAAAGCTTTGTGGACCCCACCGATTTGATCATCACCGATGGTTTGACGGGTGTCGTGGGTCCAAACGGTTGTGGAAAATCTAATCTGCTTGAGGCCCTGCGCTGGGTGATGGGCGAAAATCGCCCAAAAGCGATGCGTGGCGGCGGCATGGACGACGTGATTTTTGCGGGTACGGCCACGCGCCCTGCGCGCAATTTTGCCGAAGTGTCGCTGGTCATCGACAACGGTGAACGGCTGGCCCCCGCCGCGTTCAATGACAATGATGACCTTGAGATCACGCGCCGGATCACCCGCGATGCTGGTTCTGCCTTTAAGGTAGGGCCCAAGGACGTGCGCGCGCGGGATGTGCAGATGTTGTTCGCCGATGCATCAACAGGCGCGCATTCTCCAGCGTTGGTCCGGCAAGGGCAGATTTCCGAATTGATCAATGCGAAACCAAAATCGCGCCGTCGGATTTTGGAAGAAGCTGCTGGTATTTCCGGCCTCTATCAACGCCGCCATGAGGCGGAATTGAAGCTGAGGGGCGCGGAATTGAACCTGACCCGCGTTGATGATGTGATTGAACAGTTGGCGGCACAACTGGCGCAACTTGCTCGTCAGGCCAAGCAGGCCGCGCGCTACCGTGAAATCGGGGAAAAGCTGCGTAAGGCCGAAGGATTGCTGCTATTTCGGCGCTGGAAAGAAGCGGACGAAGCGTTGCTTGCTGCTGCTGATCAATTGCGCGAGCGCACGACGGCGGCTGGTGCGGCGGAAAAGGCGGCCCGCGAAGCCGCGAAAGCCCGCGCTGTCGCCGAGGATGCTTTGCCGTCTTTGCGCGAGGAAGAAGCGATTGCAGCCGCTGTTTTGCAGCGCCTGCAGGTTCAGCGTGACACGCTGAAGGATCAAGAAATTCGCGCACGCGAAATGATTGAAACTCTGCTTGCGCGCATCGATCAGCTGACCCGCGATATGGACCGCGAAAGTGGTTTGAACAAAGACGCGCATGAAACGATCGAACGCCTAGAATGGGAAGCCCGCGAGATTGGCAAAGCGGGCGAAGGCCATGAGGCCCGACTGGAAGAAGCCCAAGTTGGCGCACGCGAAGCCGCAGGCGTGTTACAGCAACGCGAAGCGGATTTGGCGCAATTGACAGAAGACGTCGCTCGGTTGGCCGCGCGCCACCAATCTGCGCAGCGTTTGCTTGAAGATAACCGCACGACAATGACGAAAAGCGAAGCAGAGGCCGTGCGTGCCAAGGCGGCGATGGCTGATGCTGCCGCAGCGCTTGCCAAAGCCGAAGCTGATTTTGCTGCGGCAGGCGAAGCGGAAACTGCCGCAGTTGCCGCCGCCGCCGCCGCCGATGCCGCGTTGATTGATGCAGAGGCCATGCGCGCCGACACGCAATCGCGAGAAAGCGATGCACGCGCCTTGCGGTCAGAGGCCGAAGGCGAAGCCAACGCGCTGCGCGCAGAAGTATCAGCTTTGGCGCGACTGGTTGAACGCGACACCGCAGAAGGCGGTCAGGTGATGGATCTTTTGCGGGTTCAAGGTGGTTTTGAAAAAGCGCTTGGCGCTGCATTGGCCGATGACTTGCGCGCGCCAGCGGTTGACGCAGGTGCGAAATCCGGCTGGGCGTTACTGCCGGGCTATAAAGCCCCGCAAACCTTGCCCGAAGGGGTGAAGGCACTGACCAATTACGTGACCGTACCAGAGGTTTTGGCCCGACGGATGAGCCAAGTTGGCCTTGTGGATGCGGCAGACGGTCCGCGCTTGCAGGCTGAACTGAAACCCGGACAACGGCTTGTATCTGTCGAGGGTGATTTGTGGCGCTGGGACGGTTTCCGCGCTGGTGCCGAAGATGCGCCCTCTGCTGCTGCATTGCGGTTGCAACAGCTGAACCGCCTGACCGAGCTTAAGCGCGATTTGGAAGAAATTTCTGCGACGGCGCAAGGTGCTGCACAAGCGCACGAGACGCTGACAGCAATGCTCAAGCAGCAAACCGAGGCTGATCATGCTGCCCGCCAAGCGCGCCGTGATGCGGACAGCGCTGTGGCAAATGCAAACCGTGCAGCCAGCCGCGCAGAGGCGGATCGCAATCTTTCGGAAGGCAAGTTGGAAAGTTTTGGTTTGGCGGTGAAGCGTCATGAAGATGAAGCGCTGGGCGCGCGCCGCGCGATGGTTGAGGCTGAAAATGCAGCCGCGGCGTTGGGCGATCTTGGGACGGCCCGTGCATCTGTTGAAGACGTAAAAATGACGGTCGAGGCCGCACGCATAACGATGATGTCTCGCCGTTCGGCGCATGATGAAGTCCGCCGTGAAGGTGAAGCTCGCCTCAAACGTAGCCAAGAGATCACGAAAGAAGTCAGCGGCTGGAAGCATCGTCTTGAGACGGCCAGCAAGCGGACGGCTGAATTGGCGGAACGCAAGGACGCGTCGCAGGCAGAACTGGCCGAGGCGTCAGCCGCCCCAGAAGAAATCGCGGCCAAACGTGAAGAGCTGGCGGATGCGATTGACGAGGCTGAAATGCGACGCCGGGCATCGTCTGATAAGCTGGCAGAGGCAGATACGGCCTTGCGTGATGCGGGGCATCTGGAACGTGATGCCGAGCGGATGGCGTCGGAAGCGCGCGAAGCCCGTGCGCGGTCCGAGGCGCGTGCAGATGCCGCCCGCGAAACGGTCGCTTATGCGGCAGAGCGGATCATTGAGGCCCAAGAAGTCGCCCCTGAAAAGCTGTTGGAAACGCTTGATATCGACGCCAGCCAAATGCCTGCGTCAGACATCGTCGAAGGGCAGGTTAACGCGCTTAAGCGGCAACGCGACAGCCTGGGTGCGGTGAATTTGCGCGCCGAAGAAGATGCCAAAGACGTACAGGTCGAACATGATGGTTTGGTGTCCGAAAAGAACGATCTTGAAGCGGCGATTGCTGCCCTGCGTTCTGGCATTGCGGGCCTGAACAAAGAAGGTCGCGAACGGCTTTTGACCGCCTTTGAACAGGTAAATGATAATTTTGGCCTGCTGTTTACCCATTTGTTCGGCGGCGGCGAGGCCAAGTTGGTTCTGGTCGAAAGCGACGATCCGCTTGAAGCTGGACTTGAGATTATGTGCCAGCCGCCCGGTAAGAAACTTAGCACGCTGTCTCTGTTGTCAGGTGGCGAGCAGACGCTGACTGCCATGGCGTTGATCTTTGCGGTGTTCTTGGCGAACCCAGCGCCGATCTGTGTGCTGGATGAGGTTGATGCGCCCTTGGACGATGCCAACGTCACTCGCTTCTGTGATTTGCTGGATGAAATGACCCGCCGCACTGAAACACGGTTCCTGATTATTACCCACCATGCTGTGACAATGAGCCGGATGGACCGGTTGTTTGGTGTGACGATGGGTGAACAAGGCGTGTCGCAGTTGGTATCGGTTGATCTGAAACATGCCGCCGCGATGGTGGCGTAGGGCAGGTGCCTCCGGCGGGGGATATTTTGCTCTGAAGAAGAACTAGCGTAGGCGCGCGCGCAGAACCCTGATCATATTACCGCCCATGATTTTGGTGATTTGTGCGTCGGATAATCC
>CBDTVI010000119.1:0-7231 GCA_965364065.1 uncultured Yoonia sp. | reverse complement strand
AATAGGTCCACGGGTCATAGGCGGTCCCCCAACAAAAATTGCGCCGCTTTATCTAACCGAATATGCGGTGGCCCGTCACCCGGACGGCGCGAAAGCGGTGCCGGTGCAAACCGCATGATCCCGTAATCTGCGTCCAACCATGTATCCGCGCCAGCACGCGCAGGTGACAAAAGCTGCATTGGATCATCGGGCAATGCGCCGGGGTAAAAGGCCGCCTGTTTGCCAGTATCCAGCAATTGCCCGCGCACCACGTCCAATTGCGTGCCGTCATGCGTCATCGTATCTTCGACCGTCGTGCGCAGGGCCGCGATTGACATGGCGCTCGTTTGTGCGCCTGCGAAATCAGCACGGTCCACGGCTTCGCGAAGCAATGCTTTGGTGATGTTGGTCAGTTGCGGGTGTTGGCTGTGGTGTAAGTGGTCGGCCTTCGTGGCAGCAAACAGGATTTTTTCGACCCTGCGACCATTGAATATCCGTGCCAGAAAATCATTGCGGCCGGGTCTGAATGCGCCAAGGATGCGCGCCATCGCACTGCGCAAATCATCAAGCGCTGCGGGTCCTGCATGGATCGCGCCCAGCACATCAACCAACACGATCTGCCGGTCTATTTTAGCAAAGTGATCCCGAAAGAACGGCCGCACGATGTTGCGTTTGTAGCTTTCAAAACGCCGTTCAAATTCTCGGCCTAGCGACCCGCGCGGGTATTTCCCGTCTTGCAAAGGTGCAAAAGTCAGAACAGGTGATCCCGCCAGATCACCGGGCAATAGGAACCGTCCGGGCGAGCAGTCAGAAAATCCTGCTGCGCGCGCATCTTGCAGGTGCGCGGTAAAGAGCGTGGCAAGGCTTTGGGCTGCGGGTTCGTCGAGTGCCACGTCTGGATCAATGTCAGCGACATGGGTCACATAAGCATCGCCACCGGGCCTGCCTGCCGCGCGTTCAAGTGCGGCGCGCGACCATTCAGCAAAGCTTTGGTCAAGCAATCCAAGGTCCAGTAACCATTCACCGGGGTAGTCGACGATATCGATATGTACTGTGCGAGGACCGGAAAATGTCGACAGCAGGCCGCGTGGTTGGACCCGGAGTGATATGCGCAGTTCACTGATTTGGCGGGTACCATCGGGCCAGCTGGGGTTGGGGGCAGTGAGTTGGGCCAGATATGCTTCGTAATTGAATCGCGGCAGCGTATCGTCCGGCTGCGGCTGCAAATACGCGGTTTGGATCGCACCGTTGGCTGCTGCCTCAAGCTGGGGCATGCGCCCGCGGTCCATCAGGTTTGCGACAAGCGAAGTGATAAAGACGGTTTTGCCTGCACGCGAAAGACCCGTCACGCCTAGCCGGATCACCGGTTCGCTGAACGGGGCCTTTAGCGTATCGCTGACGCCTTGTGTGGTGCGTGCGATTTGATCAGCGATTGCAGCGATTACCAATTGAATGCCCTTTCGAAGCTTGAAAGCAAGATAGGGACGCGCGGCACTGATGTGTAGGGATTGATTTTATCAGATCCTCCCCCTAGTCGGGTGGGATGCCACGTTATGCCCTTCTTATTGAATATCACGGTGCCCCTTTTTCAGGGTGGCAGCGGCAACCTGACCAACCTTCTGTGCAAGGTGCTGTTCAGGCGGCGTTAGCGAAGCTAGAGCCGCGCGAACACGCGATTGCAGCGGCAGGCCGTACGGATGCAGGCGTTCATGCGACGGGGCAAGTGGCCCATTGCGATATGGAACAGGACTGGGATCCGTTTCGCTTGTCAGAGGCGTTGAATTATCATCTTAAGCCGCAACCAGTGGCAATTGTGGGCTGTGCGCGGGTCGCCGATGACTTTCATGCCCGCTTTGGCGCACTGGAACGGCAGTATCTGTTTCGCGTGATTGCCCGCCGCCCGCCGCTGACGTTTGAGGCGGGGCAGTATTGGTGTGTAAAGCGCCAGCTGGACGTTGATGCAATGCAAGAGGCTGCGAACCGGCTGGTGGGTCACCATGATTTCACAACATTCCGGTCAACGATTTGTCAGGCCAAAAGCCCGATGAAAACTCTGGATGAATTGCGGATCGAGGCATTCCCGCGGGCGTTCGGAACCGAATATCATTTTCATGTGCGCGCACGGTCGTTCTTGCACAACCAAGTGCGCAGTTTTGTGGGCACGTTGGAACGAGTTGGTGCTGGATCATGGACGCCCGATGATGTGACCGCGGCTTTGGCGGCCAAGGATCGCGCGGCTTGTGGACCAGTTAGCCCACCACATGGTCTGTATCTGGCGAACGTGCGCTATCCGACGGATCCGTTTGCGCAAGATTAATCGTTGTCGGTTAGGCCCGCGCCTGCACCTGCAAGGCGCGATGCATCTGTTTCGGGTACATAGGTTTTAGCAGCATATGCCCCCCAAATATCCCAATCAGCGGCAGGAATCGCGACAGGTTTGCAGGCGGGTTGCTGAACAGTTGTATCGCTGCGCGTCAAAGTTCGCCCATCCCATTTAAGCGCCACGCCACATTCAGCAAGGAATGCGTCGACCAAGGGGGCATGGTCCAGATCTGCCAGCACAGCAGTATCATATCCCATGGCAAAGGCGTCGCGGATGATTGCACCAATCAAAGCCGCAGGCCCTGACGTGACTGAAACGATATCGCTGCTCCAGATCATGTCGACGGTCGTGCTGGGTTCTTGCAAGGCACGTGTGACAGCACTGACATCACCGCCGGTGCCTGCCAGATAGATTGCGATGCGACCCAAGTCTTCGGCTTGGCCTAACGGGATGCCCGCACCGCGCGCTGCTTTTTGCACCATGCTGCCAATTTCATTGAGCGCGAGCATCAGATTGACGCGACCGGTAGCCACCAGTCGTCCGCAGCGTCGAGTTCATCAAACAAAGGTGCGCCTTGGGCCAAAGTGATCCGCGTCCAGCGATCGGACTTGGGATCAAATTTGGCCGCCCCGAAGTACGACAATTTGCAGCGCAAAAGGTCAATCGGCAGGCAATCGTGGCTGATCAGGTTGTCCCTGATTTCCGCATAGGCATGCCGCCCCAATGTTTGCACGCGGCGTGCAGCGGCGCGGTGTTCTGGGTGATCAACAAGGAAGCGCCCAACCGGAGTGCTGGTGTCTGGGACATCCTGCGCCATTGCTTTGACCTGCCGCGCAATATCAAGTGGGGACTCGCGGTCTGCCCCGTCTTCAATGTGCCGGCTGCCCAAGCGAGGCTCGAGCTTTTCTTCGGAGACATACCAAAACTGCGCACATGCGCGGGCATCATTGTAGTCGATGGCACAGGCCCAACCCCAGTCTTGATTGATCAGTGATTTGAGCTCTGTGCAAGGCATCGACGGGTCTAACGTCGGGCTAAACGGCGTCGCCATGCAGGTTGTCAGCTCGTCGATCAGGTCTCCAAAGGGTTCCAGCATCAAAGCCGCAATCAGTTCTTGGGTGTCGATGGACCACTGCGTGCTTTGGGTCATAATGGTGTGGATCGGCTGCTGCGCCATTAAGGCGTCCGGGGTCAAAGTGGCTGCGAACTGCGGCCATTCGCGCCGCATCGTCTCAATTCGGTCAGCAGCAATGGGGTCGGGCACGTTCCATTCGGCCAAATGCTGCGCCGCGCGTGTGACCAATTCATAAATCCGGCTGATCTGCTCGCCGTCCAAGCTGGACACTGCGCGCACCCGCGCAATCGCCGTTTCGCGCACCTGCATCCATGCATCCAGCAACATCGGGTGGTTTACCAAGAACGGCGCCATGCCCAAGCCGGTTGAATTGCCGATGCCCAGATGCCGCTTTGCGTCGCGGGAAAGTTTCGCGCCACCGACGTGTTCAGCCAGATCGTGCGTGAACCCACGGATCAACCACACAGTCAGCATTTCAGCCATGAACGGGCCACCCATGCCGGGTCTGTCAGCAATATGACCGCGATCTGCGATACCGAACTTACCGTTGCCATAAACGGCTGTGGTGCGCATCAGGTAACCTGTTTCACGGATTTTGGTGGGGTCAGGTTGGCGGCCCGCGCGCAGTGCTGAAGTCACGTGATCGAACAGGCGGACGGATTTGTTCGCGCGACTAAGAACCAGATCGCGGGCAGTAAAGCGCGCGGCCTCTTGCAAGGGCGCACTGGCGACAATGCGGTTAATCTCATCTTGGGTCGGGATGCCGTCGTAAAGCACATAGGCCGTGTCCCACGCAGTGGCGATCACGCGGTCTGTGCGCATCTCTGGCGGTAGATCGGTCGAGACAGCAACCAAAGTGTAGTCGTAGCCGCCAAAATTTAGAGTGTAGGTCGCATGACCAAACCCATCGGCGTTCATCTCCCAAACGGGACGCGTAACCTTCACGTCTTCGGCGGCCAATGCGCGCATCAAGGTCCGCAGGAATGACAATCGGGTAGGGAATGATGCGCCCATTCTCCGCAACCGCATCACGGTCGCAGGAGGGCGCATCGGCATTTGAGCAGGCGTGACAATATCTTTCATCGTATTATTCTAACCATAATCGGTCCGCGAAAATAGCTAGAAAATGCTGATTGCGGCAATGTGAATGGTCATTCTATGGTTGGGTGGATAAAAAGACAAAATGAGTGAAATAGTCATCGAATGCCTATGTAAAATAACGTTATTGGCCCGTAAATGCGTGCATTTGGCGTCTGTGCTGGCGTTTGCGGCATCAGGTGCAGCGGCCCAAGACGTGCGGCTTGTCTCTGATGCGGCGCGCGGTGTCTTGTCCGAGGCATCTTTGCTACGCGATTTGGATGAATCCGCCGCCCCCCAAGACTATGTTGCGGCCGCGCGCGCTGACTATCGCCGCTTGCTGACTGCACTTTACGCTGAAGGGTATTATGGCGGGCAGATTTCAATCACAGTTGACGGAGTTGAGGCGGCGAATATCGCACCTCTTGCTGCACCCAGCGCGATCAATGAGGTTGTGATTACAGTTATACCCGGTCCGCGTTTTAAGTTTGGCGATGTCAGTATTGCGCCTTTGCCCCCACAAACCACAATTGCCGAAGACCTTGGGCCGCGCCGCAATGCTGAGTCTGGGAATATTCGCAGGGCAGTCAACGCTGCGATCCTAAGCTGGCGGGAACTGGGCTATGCCAAGGTAGAAGTCGCAGATCAATCCATTATTGCGCGCCATACAGACGCGAAATTAGACGTCGATGTTGCCCTTGATACCGGCCCGCGATTGACGTTCGGCGCGTTGCAAGTGTCGGGTCCTCGGATCGTGACGGATGAACGCGTGCGTGAAATCGCAGGTCTGCCTGTGGGCGAGGTTTATTCGCCTGCAGCCATTGCAACCGCTGAACGCCGTTTGCGGCGGACGGGGACTTTTGAAAGCGTGTCGCTGACCGAAAGCGATACCGTGGGTCCGAACGATACGTTGGCGATCAATGCACAATTGTCTGATGCAAAACTGCGCCGACTTGGGTTCGGGGTGGAACTGTCGAGCATCGAAGGGCTGACCCTTTCGACATTTTGGCTTCACCGGAACTTTTTGCGCGGGGCAGAGCGGTTTCGGACCGATATCGAGGTGTCAGGTATTTCTGGCGAAACGGGCGGCGTAGACTACAGCATCGGCGCTAGTCTGACGCGTCCTGCGACATTTGGGCCGGATACAGAGTACTTCATTTCTGGTCGAATTTCGCGCGAGGATGAGCCGGAATTCTTGCTTGATAAGATCGCACTGGAAACAGGTTTTTCCCGCATCCTTAGTGATGATCTAACTGTCCGTGCCGGTGTTGGCCTGCTGCGCGCGCGCGAAGTTACCGATTTGGAAACCCGTGCATATACGCTCTTGACCCTGCCGCTGGACGCCACTTTGGATCGCCGGGATGTGTCGACGAATGCCCGCAATGGCTATTTTCTTGATCTGAATACGACGCCGTTTATTAGCATTGACGGTGATATCGCGGGTGCGCGTCTTTTTGGTGATGCGCGCGGGTTCCTGACCGTCGGCGAGGCTGAAAAACTGACCTTTGCTGCGCGTGGTCAAGTGGGCAGTGTGATGGGCGCATCTGTGACCCAAGCACCGGCAGACTTCCTGTTTTACTCTGGCGGTGGTGGCACTGTGCGGGGGCAGTCTTACCAGTCGCTAGGCCTTGATACCGTGCAAGGCATGGAAACTGTGACCACGGGTGGCACATCGTTCGTCGGTGCGCAGCTCGAGGCGCGATATTTGATTCGCGAAAACCTTTCGTTGGTTGGATTCTATGACATTGGTCATGTCGGCGGCACTGCCAAGCCCGGTGAAGATGGGGACTGGCATGCAGGTGCAGGTTTTGGTGTGCGCTATGAAACCGGAATTGGGCCGATCAGACTTGATCTGGCCACGCAGGCGAGCGGTGATGACGCGGGTTCCGCGTTGCAGGTTTATATTGGTATTGGGCAAGCGTTTTGATGCGGTTTTCGATCATATGTGCGTTGGTAATTGCCCCGTTCACGGCGGCGGCCCAAACCCAAGAAGACGAAGACAAAGGCTATCTGACTAACCTGATCGAAGAGAACCTGTCAGGCGCCAGTCGTGATGTGAACATCGTGGGTTTCGCGGGCGCGCTAAGTTCGCAAGCGACGATTGAGCTGCTGACAATCGCGGATGCGGACGGCATTTGGCTCACGCTTGAGGATATCGTGTTAAGTTGGAACCGCCGCGCGCTGTTGCGTGGTGCGATTGATGTGCAAGAATTGAGTGCTGCGCGGATTATCGTCGCCCGCGCGCCGCTGCCCGAAGAATCCGGACCCGCGCCGGAAGCACAGCCGTTTTCGCTGCCGGAATTGCCAGTGAGCATATCACTAGATCAACTAGATATCGCGCGGATCGAACTGGGTGCCGCGTTCTTGGGCGAGCCGATTGTCGTGTCCCTCACGGGTGATGCGCAACTTGGTGATGGCGAAGGAGCCGCAAATATAGTGGCCACCCGCTTGGGTGATAAAACGGGTCTATTTGAGATAAATGGCAGCTACATCAATGCAACCCGCGTGCTTGATTTGCTGCTCAAGTTGGAAGAAGGCCCTGATGGGATCGCCGCGCGGCTACTTGATCTGCCCGGGCGCCCCGCTGTCGCATTGGAAATCGTGGGGGCTGCACCTTTGGACGACTATGCCGCGACTTTGGCGATAGCGACCGACGGTCAGGACCGCCTAAGCGGGACGTTTGCGCTTGCGGCAACCGAGGATGCGCAAAGGATTGCGATAAATATCGCTGGCGATATTTCGCCCTTATTCGCCCCAGATTACCAAAGCTTTTTTGG
>CBDTVI010000118.1:0-7291 GCA_965364065.1 uncultured Yoonia sp. | reverse complement strand
GATATTCTAGTCGTTAATATCAATCCACTTTACCGTGATAGCCTGCCGCGCGATACGCAATCCATCCAAAATCGGATAAATGAAATCAGCTTTAACAGCTCTCTGTTGCGCGAATTGCGCGCGATTGAATTTGTCAAAAAACTGCTGGCTGATGGATCGGTAAAGCCGGGGACAATGAAAAACGTACTGGTGCATATGATCGCAGATGATGATCTGATGAATTCGTTGAATGTGGCGACGAAAACGATCCCGACGGCTGTGATCTTGTCACGTTTGAAGGCTGCAGGCGAAAAAGCTGCCGATACGTTTTTGGAAAATCACAAGGCGGATATAGGCCAACGCAGTTCAGTCGATTTGACGGCGATGTTCAGCTAAGCAATTTCACTGCCAGCGCCCACATTACGATGCCAATCAGCACATCCAGCCTGCGCCATGCGCGGGCTGATTGCATGACAGGTGCGAGCAAACGTGCGCCATATCCCAAGCTGAAAAAGAACACGAATGATGCTGATACGGCGCCAATGCCGAAGGCGGTTTTCTGTGCAACATCAACGTATTGCGTCGAAATTGCACCGACCAAACCAAGTGTATCCAGATAGACGTGCGGGTTTAGCCATGTGAACGCAGCGCCCGTCGCCAATGTCGCCCAAAGTCCCGCACTTTGACCAGCCATCTGCATCTCGTAGCTGCCTTTCCAAGCAGCCCAAAAACGCATCGCGCCATAGACGATCAAGAACGCGGCACCGCCCCATGCCATGATCTGCGGAAATCGGGGGTAAAGTTCGACAATAACACCAAAGCCCAACACGCCTGCTGTGATCAAAACCGCATCCGATACCGCACACAACAGACACAGCCAGAACACATGCGCGCGCACCAATCCTTGCCGCAGCACAAAAGCATTCTGCGCCCCGATCGCAAGGATGAGCGCAAAAGCAGTCGCAAAACCTGTCAGGGCCGGACCAATCACCTGCTAGTCTGTCTCGTCTGACGGTTGGGACGGGTCTTTGCCGTTGGGATAAACCAGACCTGCAGAAATCACCAATTTTGCGGCATCTTCGACCGTCATATCCAACTGTTTCACATCGCTTTGCGGCAAGAATAACAAGAACCCCGATGTAGGGTTCGGGGTCGTGGGCAAGAATACTGTGACGACCGGTTCACCATCGCTCAGCTTTGCGTCGATCTCGCCTTTGGCATTGGTCGAAATGAAAGCGATCGCCCAAATGCCACGGCGCGGATATTCAATAAGGCACGCTTTGTCGAACGACGTATCGCGTTGTGAAAACACTGTTTCAGCGATTTGTTTCACGGCGTTATAGATCGAGCGGACAACAGGTGTACGGTCGACAATACGTTCGCCTATCCCGAGAAATGACCGCCCTATCAAGCCTTTACCGATCCAACCAACCAGCATCGTGAAGACTAAGAAGATGACAACACCAACGCCACGCACGTTGATCGTTATTTCATTACCCGGTTCGCGGCCCAGTAGGTAATTCACCACGGCTTCGGGCTGGTAGGCTTGCGGCACAAAAGGCCAGACCCAGCTATCGACCCAACCGACAACGGTCCAGATCAGCCATATCGTAAGAGCGATAGGGGCGACAATGATCAAACCGGCAAGGAAATTGCCCCGCAATCGCGCAAAAATGCCCGGTTTTAAGCGTTTTACATAATCATCTGAGCTTGGATCGTTCATGATCGGGTTCCAAAATAGGGCTTATAATCACACTTATGCGCTGACATGCATCACAGCAAGCGTTGTGCGGATCAATGCCGTGCTATTTGCCCATGGCGATGGCAATTTGCGCGGCCAGTCGCGCATTGTTGCGTACAAGTGCGATATTCGACGTGAGCGATCGCCCTTCGGTTAATTCAAATATTCGCCCCAACAAAAATGGGGTCACGGCCTTGGCGCTGACGCTTTGGGCCGTAGCCTCTGCCAAGGCTTGTTCTATAATGGGATGCAGCACTTCGGCTGGAATTTCAGCATCTTTTGGGATCGGGTTTGCAATCAACTGTCCGCCCGAAAGACCCATCGCGGTGCGGGTTATTTGCGCGTGGGCAATGTCATCTGCGCTATCCATCCGCAAAGGTGCTGCCATATCAGACGTTGCAGACCAAAACGCTGGCAGCATGTCTTGGCCGTAAGCGATGACTGGCACGCCAAGCGTTTCAAGCACTTCATAGGTTTTGGCCAGATCAAGGATCGCTTTGGCACCTGCGGCAACAACAGTCACAGGTGTCTGCGCCAGTTCTTGCAAGTCAGCAGAGATATCAAAGCTAAGTTCCGCGCCGCGATGCACGCCGCCAATTCCGCCAGTGGCAAAGACGTGGATACCCGCCAGATGCGCCGCGATCATTGTCGCGGCAACCGTCGTGGCACCTGTGCCACCCGTTGCGATGCAAGCGGCCATATCTGCCCGCGAAAGCTTGGCTACGTTTTGCGCTTGACCCAAAGCGTCCAACGCGTCGGCCTCTAGGCCGACATGCAATGCACCATTCAGCACGGCGATCGTTGCAGGGATAGCACCCGCTTCTCGCACGTCTTCTTCAACCAAGCGCGCTGTTTCCACGTTTTGCGGGAACGGCATGCCGTGTGTGATAATCGTGCTTTCAAGCGCTACAATGGGCAAGCCAGTCTCACGTGCTGCTGCAACTTCGGCGCTATAGGTGATCGGGATCATAGGGGTGTCTCTCCTGAAACATAGGTTGCGGCGGCGTTCAGCGCACGGGTCAAAGCGGCGTCACGGTCCATGCCTTGTGCCTCTGATGCGATGTGGGCGGCCATAAACGTATCACCGGCGCCTGTGACACGGGTCACCATCACGGCTGGGGGCGTTTGGGTGATAATATCGCCGACAGTGCCTTCAGATGCGGATTTACCACCGTCAGTTACCAACACACGGTGCGCGCCGCGCTTAATCAATCCTGCCGCCGCAGTCGGGGAATCGTCGAATGTCGTCTGGCAAAGCAATCCTGCTTCTTCAAGGTTTACATAAAGCGTCGCAGACGGGTGTCCAAGCAGTGCCAACAACCGCTCCGCTTTGCCGGGCGACGCGGGCGCCACGCGCAAATCGGCGCGCGCAAACAGCGGCGACGATGCGATCGTTTGAAGCAATTCAACCGTCAGATTGCCGTCCAAGGCAACGGGCCCGTCAAAGGGCCTATCCGATGATCCCAAAGCACCATTGGCCAAAGGGCGCAAAATCTTTTCGCCAGCAGCCTCTAGCGAATGGGCGTCGGCGACCGCAGCAATCAGGCCGTTTGCACCTTCAATTGCCATATATACGTCAGTGGGCAGATCATCAGAGCGGTAGACATGCCCGCATTCCATGCCCATCCGCGCGGCCTCGGCAATCAGTTCTTCGCCCTCGGCGTCACGGCCAATTGCAGTTAGCAGGGCAGGGGTCATATCAAAGCGGCGCAAGGTCATCGCGATGTTCATCGCCACACCGCCGGGCAGACGCGTGATCCGGCCTGGCACGTCAGAACCGACGCGCATGTGGCTTGCGGTGCGACCAATGACGTCCCACAGGACCGAACCAATGCAAAGTATATCAGGGCTTTTTGTCATTGCAGCGTTGTGACGCGGCCTGCGTTCAAGGGCAAGTGTTACTGCGGCACAGCAAAGGTAATATTCGCCCAGAGCGTTTCCCAAACCGCCTGCATCGTCGCGGCCACTTCTTCGGACGGTTCGCGTAACACCACGGCATCGATCATATAGCTGTAGCCGGGTTTGACAGGAATGGTTGCGATTCCGTTGTCATCCGTGCGGTAAAGCGCGATTTCAACGCTGAAATCTTGCGCCTTTTCAAACACCTCGACCTGCACATTTGGACGCGGTGCGTTGTTATAAAACAACTGAACCTGCATGCCGTCAGACAAATCATCTGTATAAGGATTGGTCAGTGCCACAAATTCAGTGGTCAGCCCGACGCGGGTGTCCGCACCTTCGCTGTTGCCAACACCGATCAATGTTTTGGAGTACCGCGAATAGACCTCTTTAAAGCCTTCCTCGGGCAAATCGCGGGCACGGTGGGCCGTCAGCACATCACCAAAGTCTTTGTGATCGACAAACTTCTGGAATTTTTCCCACGTCTCATAGGCAATCGAAGACGCACGCGCCTGATATGCGACGACATTTAAACCTTCGCTCAATGGGTCTTGTTGCAGTGCAGGCAGATCACCGGCACGTCCGGTGACGCGGGCGGCGGTATTCGCATCCGTGAAAATCAAAAAATTAGCGAACCCACGCGGAAGATACGGAATTTTCGTACCAGCAAAGTCCTGCCCATTGACAAGATGCGCCTCAAGTCTACCTTCCGGCTCGACTTGATATGCGAGCGGTTCTATCCAGAATTCGTGCGCACTGGCTGTGGTCGCAAGAAAACTTAAGACAAGGGCAAGAATACGCATGAATATTTCCTCTAAAGTTGACGTAAAGGTGGCCTTTCTGCGCCTGATGTCAAGCATAGTACTGGTGTGGTTCACAACACTGTCAGCAGCCCATGCCCACGAGGTTTTGCCTTCGATTGGTGATTTACGCGCCAGCGACACCGAAGTGACAATTGAAATTCGCGCCAATCTGGAAAGCTTTATCGCGGGCATCGACCTGACCGAGACGGCAGACACAGATGAAAGCGCACAAGCGGCAACATACGACGAATTGCGCGCCCTTTCGCCTGATGATCTGGCCGCCCGGTTCACAGCATTCTGGCCGCGTATGGCAGAGGATATCACACTATCATCGGGTAGTGTCCCGCTGACCCCGACGCTGACGCAGGTCAATGTAGGGGCTGTGGGCGACGTCGAAGTCGTGCGGTCATCAATCTTTGAATTCACCGCACCTTTGCCAGCTGGTGCGCAAAACGTTCAGTTTGGGTGGGATAGCAGCTTTGGCGTGTTGGTCTTGCGTCAAATGGACGTGCCAGCCCCATATGATGGCTATCTCGAAGCCGGCGCTGTGTCTGATGTAATCTCGCTCTCCGGCGGTGGTCAGGCCACCGGTTGGGAGACATTCGTTGACTATATACCAGTTGGTTTTGATCATATCGTCCCAAAGGGTCTTGATCACATCTTGTTCGTGTTGGGTTTGTTCTTTTTGGCCGCCCAATTCCGGCCCCTGTTACTGCAAATCTCAATTTTCACACTAGCGCATACAATCACGTTAGCCTTGGCAGCCCTTGGCTACGTCAATCTGCCCGGCAACATCGTAGAGCCGCTGATCGCAGCCTCTATTGTGTTTATCGCAGTCGAGAACGTCTGGGCGCGGGGCATTAGCAGATGGCGACCCTTTGTCATCTTTGGCTTCGGCCTGCTGCACGGTCTTGGCTTTGCGTCTGTGCTGGGTGAATTCGGCCTGCCAGAAGAAACGTTTGTCTCAGCCCTTATTGGTTTCAACGTGGGTGTCGAAATCGGACAGTTGGCTGTCATCGCAGTGATGTTCTTATGTGTCTGGCAAGTCTTGCGCGTCGACCGTGGCCGCAACGAAGCAGGGCGCGGCTTTGCAATTTATCTGGCACTGTTGGTCAGCGCAGTGGCGCTTTCGGTGCTCAACCCCGCGCCTTTGGTGGCGGCACTTGAAAACCCTGTCTGGGTCTTTGGCGCACCACTTGCTGCTGTCTTTGCACTTTGCATGGTGGCGATCCAACTGCGCGACCGGCCAGAGGCCTACCGCCGCTTCGTGTCGGTACCATGTTCATTGGCGATTGCGGCTGTTGGTGCATACTGGGTAATCGAGCGGGTCTTTCTGTGACCTGCGGCATCTCTGATACCATAAAAACACTTGTCGGTGCGCTTCCAAGACTTGCGCACCGACAGGACGGCTGCTAAAGCGCGATCACTTAATCCCACAGGCGGGGGCGGGTACCTTGGGGAGAAATCCCAAAGTATCCACCGGTTGGCATAACGCTGATCCCTCGCTGAGGTTGAAACCGGAAAAGGAAATACGACATGGCTCTTCCTGAGTTCTCCATGCGTCAGCTGCTTGAAGCAGGCGTACACTTTGGTCACCAGACATCGCGCTGGAACCCACGTATGGACCAATACATCTATGGTTCACGCAACGGCATTCACATCATGGACCTGACACAGACTGTTCCAATGTTGGATCAAGCGCTGCAAGTCATCCGTGACACCGTTGCAAAAGGTGGCCGCGTTTTGTTCGTCGGCACCAAGCGTCAGGCAGCAAAGCCTATCATGGACGCCGCAGAAAAATCAGCGCAGTTCTACATGAACCACCGCTGGTTGGGTGGCACGTTGACAAACTGGCAAACAGTTTCAAAGTCCATCAACCGTCTGAAGTCGATTGATGAAGCATCTGCAAACGGCTTTGCGGGTCTGACTAAGAAAGAGCGTCTTGGCATGGAGCGTGAGCAGGGCAAACTGCAAGCGTCTTTGGGCGGCATCCGCGAAATGGGCGGCGTTCCTGATCTGATCTTCGTGATCGATTGCAACAAAGAGACACTGGCAATCGCCGAAGCTAACAAGCTGGGCATTCCGGTTGTGGCTATTGTGGACACCAACTGTTCACCTGCTGGCGTTGACTATGTCATCCCAGGCAACGACGACGCAGCGCGCGCAATCGCGCTTTATACAGATCTGGCCGCACGCGCAGCCCTTGACGGCATGACAGCACAGCTGGGTGCCGCAGGCGTTGACATGGGTGCCATGGTTGATCTGGCCGAAGAAGTTGTTGCTGAAGAAGCTGCAGCTGCGCTGTAAGCGTTAAAACCTATCAGGGCAGGGGCGTTTTCGCCCCGCCCGCATTCAATTTTACCTCCAAAGGAGAAGTAACATGGCAATCACCGCTGCAATGGTGAAAGAGCTGCGCGATAGCACAGGCGCAGGCATGATGGACGCCAAGAAGGCGCTGACAGAAAACAATGGCGACATGGACGCCTCTGTTGACTGGTTGCGCACCAAAGGTCTGGCGAAAGCTGCAAAGAAATCTGGTCGTACAGCAGCAGAAGGCCTCGTGGCCGTTGCTGTTTCGGGCGGCAAAGGTATCGCAGTTGAAGTGAACTCTGAGACCGACTTTGTTGGCAAAAACGCAGATTTCCAGAAAATGGTATCTGGCATTGCTAATGCTGCATTGGGTGTCTCTGACCTTGATGCGTTGAAAGCTGCTGACATGAACGGCAAGTCCGTTGAACAGACCGTGACTGATGCTGTCGCTATCATCGGCGAAAACATGTCCGTGCGCCGCATGGCGGTTCTCGAAGGTGCGACTGTTGTGAACTATGTCCACAACGCAGCAGCACCCGGCATGGGCAACATCGGCGTT
>CBDTVI010000117.1:0-7398 GCA_965364065.1 uncultured Yoonia sp. | reverse complement strand
ATGATCGGTTTGGCCTTGGTCAAAGTTGGCATCCAGTATGCTGCGGGCGGCGTGCCTGCTATTGGCACCGAAGAATACGGTAGCCTGCAAAACTGGACTGTTGCGGGTATCGTGATCGTTGTGACACTGGCGCTGAAGTTCTATGCACGCGGTATGGTCGCGATCTCTGCGGTCGTTATCGGATTGCTCGTGGGTTACGCCGTAGCCGCGATGATGGGCATGGTAAGCTTTGCAAACGTAGGGCGCGCTGCGTCCTTCTCACTGCCAAACCCACTGCACTTTGGTTTGGAATTTGGCGTTGCCGCAATCATCGGCTTCTGTCTGATGGGCTTTGTCTCTGCAGTTGAAACTGTAGGCGACGTTTCCGGTATCACCAAAGGTGGCGCTGGTCGTGAAGCGACTGACAAAGAGATCCAAGGCGCTACATTCGCTGACGGTCTGGGTACTGCACTTTCCGGCCTGTTCGGCGCACTGCCAAACACCTCGTTCAGTCAGAACGTTGGTTTGATCGCGATGACGGGTCTGATGAGCCGCCACGTTGTCACCATCGGTGCTCTGTTCCTGATCGCTGCTGGTCTGATCCCGAAGGTTGGCGCAATCATCTCAACTATCCCAATCGAAGTACTGGGTGGTGGTGTGATCGTGATGTTCGGTATGGTTGTGGCTGCTGGTATGTCCATGCTGTCAGATGTGGATTGGAACCGTCGCAACATGGTGATCTTTGCGATCGCTTTGTCGCTGGGTCTTGGTCTGCAGCTTGAGCCAGGCGCACTACAGCACCTACCAGGCACATGGAAAGTTCTCGCGACTTCCGGCATTCTGCCTGCTGCGTTTATCGCAATCGTGTTGAACCTTATCCTGCCAGAAGAGCTGCCAGGCGAGGCAACTGAAGAAGTATCCGGCGGCATGTCTGGTCACGGAAAAGGTTCACTGCCGAAAGAATAATCAAACTTTTCAGCATGAACAGAAAAGGGCGCCTTCAATTGAAGGCGCCTTTTTTATTTTGTATCACTTGGTTTTTGGAAGGGTTGAAGTCGATGAAATCTTCAACTCAAGATGCGCTATCATCGAAACACCTTCCACCCGTAGCATTGTCTGCGACAGATGGCACAACGGTCATGCTTAAAGATCTTAAGGGTGTCACTGGTGTCTATGCCTACCCGCGCACCAGCCCCGAATGAGCCACCGATTGCAGGCTGGGACGTGATACCGAGCGTGCGTGGATGCACACCGCAATCTTGCGGTTTTCGCGATCACTATGCCGCGCTTATTGCAGCAGCCGCCACGGCTGTCTTCGGGCTTTCAACGCAAACGACGATGTATCAAACAGAGGTTGTAGCTAGGTTGCATCTGCCGTTTGCACTGCTTTCTGATGCAGAGCTTGCGCTGACGAACGCGCTGAACCTGCCGACATTTGCTGCCAGTGGCATGGTTCTGCTGAGCCGCCTAACCTTGATTTCACGCGACGGTGTGATGGAGCATGTGATGCATCAGGTCGATGCCCCTGCCGAAAATGCGGCAGAAGTTGTCGCGTACCTGAAGCGCGGCTGATAGCAAAAAGCCCGCAGCGCTATGTTGCGGGCCTTTTAGGGCGTCAAAGCTTCATGTGACGGTTCACGTCCTTATAAAGTAAATACCGAAATTTGCCGGGACCGCCCGCGTAACAAGCCTGCGGGCAGAACGCGCGAAGCCACATATAATCGCCGGCCTCAACCTCGACCCAGTCTTTGTTCAATCTGTAGGCAGCTTTGCCTTCAAGTACATATAGCCCATGTTCCATGACGTGTGTTTCCAAGAACGGGATCACTGCACCCGGTTCAAAAGTAACCACAGTGACATGCATATCATGGCGCAAATCGGTCGGATCAACAAAGCGGGTCGTGGCCCATTTCCCGTCTGTACCGGGCATCACTGTCGGGGCCACGTCGTTTTCATTGGTGACAATTACATCCGGAACATCCAGCCCATCAACCTGTTCATACGCTTTGCGTATCCAGTGAAAACGCAGCATTTCGGGGCCCTTGTTGCGCAAGGTCCAGTTGGACGACGGCGGCAGATAAGCGTAGCCCCCCGGCGTCATCTGATGATCGTCTCCATTGACCGTCAATGTTGCCGTGCCCTCGACGATAAACAGAACACCTTGCGCAGCAGGGTTGAGTTCGGGGCGGTCGGAACCGCCTCCAGGGGCAACTTCCATAATATATTGCGAGAACGTCTCAGCGAAGCCACTTAACGGACGCGACAGAACCCAAAGTCGGGTGTCGTCCCAAAAGGGAAGAAAGCTGGTGACGATATCGCGCATGGTCCCTTTCGGGATCACGGCATAGGCATCCGTAAAGACGGCACGATCTGTCAGCAGTTGATCTTGACCGGGATGACCTCCGGTAGGGGCGTAATACTTGGCTGACATTATAATCCTCTCGGAGCTGTGGCTGACATTACTATGGGCGTGCCGCGCTGCGAGGGCCATTTACTTTGTACGAACAAGACTTTCCCGTTTTTCTTGATAATTGTATAATATCTATCGGAAATTTCACAGACTGCCACCACGATAAGTGGCTTGGCATCGCGGCCTCAACGGAAGTTTTGGCTTTTAGATCAATCCACCTGTTCACCAACAAAAAACCCCGCCGCGTTGCCGCAGCGAGGTTCAAGAACTCCTGAGGAGGGAGGGCTCTTACGGCAGCAGAACGGCGTCAATCACGTGGATCACGCCGTTTGATGCGATGATGTCCGCAGTTGTGACGTTGCTGTCTTCGACTTTCACGCCGTTACGACCGTCGATGTGCACGTCGGCACCGTTCACTGTTGCAACGCTCAATCGCTGACCAGCAAGCGCGTCGGATGTGACCGCACCTGGGACCACATGATATGTCAAAATTGATACCAGCGTGTCTTTGTTTTCTGGCAGCAATAGCGATTCCACGGTGCCGGCTGGCAGGGCTGCGAATGCCGCGTCAGTTGGTGCGAATACGGTGAATGGGCCGTCGCTCTTGAGGGTGTCAACGAGGCCAGCGGCTGTGACTGCTGCGACCAACGTGTTGAAATTACCGTTGGATGCGGCGATGTCGACGATGTCTGGCTCTTTCTCTATCATCGGCGCACAAGCAGCGGCTGCGGCAACGCCAAAGGCAAGGATAGCGGACTTAATAGCAAAACGACGGTTCATTGTGTGACCTTTCTAGTCTCTGTTAATGGTATCTTTACGCACCAAAGACCGGACTGGTTTTGTTTCTAACAATGAGTTTATCGACTGAATTATTGTGATCCAGACGGACCATCTTGACGTACCGTCAATCTTCCGCGCAATGCTTTCGGAACGCCGACTTTAGAATGTTGAGTTCGCTGCGCAGTAGGTCAATTTCAGCCCGCAGATCACCTTCCAAAGCGTCACCCGCCAAGAGCGTGAAATGTGCGATAACATTGTCACCGTCGCTGACCGTGAAGGTCTGCAAGCCGTCATTGATCAGCCGCGCGGGAATGGACGCTTTGATCTGCCACATCGCGCGGACGGTGTCGAAACTACATGTCACGTCTTCAAGCAACGCGCCTTGATGGGTGACTTTGATATCGGGTGTTACGGTGGACACACCGGACAATTCGCCCTCCCAAACACCTGTGCGGATCTGGGTGTTGATGATCTGTTGTTGGCTCATCGCAGGGCTACGTCCTTTGTTTAAATCTCGGCACGCGGATAACGGCACAAGGTGAGGTCGCGGAATGTGATTTTATTCATAGCAGGGCTTTCGATTATGAGATCCACCCACATCCGTTCGGCGCGTCGCTCATTTAGCTGACTATAGGCCAGATCAAATTCAACCATTGTCTCGGCCTTATCATCAGGCAGGGTCAGCAAAACCTGTTCGGTGTTGGGCCCGTGTTTGACATTGAGGCGCGCGTAAATCTTAGAAGGGCGCTCGCGTTCGATCACAGCAGCAAGGCGGATCAGGTGCTTTCTACGCAGCCCTTCGCAGGATTCTGGCGGCACTTCAATCACGATTGACAGGTAAGTTCCATCAAAATGAAATGCCTCAACCTCCAATCCGTATGGTGAAAGATCAATTTCGCGTATATTACGGGTTTGCCGTAAGGTCACTTCAGCGCTTTTGCAGTCGTGAAAAATCACGACTTCATTTGTCATGTTGTCCCTTGGCATTGCAGGTGCCAACCCACCTTGGGCAAAGGCCGACCGCCAAAGTTTTGGACGCCACGCCCAGTCAGTGCCAGAGGGGCGGGGAAATGCTGTGGAACCCGGTCGCGGCAAGGCAAGGCGACTTTCGGCCTCGGTCTGAAAGTTACGCACGTGGCGCACAAGCTTTTGAGCCATCTGGTTTTGCGTCTGAAGTGACGTCAAATCAACGTCACCTGTTTGGTGCATGCGCGCTTTCCACCGTGCGATTGAGCGGCGGTGCAAAAAGCGACCGATCATTCCATGTGGCGAAAAAAGCATAATTGCAGAGGTCCTCTAGGGTCGCGTTCAGTTTGACATCTGCGCATGCAAGATAACAGGCTTACGCGTCTGGATTGTCCTCATCGGTATCCTCGATGGTACTTTGCACACCGGCCAGAATCTGTTTCAACAGTCCCGCGCCCGGCCCGTCCAGCAGTGGCGCTGCTGACAACCCACGCACCCCAATTGTCACAAGATGGCCGTCGATGTCGCGAAAGGCGCGCCATTCTTCCGACTGCAATCCAGCGAACGGTGGTGCGCCTGCGTCGGAAAAATAGACCATAACTTGGTCGCTGAACGCCTGCGTAGATAGGATTGTAACATCGCTCGGGTCACCTTCTTGGCTTAGCAAACCAGCGCCCGCGTCAGTGATCAAGAAATCACGCAATGCGATTTCGTCTTGGGCAATGCGGCCACTGTCATCGGGGCCGACTTGAATGGTGGCCATGCCGATGACGGCTGGCACACCTGTTGAGCCACCAAGTGTCGCACAAGGTGCCAGCACCGCGAAATCACGGCGAGGTTGGCTGGCCAGATTGTCTACGCAATATCCCGCAGGAGGGGTCGCTAAAATCTGGCCATCAGCGAGTGAGACTGACTGCGATGGGGCGGGCGGGGTGCAGCCAGCAATGGCCAACATCCCGCATAGTCCGACGCTTGCGCGCAGCATCGGATCACAAATCCATATAAATGTGCTTTTCATCTTTTGCCCCCGGATGCGTGACGGCGCCAAGCCGCGCACCACCAACGAGCTGTGCGTACTTCCACAAAGCACCAGAGGCGTAGATCGTTTCTCTCGGACCTTTCCAATTGGCTTTGCGCGTAGCGAGTTCTTCGTCAGTCAGGTCAACACTCAGAACACCTTTGACCGCATCAATAGTGATCATATCGCCATTCTCCAGCAGACCAATTGGGCCCGCATGTGCCGCCTCTGGCCCGACGTGGCCAACGCAGAAACCGCGTGTCGCACCCGAGAAACGGCCATCAGTGATAAGCGCTACTTTTTTGCCCATGCCTTGACCAGAAAGTGCCGCAGTCGTTGCAAGCATTTCACGCATGCCCGGTCCACCCGATGGACCTTCGTTGCGGATGACGAGGACTTCGCCTTCTTTATAGCCACGAGCTTTGACGCCCTCGAATGCGTCTTCTTCGCACTCAAATACGCGCGCAGGACCGGTGAATACTTGCTCTTCGGCTGACATGCCTGCGACTTTGACAATTGCACCTTCGGGGGCAAGGTTGCCTTGCAGTCCAACAACGCCACCAGTTGGGGTGATTGGTGTTTCAACAGGATAGATCACTTTGCCGTCCGCATTGCCTTTGATCATGTCGAGCTCTTCGCCCATGCTGCGACCCGTGGCAGTCATGCAATCCTCGTGAATCAGGCCCGCTTTGCGCAGTTCCTTAAGTACGACTGGTACGCCGCCCGCTTCATATAGGTCTTTGGCAACGTAGTCGCCGCCGGGCTTGAGGTTCACGAAATATGGCGTGTCCCGGAAAATCTCGCAGACGTCCTTCAGATCGAAATCGATGCCAGCCTCGTGGGCGATTGCAGGTAGGTGCAGGCCAGCGTTAGTGGAACCGCCCGTGCAGGCGACCACGCGGGCTGCGTTTTCAAGCGATTTACGTGTAACGATATCGCGGGCGCGGATGTTCTTTTCGATCAACCGCATGACAGCTTCGCCAGAGGCGACACCGTATTGGTCGCGGCTTTCATAAGGTGCAGGTGCGCCGGAAGAGTTCATGAGCGCAAGGCCGATGGCCTCGGATACACATGCCATAGTGTTTGCGGTAAACTGACCACCACAGGCTCCCGCAGACGGACAAGCCACGCGTTCCAGAATTTCAAGTTCCGCGTCGGTCATGTTGCCGGCTTGGTGTTTGCCGACAGCCTCGAACACGTCTTGGACAGTGACGTCTTTGCCGTTCAAACGGCCCGGCAGGATGGAGCCACCGTAGATAAAGACAGAAGGTGTGTTCAAACGCACCATCGCCATCATCATACCAGGCAATGATTTGTCACAGCCCGCAAGGCCGACAATCGCGTCATAGCAATGGCCGCGCATTGTCAGTTCAACCGTATCCGCAATCGCGTCGCGTGATGCCAGTGAAGACCGCATGCCTTCGTGGCCCATTGCAATGCCGTCGGTAACGGTAATGGTCGTGAATTCGCGCGGTGTGCCGTTGCCCTTTTTGACGCCCAGTTTGACTGCCTGCGCCTGACGGTTCAGCGAGATGTTGCAAGGGGCTGCTTCGTTCCAGCAGGTGGCGACGCCGACCCATGGCTGTGCGATTGCCTCTTCGTCTAGACCCATCGCATAGAAATACGACCGGTGCGGCGCGCGTGATGGCCCTTCGGTTACATGGCGGCTGGGAAGGTTGGTTTTGTCGACCTTGCGAGTTGTCATCTGAATTCTCCTGCAAAACTGTTGAGAGAGGTCTAAATAGAGGGCAAGCCCTGTGCAAGCCTTCAAGTGGCGGTTGCGACTGGCGTGCGGCGCGGCCTAGTGTCCGGCATGAGTGATCCCTACGCCGCACATCGCGACTTTATCCGGCCCGCTTGGGCTGCGCGCGATTTGTGGCGGGTGCTGGTGATGATCGTCGCATTCGAGGTGGTGTTTGCTTTGTCACCTTCGATTTTCGCGGCTTTGCTGCCCAGCCCATATTTGGCCGCTGCGTTCTATGAAGGAACAACCGCATTCGGCACTTTGGCGCAGTTCGCGTCCTTTGGTGTGTCTGCAGTCGGGCTTGTCGTACTATTGCAGCTTTTGCATGGACGCGGTTTTTGGACGTTGATTGGCCCTGCCTCCGCTGCAAAAAGTGATCTCATCAATGTTGCGATGCTTGTCGGGTTTTGGCTGCTGGTGCTAGAGATTTTCCCGCCATGGATCGTGACCGCCGATCTTGCGCTAGTCCGAAATTTTGGGGTCTGGCTGGCATTGATCCCG
>CBDTVI010000116.1:0-7413 GCA_965364065.1 uncultured Yoonia sp. | reverse complement strand
TCCCAATCAGGCTGTCCGAATTCCCAAAACGCGCCGCCCATTGTATAGATGCCAGCGGCCGCCATGTTTACCGAACAGAACCCGCCGTGGGCTGCGTAGTTAGGCGTGCCAAATCCTTGGGCCCAGAAGCTGGTGAAGGATTGTGATTGGTCGCGGCCCGTAAAGAACGCAAGCTTTTCAGGCGCTTTTTCACGAATAGGTGCCAACCAGTCAGTCGCCAGTGTCAGCGCTTCTTCCCAGCTGATTTCTTCAAACTCGCCCGATCCACGTTCGCCAACCCGCTTGAGTGGTGCGCGCAATCGCGATGGAGCGTTATGCTGCATAATGCCCGCAGAACCTTTGGCGCAAAGGACGCCTTTGTTCACGGGGTGATCTTTGTTGCCCTCGATATAGGCGACCTTGCCCTCTTTCATATGTACGTTAATCCCGCAGCGGCAGGCGCACATATAACAGGTGGTTTTACGCACCTCGTCGGAGACCGGTGGCGATGTATCTAAGTGGGGCTGATCAAGCGACATGCGTGTACCTTTCAGGCGAATTGCGTACGGACGAGGGCGGCACCTGCCAATGCACAAAGCAAGGACAGACATAAGGGGCGATAGTAGGCGGCAAATCTTGGTATGAATAGCCATTGACCGACGATAACGCCAAAGGTTGTTGGAAGAGCGAGGCTAAGGCCGCGCGCGACGGCTGTGAAGTTCATCACGCCAAACCAAAGCAACGTAATCATGGACGCAATCGACCCCAAAAACAGGAACGACACCAGCGCGGCCCGCATCTTGGCCGCGGGTGAGTTTTGCGACAGCACGTAGATAGCAATGACCATGCCTCCGATGCCTGCAAGACCGGTGGCGATACCTGCGGCAAAGCCTGATCCATAAAGGCCGGGTTTGGTTGCAAGGAACGGCAATCTGATTTTGGCAAGCTGCGTCAGCGCCAAGCTGATGATCAAAACCAAGGCGATCAATTTGCTGGCTTCGGGTGAAACAGAGGTGGTCAGCAACAGACCAAAGGGCACGCCGATGGTTGATCCGATGACCAGCCCCCAAACGACGCCGCGGTCGGCTTCTTGCCAGCCACCTTTGGCCATCAGTACCGAGGCGGTCATTTCAAGCCACCAACAAATCGGGATCAATTGAACGGGCGGTAGAATAATCACCGCACTTGCCATCACAACCGCCGAAAGCGCGAAGCCGGAAAACCCGCGCACGATGCCTGCGACAATGACGATCACGGTCAGGATGGCGAATTCCTGCCCTGTCAGATCGGTCCATGTCAGTAGGCTCTCAAACATTCAGCGACCCTGTGCCATTAGGGCTAGCGCATCGCGGGCGATTTGTTTTTCTTCGTCAGCGGCGATGACGTGGACGGGGACGTCACCGAAGCAGGCCAAGTGCGTCATGATCCGGTCGCGGACGGGCGCTGCATTTTCACCGATCCCGCCTGTGAACGCTGCGGCATCAAGTCCGCCCATGGCTACAATCGCAGACCCCGCATGCCGCGCGGCCCAATAGCAGAAGTGATCGACTGCAAAGCGCGCGTCATCGTCACTGCGTTCAAGCAAGGTCTTCATGTTGTTTTCGCCAGCCAGCGCCTGCAAGCCTGCGTTTTTATTCAGCATTCGGTCGGTTTCGTCTTCGCCCAAGGCTTTGGATATCCGCAGCACCGCTGCCCCATCGATATCACCTGACCGTGTGCCCATCGTCAGGCCGGACAGTGGGGAATAGCCCATTGATGTCGCGATGGATTGGCCGTCCTTGATTGCACAAACACTGGCCCCATTTCCCAGATGAAAGGCCAGCAAGCGGTGCGGCAGATTGGTGCCTAAGTCCGCAACCATGTTCGCATAAGATAATCCGTGAAACCCGTAGCGGCGGATGCCTGCGTCGTGGTGGGTTTGCGGGATCGCATAGCGGGTGGCCACATCTGGATTGGTCGCATGAAACGCGGTTCCAAAGCTGCAGTACTGCGGCAAATCAGGGGCCACTTTCTGCAATGCGTAAATGCCTGCAAGGTTGTTGGGATTATGCAGCGGTGCCAGCGGGATCACGCTTTCGATCGTGGCAATCACAGGCGGGCGCACGCGGGCAGGGGCGGTCAATACTGCGCCGCCGTGCACGACACGGTGGGCCGCGGCCGTGAAGGATGTCAGTGGGTGACCCGCTTGCGCCAAGGCATCAAGCATCATTTCCAACGCGTGGGCGTGATCGCGGGCTTGAACGGGCGTTTCAGAATGCCCCAGAGCAAGCGCGCCATGCGTGCCAAGGTTCGTTACGCGGCCAGCGATAATGGACCCAAGCCCATCATCAAATACCTCAATTTTCAAAGAGGAGGAGCCTGCGTTCAGAACCAGTATCACTTAGGCAAGCCACAGCTGATAGCTGCCAATGCGGCAGAGGCGATGCGTGCGGCCGGTGGATCGGCGCGCGATGTCAGCAAGATTGGCACTTTGGCGCCAGTCACAATACCTGCCGCACAGCCACCCGTCAGATAGACGAACGCTTTGAACAGGGCATTGCCCGATACAATATCAGGTACGATGATCGCATCAGCATTGCCCGCAACCGGATCATCCGTCAGTTTTTTGGTCGCCACCGCTTTGGGTGATATAATCAGATCAAGCGCCAATGGCCCCGAAACATCAATGTCTTCTACATTTTCGCGCGCCCATTCGGCCAGTGCTTTGCCTTCCATCGAAGACGGAACTGACGGAATAGCACTTTCGGTCGCTGACAAGATCGCAATCTTCGGGCGATCGTTGCCCAGCTTGTTGAGTAGTTTTTTGACCTCAACGATTGCCGACTGGCGTGTAATAACGTCTGGGTTCACGTTCACTGCCGCATCCGAGATCAGGATCGGCTTGCCGCCATCGGGGTGTGAAATATGAAAAATATGAACGAAACGGTTCCCCGTGCGCAGTCCCGCATTGCGGCTGACGGCAGATTTCATAAAGACATCAGTGTGCAACTGGCCCTTCATCAGCACTTCGGCCTCTCCCGCGCCACAAAGGCCAGCGGCAGTAAGTCCGGCTTCTTCTTCGCCCGTTGTGTCGTGCAGGGCGTAGCTGGAAATATCCCAGCCTAGTTTAGCGGCCTCGGCAAGGATCATGTCAGCTTCGCCAACAAAGACGGGGATCATGATGCCTGCTTTGGTGGCCTCCATCGCGGCCTCCATGGGCAGCGGCGCACCTGCGCGGGCAATGGCGACACGGGGCGCGCCGAAGGTCTGTGCGCGTGCGATCAAGTCTTGTGGCACTTGTGCCTCGCGGGTGGAAAGGAATGGGGATGTCATACTAGATCCTTGTAAATGCACGCAGCAAGCCGAGTAGCGATAGCGCCAGAAGCAACATAACTGCAAAGCGTCGGAATGAAGTAGGCGACGTGCTGAGAAACTGTCGCCCGCCCAGCCAAACGCCCAAACTGAGAAGCGGAAACGCCATGGCGACGCCAATTGCCGTGTCCCGCGTCACCAGACCACCTGCCCAAAGCAGGGGCATCGTAATCATATCCAATCCGGTGAGGTAGACAATCATGGTGGCGCGAAAAATCGCGGCCTCGATGGGTTGGGCGGACATAAATGCCGCGACCGGCAAGCCGCCTATTCCTGCGCTGTTGCACATGCCCGACACGATGCCGACACCGCCATGACCCAGTGGGCCAATTGGGCGTTTGAGGGTCCAACCGGACAGCAACACCAGTGATAGCAGAAAAATAACCGCCGAGATCGCGGTGCGGGCGGTTCCCTCGCCGACGGACAGCATCACAGAAACCGAAAACGGCAGGGCAATCGCGGCGCCCACCAAGAGCCACAAAATCCTGCGCCAGTCCACATGTCCGCGAATGCCGCGGGCTTGAAAGACTGTCATCAACATTTCGCATGCAAAGACTACCGGAATGAGAGGAAGTGGGTTTGTCACGAGGGCAGCAAAAGCGATGAAAATCGCCGAGAACCCAAAACCCGAGTAACCCCGGACATAGGCGGCCCCAAGCAATGCAATTGCAAGGGCCGCCGCTGTGCCGGGGCCTAGGTCAAATGGCAAGCTTACTCAGCTGCCATGTCAGATGCAGAGATACCAGCAACCTGTACTGGCTTCTTCATCGCGTCACGACGGAACGGATCACCCAGTTCTTGGTTCAGGATAACTTCGATCACGGTTGTGACGTTGTTTTCCATCTGGTCTTTGATCGCATCGTTCAGCATCGCTGTCAGTTCGTCCATTGTCTTGGCTTGGACGCCCTTCAGACCACATGCATTCGCGATACCAGCGTAAGACACTTTCATGTCCAGCTCTGTGCCGACAAAGTTGTCGTCGAACCAAAGCGTAGAGTTCCGCTTTTCAGCACCCCACTGGTAGTTGCGGAAAACGATCTGCGTGATGGCTGGCCATTCGTCGCGGCCAATTGCTGTCAGCTCGTTCACTGAGATACCAAACGCACCGTCGCCAGCGAAGCCGATAACCGGAACATCACGTTGGCCGATTTTTGCGCCAATGATCGAAGGCAAACCGTAGCCACATGGACCAAACAGGCCCGGTGCCAGATACTTGCGACCTGTTGGGAAGCTTGGGTAAGCGTTACCAATCGCACAGTTGTTGCCGATGTCAGAGCTGATGATTGCGTTTTCAGGCATTGCAGACTGAATAGCGCGCCATGCTTGACGTGGTGACAACCAGTCAGGGCGTGCTTCGCGTGCGCGCACGTTCCAGTTTGTGCCCGGATCGTCCTGCTCGTGATCAAGCGAGGTCAGTTCCTGCGCCCATGCAGACTTTGTCTGCGCGATCAAAGATTTACGATCAGCGCGGCCTGCGTCGCCTGCACTGTCAGACAATTGTGCTGAAATGCCGCTTGCAACCTTGGCTGCGTCACCGACGATACCGACAGTGACCTTTTTGGTCAGGCCAATGCGGTCAGGGTTGATGTCGACCTGAATGATTTTGGCGTCTGTTGGCCAGTAATCGATGCCGTAGCCGGGCAGTGTCGAAAACGGGTTCAGGCGTGTGCCCAGAGCAAGAACAACGTCAGCTTTGCTGATTAGCTCCATGCCTGCTTTTGATCCGTTGTAGCCCAATGGACCTGCGAACAGCGGGTGGTTGCCCGGGAACGCGTCATTGTGCTGGTAGCCAACGCAAACGGGCGCATCAAGCTGTTCAGCCAGAACGCGGGATGCTTCGATGCCGCCTTCGGCCAGAATAACACCGGCACCGTTCAAGATGACTGGGAATTTTGCAGTGGACAGCAATTCTGCTGCTTTGGTGATAGACATGCTGCCACCAGGGGAAACTTCGAATTCAACCGGCTCTGGCAATTCGATGTCGATAACCTGTGTCCAGAAATCGCGCGGGATGTTGATCTGAGCGGGGCCGGACAAACGCTTTGCTTTTGCAATCACGCGGGCCAGAACTTCGCAGATGCGGGTCGGGTCGCGGACTTCTTCTTGGTAGGCAACACAGTCTTTGAACAGGTTCATCTGTTCCATTTCCTGAAAACCACCCTGACCGATTGTCTTGTTGGCCGCCTGAGGCGTGACCAGCAAACAAGGTGTGTGGTTCCAGTAAGCTGTCTTAACGGATGTCACGAAGTTCGTGATGCCAGGACCGTTTTGCGCGATCATCATGGACATTTCGCCAGTGGCGCGGGTGTAGCCGTCAGCCATCATGCCAGCTGTCATTTCGTGGGCGCAGTCCCAGAACGTGATGCCGGCCTTTGGGAAAATGTCAGAAATTGGCATCATGGCAGAGCCGATGATCCCGAATGCATGGCGAATACCGTGTGCTTGGAGCGTTTTGACGAAAGCTTCTTCAGTTGTCATTTTCATGGCGGTGGGTCCTTCCCTAAAATCCAACGAAAAAACAGGGTGCAGAATCCCCGTTCTTGATTGCGGCGACACTATGTTCTGCAAGCCATTACAGTTAGGTCCAGATGAAGACCGACCCTAATGCCACATGAAACCATAATGAGACCCCAAGTCTCAATAATCAGCTACTTCGGATGGCGTTCGCAATCAAGCGGATTCCTTCAGGAATGCGCGCAGATGGGATCGATGAATATGCAAGTCGCAGATATTCGGTCGGTGGCGTCTCGCCTGCAAAGAAAGGCGCGCCGGGCTCAATTAGGACTTTATCGGCCCTAAGCCGCTCTGCCAGTTGTGTGGTGTCAGTCCCGTCAGGTGCGCGCAACCAAACAGATGACCCGCCATAAGTCCCACGTGCTGCGATCGTCAGGCCGGTTTCATTCAGCGCCGCATCCATCACCTGCCGTCGCTCATGGTAGGTTTTGCTCATCCGGCGGACCAATGCGTCATAATGTCCAAGCGATAGATAATACGCGACTGTGCGTTGGATATGCCCGGGAGGATGGCGCAAGACGGTGGCGCGCAGGGCGCGGGCTTCGCGGATAAAAGGCGCGGGTCCGACAAGATATCCCAGCCGTAGCCCCGGAAAAAGTGATTTCGAAAATGATCCGACGTAGATCACCCGCCCATTTTGATCGAGCGACTTGAGCGAGGGGGATGGCGATTTCAGAAATGACATCTCGAATTCATAGTCATCTTCGACGATCACAAAATCCTCGGCCTCTGCCTTTTCCAGCAACTCCTTGCGCCGCGAAAGTGGCATTGTCGCAGTCGTGGGGCATTGGTGACTGGGCGTCGTGAAAACAACGTCGGTTTGCGGCGGCAGCGCATTGGGCGGCAGGCCGTCGTGGTCAACGGGTACGCAGCTAAGCTGGCAACGCGATTGGGTCAGGATCGTGCGCAGGGCGGGATAGCACGGATCTTCGATTGCTGCACGCCGCCGGCCATTCAGTAGCACTTGGGCGGAGAGCCAGAGCGCGTTTTGCGCACCCATCGTGATCAGGATTTCATCCTTGTTCGCCAAAATCCCACGGCGTGGCAGTGTTTGGCGGGCGATAAAGTCGACCAACTCGGGGTCGTCGCCATCATAGTAGTCTGATGTCAGAGCGCTAAAATCGCGCATTCCCAAAGCACGTAACGCGCAAAGTCGCCAGTTGGCGCTGTCAAACAGCGTTTTGTCAGCTTGGCCATAGATAAACGGATAGCGGTAGCTGGCCCAGTCAGTAGGTTTATCAAGATTTAGACCCGGTGTGAAACGCTGCGCAATCGTGCGGGTCCAATCGACGGTGCCTGTGTTAAAGCGCTGGGCCGGAAAGGCGGGCGGTTCTGGTGCGTTCTCGGATACGAAATACCCCGACCGGCCCCGCGATGTGAGATAGTCGTCCGCCACCAATTCGGTGTAGGCCAGCGTCACTGTGATCCGGCTGACACCAAGCTGCGCGGCCATTTTGCGCGAAGAGGGTAATCTTTCACCCAGACGGAACCTACCGGCCAAGATACCTTGGGCCACCATCTGTTGAATGCGGGCTTGCAACGTGCCTTCGGCAGAGGGGTCAAGAAAGA
>CBDTVI010000115.1:0-7527 GCA_965364065.1 uncultured Yoonia sp. | reverse complement strand
AGCATACGGGCCGCTTCTTTTGCGGCGGACGGTTTCATTGCATCCGCATGGATGTCCAAAAACGCACGAACCCGCACAGGATCATGTTTAGACAGATCTCGCAGCCAGCCTGCAACGGCCCGCTGAATGACCTTATCGTGATCGGTGACATAGGACGCAGCCCAGCCCAAAACACGCTCTCGCACGGCGATCTCGTCCGGTTTGGGGTGGTTTTGCTTGGTCCAAGGCAGGGTCATGACCAATGCGGCACGTCTGCTCCACATATGTTCGGATGTGGTCCATAGTTCGACTTCATCCAAACGCGATGGGTCAGCGACCAGCCGCTTTTGTCCAGCGGTGCTTGCGTGATCTGCAATGGTCCCTGCATCAAAGGTAGGCACCCATGACTTGATCAATTCCCACGCGGCCTGATCATCGGGCCGGATGCGGGCTTGGGTCAACAGCTTGGCGGCCGCAATGCGTCCTTCGTGAATGTTGCCCTTCCAAAGACCGTGGGCCAAAGCCAGACGCCCCTCAAGGTCAACGTCTTCACGCCATGCTTTGACGAGTTCATCAATTACCGGATTGGCGAGCCCCAGATACTGGCGATCAACCTTATGGAATTTGTGCAATTCAGAGGCTTTGACCGGATCGGTCAGGGCGCGCAGTTGTGCTGTCGCGATTTTAACAGTGGTCATTCGACTGTTACCGATTTGGCTAGATTGCGCGGTTGATCCACATCTGTCCCCTTTGCGACTGCAGTATGGTAGGCAAGTAATTGTGCTGGCACCGCATAGAGGATGGGAGCAAGGAAGGGATCAATCTCTGGCATGATGATTGTGTCCCAAACGCCCATGCCTGCCTCTGCAGCGCCACGTTGATCGGTGATTAACAGCACTTTGCCGCCACGCGCCATGACTTCTTGCATGTTTGACACGGTTTTCTCGAACAAGCTGTCGCGCGGGGCCATGACGATCACGGGAACATGTTTGTCGACCAAGGCGATGGGCCCGTGTTTTAATTCGCCAGATGCATAAGCTTCGGCGTGTATATAGCTGATTTCTTTTAGTTTAAGTGCGCCCTCTAGGGCCAGTGGGTACATCGCGCCGCGTCCCAAGAACAAGATATCGCGCGCCTCTGCTAATTTGCCAGAAACCTCAATTGTTTTGCCTTCAATGCCGAGCGCTTGGTTGAAAACCCCCGGCATGTTGCGCAAGGCTTGTAGTTTTGCAGCCATATCCTGCGCTGATATCTTGCCGCGTGCATGAGCCGCTTGCAGTGCAAGGATAGCTAATGTGGTCAACTGGCAGGTGAACGCTTTGGTTGATGCCACGCCAATTTCGATCCCAGCCAAGATAGGCAACGCCAAATCGCTTTCACGCGCGATCGAACTTTCGGGTACGTTTACCACTGACACGATCTTGTCTGCTTTGCCCTGCATGTACCGCAAAGCGGCCAGCGTGTCGGCGGTTTCGCCGGATTGGCTGACGAACAATGCGACCGTACCTTCGGTGACAGGCGGTTCGCGATAGCGGAATTCAGACGCCACATCGACCTCGACGGGGATGCCCGCGATTTGCTCAAACCAGTATTTCGCCACAAGGCAGGCGTAATAAGCGGTGCCGCAAGCAACCATTGTCATCCGCTGCACTTGGGTGAAATCAAGCTGAGGGTCTGGCATGGTCACTGCGGTTGCGTCTGCGTTGATGTAGTGGGCCAGTGCGCCTTGCAAAACGATTGGCTGCTCTGCGATTTCTTTGGCCATAAAATGCTTGAAGCCTGCCTTATCAACCCGTGCTGTATCGACTTGGATCGTCTTGACCGCGCGGTTGGCGATATTGCCCTGCGCATCGCGGATTTCAAGGCTGGTGCGGGTGATCACAGCCCAGTCACCTTCTTCGAGGTATGTGATCCGGTCCGTCATGGGCGCCAAGGCGATGGCGTCAGAACCCACGAACATTTCGCCGTCGCCGTGCCCAACCGCTAGGGGAGAGCCTTTGCGGGCTGCGATCAGCAAATCGTCTTCACCGTCAAACAAGAAACACAGCGCATATGCGCCCTCAAGTCGGGAAATGGTTTTCTGGGCGGCGTCACGCGGGCTGAGACCTTGGGTCACATAGTAGTTGGCAAGCAGTGCGACGGTTTCAGTGTCGGTATCGGTTTCATATCCAACACCCTGTTCGCTCAAAAACGCGCGTAGCTCGCGAAAATTCTCGATAATGCCGTTGTGCACAACCGCTACACCACCTGCGCTGTGGGGATGTGCGTTGCCTACATTGGGTGCGCCGTGCGTGGCCCAGCGTGTATGTCCAATGCCAGCTTTGCCCGCCAAGGGATCATGCACCAACACATCCGAAAGGTTCACCAGTTTGCCAACTGCGCGGCGGCGATCCAGCGCGCCGTCATTGATGGTCGCGATGCCCGCGCTGTCATAGCCGCGATATTCCAAACGCTTGAGCGCTTCGACCAACAGGGGGGCAGCCTCGTGATTGCCCAATACGCCAACGATACCACACATGGATTAGGACCCTTTTGCTTTGAGCGCGCGAAGTTTGTCGAACAGACGCACCGCAAACCCTGCTTTGTTTTCTTGTTTAGCGCGCGCGACGGCCAGATCACCTGCGGGCACATCACGTGTCACAACCGATCCGCTGGCTGTCATTGCCGCATTGCCCACGGTCACGGGGGCCACGAGCATGGTGCTCGAGCCAACAAATACGTCTTCGCCAATCGTCGTTTGATGTTTGAAGACGCCATCATAATTGCATGTGATCGTGCCTGCGCCGATATTGCTGCGCGCGCCTATTGTCGCATCACCGATGTAGGACAGGTGGTTCACTTTCGCCCCTGCCGCGATTTGTGCGTTCTTAATCTCTACGAAATTGCCGACTTTGACGTTTTCCGCAAGCTCTGCACCCGGGCGCAACCGCGCATAGGGGCCGACGACAGACCCGCGCGAGACGTGGCACCCTTCGAGGTGCGAAAACGCGCGAATTGTCGTGCTGCTTTCAATCGTTACTTCAGGGCCGAATACGACGTTTGGTTCAATCACGGTGTCGCGGCCAATAACGGTGTCATGGGCAAAGAAAACGGTTTCGGGTGCGACTAGGGTGACCCCGTCATCTTGCGCCGTTTGGCGTGCATTTGCTTGGAACAGCGCCTCGGCTTGTGCCAGTTCACCGCGCGAGTTGATGCCAAGGGTTTCGGCCTCGGCGCAGCGCACGACTGTCGCACTTAATCCGCGTGCGCGGGCGATCCCGATAATGTCTGTCAGATAGTATTCGCCTGCCGCGTTGTCGTTCCCGACCGCGTCGATGAGATCAAAAAGCGTTGCCGAATTTGCCGCGACGACGCCACTATTACATAGAGTTACGGCGCGTTCTTCATCCGTTGCGTCTTTGAATTCTACGATCCGGTCAAGCTGATCGTCTTTCAAGATCAACCGCCCATAGCGGCCCGCATCAGCGGCCTCGAATCCCAAAACAACGATGTCGTGGGTTAGTCGTGCGGCCGTCATAGCGGCCAAAGTTTCCGCGCGAATGAAGGGGGTATCGCCGTAAAGCACCAGCGCATCACCGTCAAAATCTGCCAATGCGTCGCGGGCTTGGGACACCGCGTGAGCGGTGCCTAATTGTTCGGACTGAATGGCGACGGTCACATCTGGGTCATAGGCTTTGGCTGCAGCCTCAACCAATTCAGCGCCGTGTCCGGCGACGACCACAGTATGCGTCGGATCAAGCGCACCGCCAGATTTCATCGCATGCACCAACATCGGCGCGCCAGCGATCTGGTGCAGCACCTTGGGCAAGTCCGAATTCATGCGCGTGCCCATGCCTGCGCCTAAGATGATCAGTGCGGTTGTCATTGCTGCCTCAAACCTTGTTGTTGCACCGACTTCTACTGCCCTTTTTGATTATCACAAGGGCAGGGGGTTCACATCAGTTTACATGGCGTTACAGATTGGCGGACAAACCAGAAGGCGGACCCATGACCAAACGCACAGTAATCTTCGATCTTGATGGCACATTGGCCGATACCAGCGGTGATCTGATTGCTGCGGCCAATAGCTGTTTTCGCGGCCTTGGGCTGGGTGATTTGCTGGACCCTACACAGGACGCAGCCACAGCTTTGCGCGGTGGGCGTGCGATGTTGCGTCTTGGGTTTTCCCGTAGCCAAGGATTCGGTGAAGCAGAGGTCGATGCGCAGTACCCCGTTCTGTTGTCGGCCTACGCAGAGGCGATTGATACCCATACTGTCCTGTATCCCGGTGCAATGGATGCTGTTGAACGCTTGCGTATCGCTGACTACGCCGTAGGGATTGCCACCAACAAACCCGAAGGCTTGGCTGAAACCTTGATGACCAGCCTTGGGGTGCGTGGCGAATTTGCGTCTTTGATCGGGGCCGATACGCTGCCCGTGCGCAAACCTGACCCTGAACACCATTTTGAGGCTGTGCGCCGTGCGGGCGGTGATCCCAAGCGATCGCTGTTGGTGGGTGACACCGCGACCGACCGCGATACATCGCGCAACGCGGGTGTTCCGTCGATCTTGGTAACCTTTGGGCCGGGCCGCGAGGACGTCTTGGCCCTTGATCCAGAGGCGACAATCGACAGCTACGATCAGCTTGATGCGGTCGTTGCCCGATTGATCGGCTGAATTGGTACTATGAAATGCGCCAATGTGGCCATTTGACCCGCACGCAATCTGCATAAAGAGTATAGCCATGACAGATATTTTCACTGGAAGTTTTACCCAGCAAGAACCGATCCCCGCCCAAGGGATCGCTGCTGCCAATGCTGTGATGCAATCAGGGCGATTGCACCGCTACAACACGCAAGGCGATGAAATCGCCGAGGCCGCGTTGTTGGAGGAAGAATTCGCTGCGGCCACGGGGGCGAAATACTGCCTTGCTGTGGCGTCTGGCGGGTATGCGATGACGACGGCCTTGCGGGCCTCTGGTGTACAGTATGGGGATAACGTCCTAACCAACGCATTCACGCTAGCGCCGGTACCGGGTGCGATTGCGGCAGTGGGCGGTGTGCCTGTGTTTGTGGGCGTGACCGAAGACCTTGTGATCGATCTTGATGATCTATCGGCCAAGCTTGATCAGGCCAAAGTTCTGCTGCTCAGCCATATGCGTGGCCATATCTGCGACATGGACCGCCTGATGGCGATGTGTAACGCGGCAGGTGTGACCGTGATCGAAGATTGCGCACACACGATGGGGGCCGCATGGGATGGCGTGCCGAGTGGGCGTTGGGGGCGCTTTGGATGCTATTCGACCCAGACCTACAAGCATATCAATTCCGGCGAAGGTGGTTTGCTGATTTGTGATGGGGCCGAGGATATGGCCCGCGCGATCATGTTGTCAGGCAGTTATATGCTCTTTGAAAAGCATCGCGCAGCCCCGCCAGTCGAGACTTTTGCGCAAATCAAATACGAGACACCAAATATTTCTGGCCGGATGGACAACTTGCGTGCTGCAATCTTGCGCCCGCAGTTACGCAATCTGGCGGCACAATGTGAAAAGTGGAACGCGCGCTACCGCGTGTTGGAAGAAGGGCTTGCAGACACCGTTGGCCTGCGCCTGATTGCGCGTCCTGCCAAAGAACAGTTTGTCGCGTCATCCTTTCAGTTCTTGTTGCTCGATTGGGATGCGGCTGCGGTGGGGGACGTGTTGGCGCGCTGTGCCGCTCGCGGGGTTGAACTGAAATGGTTCGGCGGCGCAGAGCCCAAAGGCTTTACCTCGCGCTATGACAGTTGGCGCTATGCACCGTCGCAAGCGATGCCTGCATCTGACCGCGTGCTGGCGGGTGTTGTTGATATGCGCTTGCCGTTGACGTTCAGCCTTGATGATTGCGCACAGCTGGCTCAGATCATTCGGGCCGAAGTTTCAGCCGTCTACCAAGGGTCAGCTGCGGCAGAGTAGGGCGCTGCGCAACGTTTCGGCAAAAAATGAGTCGACAGATCGCACTGCAGCGCTCTATTATTGAACAAGCGTTCAATTAATCTGGAGCACCACATGTTTAATGCCTCTATGACCTTTGATCTGGGCGAGGATGTGAATGCCTTGCGCGATATGGTGCATGACTGGGCGCAGACCCGCGTCAAGCCAATGGCCGCCGCGATTGATCGCGATAATTTATTCCCTACCGAACTTTGGACAGAAATGGGTGCGCTGGGCTTGCTAGGCGTGACAGTGGACGAAACTTACGGCGGCGCGGGCATGTCCTATCTGGCACACACCGTCGCGATCGAAGAAGTGGCGCGCGCAAGCGCATCGGTCAGCCTATCTTATGGGGCGCATTCCAACCTTTGCGTCAATCAGATCAAGCTGAACGGGACTGAAGCACAAAAGGCGAAATACCTGCCGCGTCTGGTGTCGGGCGATCATGTTGGGGCGCTGGCAATGTCAGAGGCGGGTGCAGGATCGGACGTCGTGTCGATGTCGCTGCGCGCTGAAAAACGCAATGATCACTACCGCTTGAATGGTAATAAATACTGGATCACGAACGGGCCAGAGGCTGACACTTTGGTTGTTTACGCCAAAACTGACCCCGCTGCAGGGGCCAAAGGCATCACTGCGTTCTTGATTGAAAAAGAAATGGTTGGTTTTTCGACTTCGCCGCATTTCGACAAGCTCGGGATGCGCGGGTCCAACACCGCAGAACTGATCTTTGACGATGTATCGGTGCCGTTCGAGAACGTCTTGGGCGAAGAAGGCAAAGGCGTGCGCGTTCTGATGTCCGGTCTTGATTACGAACGCGTGGTGCTTGCGGGCATCGGCCTTGGCATCATGGCCGCCTGCTTGGACGAGGTGATGCCATATATTAGCACCCGCAAGCAGTTCGGCGAACCCATCGGGAACTTCCAACTGATGCAGGGCAAAATCGCGGACATGTATACGGCAATGAATTCAGCGCGTGCCTATGTCTACGAGGTTGCGCGGGCCTGTGATCGGGGGACGGTCAAACGGGCTGATGCGGCGGCCTGCTGTCTTTATGCCAACGAGGAGGCGATGAAGCAGGCCCACCAAGCTGTGCAAGCCTTGGGCGGGGCAGGGTTTATGAATGACGCACCTGTCGCCAGACTGTTCCGTGACGCCAAGTTGATGGAAATCGGCGCAGGTACATCCGAAATCCGGCGTATGTTGATTGGGCGTGAAATGATGGGGTCGATGTGATGATTGGCGGTACGCCTGCCAAATATCAAACAGGGTGCTTTTGCTGATGCGACCGGCCGTGTTCTTTTTGCCGCTTGCGGGCATGATAGCCTTTGTCGGCTATCTGGGTTTCCAAAGCGGTCAGGTTCCGACCGAAACCGAGATTATCAACCGCTATGCTGCCAGTTATCTGCGATCTGCACCAGATGGCGCCAAGCTGACAGACTGTGCCGCCAGCCCACATCCTGATCCTGCAATCCGTATGGTCATCAATTGCGTTCATCCGGTCGGCTTGACCACAACGTTTTTCGCAGGCCCGCGCGGGGCCTCAGTATCGCAACCACAAGGACCTTCCACATGACCGACCGCCATTTGCATGAAGCGGC
>CBDTVI010000114.1:0-7543 GCA_965364065.1 uncultured Yoonia sp. | reverse complement strand
TTTTCGGATACTATTTGCGCGCCATCATCGCCAGCCGTATCAATGTGCGCTCCATCAATGCACCGGGTGGTGCAGTGTTTGCTGAACGTAATTGCAGGTCCACATCCGTGAGTGCGGTCAGCGCCCGCTCAAGTCGATCACGGCCCCAATGACTGGCTTGGCGCACGATTTTATCGCGGCGGGGGCCAAAAACAGGAGGGCGCAACCGCCCAACACCGGACGCAGGTCCACCCGGGTCCGATGCAACGACATGCAGCCGCCGAAAATGGCGCATTGCCCCGATGCACAGCGTCACGGGTGCGACGCCTTGTGCATAAAGGTTGCGTAGAAGTGGCCCCAGTTTATCCGCCTGACCAGTGGCAACAATTTCAAGCACATCGTCCACATCGACCTCGGCGGATTGCGGAGCGTTGGCCATGATATCGGCGATGCTGAGCGGCGTATCATCACCACGTTTATAAAGGCTTACTTTCTCAAGTGTTTGGCGAAAATCACCCGGTTCCAGCGTTCCGGCCAGTGCCATTAACGCATCCATGACGTCGCGGTCAGGTTGGGGGATGTTAGCTTGCGCCATGGCCTGTTCGATGTCCGCAATCGTTGGCGGTTCATCATAAAGGCCAATGGCGACAGCGTTGCGATGACCTTCGATCACTTTGCGCAGCGCGGATTTCGCGGTGAGTTGTCCGGCGGTAATGACAACCTGAGCATCGCCTTTTTGCCAGTCCGACAGTGCTGCATCAATCACCTTTGACATGCCGTCAGTGGCGTCCTCGACAAATGCGACACGGTGCCCGGGGAAAAACCCTTGGGCCTTGATCGCGTCATCCAGCAAGGCGGGATCTTTGCGCAAATCAGCAGCGTTCATGCGGGTCAGGCGCATTTCTTCTTCGCCTTGTGGACCGACAAGAGCCAAGATCGCTTGCTGCCGTTTATCTGCGACGCGCATTGGGTCCGCGCCAAAAATCAACAATGCCGCATGCGTCGGATCAGGTTTGCGAAAGTAATTCGCCGCAGCGCCACCAGTCAGTTTCATAGGGGTCGGCCAGAGGTTGCCAGCAAAGCACGTGTCACGATCATATCAGCCAAGATCGTCGCCAGCCGCGCCCGCGCATCGTCTTTGGCGGTTTGTGTGGCGACCGTCGATCCAGTGGCGGAATAGCTGGTGAAGGCTTCGACCTTGCCGGTTTCAATCTGTTGATTTGTCTCTAGATCGGTCAGCGACCAGTTGGCCGCGCCAATTACGTTCAAGCGCGATGTATCGCCGTCTTCTGTGATCGCAGCCGCGCGTTCGGACGCATCAATCGAAGTCTTTACGACAAACCTTTCGCTGCTGGGTTGCCCTAGTCTGTCTTCAAGCCGTGCTCGCAGCCGAAAGCCCAAAATGCTTTCGTCTGTTTCAAACGCAAATGCCCCTTGGGTCGCGCCCCCATCGCCATATATCGGCGCAAAGCCGCAGCCTGCGAGGCCAAGCAGGCCAAGTAATGCGATACGGCGGGTCGGGCGATTAGATAACAATGTTCACAATCCTGCCTGGGACAACGATCAGCTTCTTGGGTGCGTTGCCATCAAGTGCAGTTTGAACGACCCGCAGTGCCAAAGCAATTTCTGTGACGGCTTCCTTGGTGGCATCGGCGGGAACCTGTATTTCAGCGCGGCGTTTGCCGTTGATCTGAATAGGCATGGTGACGGTGTCTTCAACCAACATCGCCTCTTCGGCTGTCGGCCAAATTGCATTCGCGATCAAGCCTTCGCCGCCCAGCATTGCCCAGATTTCTTCGGACAGGTGTGGCGTCATCGGGGACATAAGTTGGGCTAGTCCCGTCATGGCCTGACGCTTTGCGGTGCCGCCTGCTTTGGATTTCGCCACAACATTTGTGAAAGCGTAAAGCTTTGCGATTGCGGCATTAAATCCAAACGTTTCGATGCCCATGGTAACGTCATGGACGGCTTTGTGCATCGCGCGCAGCAATTCGTCGTCGTCCGCACCAGTGCCTGTATCCATCGCTGCAATTTCAGTTGCCACGCGGTGGACGCGGTTGAGGTGCTTGAATGTGGCTTCTGCACCGGACGCCGTCCATTCCACGTCACGTTCTGGCGGGCTGTCGGACAGGACGAACCAACGGGCTGTGTCGGCGCCGTATTTTGCCAAAATATCATCAGGGTCGACGACGTTCTTTTTGGATTTGGACATCTTAGCGGATGGAATGATCTCTACCTCGGTGCCGTTTTCCAATTTACCGTCGGTCACATCTTCAGGCAGATGATAAACAGGACGGTCTTTGGCGTCACGGGTCTGATAAATCTCATGGGTGACCATGCCTTGGGTGAACAGCGCGTTGAAAGGCTCGACCGCCGTTTCAGGCAGGTGACCGGTCATATGCATCGCGCGGGCAAAGAAGCGACTGTACAGCAGGTGCAAAATCGCGTGCTCGACCCCGCCGATGTATTGGTCGACGTTCATCCAATAGGCTGCGTCTTCCATATTCGTAGGCGTGGTGGCGTCGGGGGACGTGAAGCGAGCGTAATACCATGACGAATCCACGAAAGTGTCCATCGTATCGGTTTCGCGCTGGGCAGGTTTGCCGCACGTCGGGCAGGCGCAATTGCGCCACGTTGGGTGGCGGTCAAGCGGGTTGCCGGGGATGTCAAAGGTGACATCATAAGGCAGCTCAATCGGTAGATTTTCGGGCTTTTCAGGGACAACACCGCAGTCATCACAATGGACAACCGGGATCGGGCAACCCCAATAGCGTTGGCGGGACAGGCCCCAATCGCGCAGGCGGAATTTCGTGACACCGGCGCCGATACCATTCGCCTCGCAGAAGGCGATTGATGTGGCGATACCGTCGTCGCCTGTCTGTTCGGTTTCGCCTGCAAAGCCACGGACATAGATGACTGCTTCGGATTTGGGCGGGACATATGCGTCGCCGCCATCCTCTGGCAACACAATGCCTTCGTCTTTGATGGGCGCATAGGTGCTGATGACGGGAAGCCCGTATTTCCGTGCAAAATCAAGGTCGCGTTGATCGTGCGCAGGGCATCCAAAAATAGCACCCGTGCCGTAATCCATCAAAATAAAGTTCGCGATAAAGACGGGCAGATCGGGCTGTCCTTCAAGCGGGTGCTTTACGCGGATGCCAGTGTCATAGCCTAGCTTGTCGGCCTTCTCGATCGCCTCGGCGGTGGTGCCACCTTTGCGGCACTCGGTGCAGAAATCAGCGACTTTGGCGTTTTTCGCCTCCAGTTCTTTGGCAAGCGGATGATCGGGTGAAATACCGACGAAAGACGCGCCTAAAAGCGTGTCCGGACGGGTCGTATAAACTTCAATCTCTCCGCCATCGGTGCGGGTGAACGCAAACTGCAATCCGCGCGATTTACCGATCCAGTTGGCCTGCATCAGCTTGACCTTAGCGGGCCAGTTATCAAGGCTATCAATCGCGGACAGCAGCTCTTCGGAATAATCGCTGATCTTAAAGAACCATTGTACCAATTCACGGCGTTCAACCTCTGCGCCAGAACGCCAGCCCTTGCCGTCAATAACCTGTTCGTTGGCAAGGACGGTCATGTCCTCAGGATCCCAGTTTACGACGGCTTTCTTGCGGTAAATCAGACCTTTAGCCAAAAAATCTATGAACAATGCCTGCTGTTGACCATAGTATTCGGGATCGCAGGTCGCGAATTCACGGGACCAATCAATGGACAGACCCAGCGGCTTCATCTGCGCGCGCATGTCGGCGATGTTTTGGTAGGTCCAGTCCTTTGGATGACCACCCGACGCCATCGCGGCATTTTCGGCGGGCATTCCAAACGCATCCCAGCCCATGGGGTGCAGGACGGCATGACCGGTCGCGAGCTTATAACGCGCGATCACGTCACCCATGGTGTAGTTGCGCACGTGGCCCATGTGGATGCGGCCCGACGGATACGGGAACATCTCTAACACATAATACTTTGGCTTATCCGCACTGCGCGTTGCTTTAAAGGTCTGGGCTTGGTCCCAAGCATCTTGCCATTTCGCTTCAGTCGCAGCGGGAGAGTATGTGGTCATGTCAGGGTCTTTCCAAAAAGCGAAACGCCGGGCGGGTGGCCCGGCGGTATTCATAATGGGGTGAGGGCCAGATGGCTATAGGGTGGTGCGCGCAATCGGTATGATCATGGACGTGCCACAAAAAAGAGCGGCCCCAAAAAGGGACCGCTCTCTTTATTCTAGGATCGTCAGGTTCGATTAGAACTTGAAGGAAACCTCAACTGTTGTACCTGGAAGGTACTCACCAGAACCGATTTCGTCGGACTGGTCGCCATCTACGTCGTCTGCGTAAACGAAGAGTGCGCTTGCGCCGCCACCAAGATCGTAGGAACCGCCAACGTAGTAGTCATTGTCGTCGCCTTCGTTTTCGTTCAGCATACCAGCCAAAACTGTCAGACCAAAACCTGTATCGTAAGAACCTTCAAGGTTCCATTCGGTACGATCCTGCTCGCTGCGGACTTTGGCAGTGGCACCAATTGGGCCGTCTGCGTAAGCAACAGTCAGACCGTAGTTGTCTTCTGCGTCGTCTGCGTCATTAGTTTCAGCGACGTAGTAAACAGTCGCAGTTACTGGACCGAATGGGTAAGCCACTTCGATACCGATCGATGACAGATCATCTGCAGATGTAACGCCAGTCTTTGCAGCATATGCAAGTGTGACGTCTGCGCCAGCAACCGCTACACTACCAGAAATACCGAAGACTTGCTCTTCGGTGAAGTCACCGTTTGCAGCAGCTGGTGCGTACAGACCAGCGTCAACAAGATATCCGACGTCGGAAGCGTCGAGGCCAGCCGTAGCAGCAAGTGCGGCGATGCCGGCAGAAACTGATTCTTGCTGGTATGCTGCAGACATGGAGATCATGCCAACTGCTCCGGCAACACCGATTGACAGTTGGTCAATCATTTCGTCGTTGTCTTGGAAACCCAATGTCGCGGCATCAAGAGCGGCGGCACCAAAGGTCGGAGCCAAAGAAGCGTCAGGATCGTAGGCTGCGTTAACCATGCCTTTATCACCGGCATTTTTACCTGCAGCGTGTGTCGCAACTCCTGATACGGATACGTCGAAGCCAGCGACGGAGAAGTCAGCACGCAAAACGTTTTCGCCGTCTGCTTCAGAGAAAGCATCTGCTTCCATGTCGCCTGCGCTGTTCCACTGCTTTTCAGCAGCGAAAGATGTGTCGCCCAGATAAAGGCCGGCATTTGCTGTTGTCAGAGACATAAGAACGCCATCAGACTCGATAACGTTTCCGTTGTCTTCGTCAAACAGGTCAAACTCAAGCTTCAGGCCTGCAGTCATACCGTTGTCCAGAGTAGCGGAACCGTTGACGTTCAGATCGCCTTCAAAGTAGAAGCCGTCTTCGCCAGCTACGTCGTCGGTATTTACGCCAAAGGTGACATCGCCACCGAATCCGACGCTTGTGTGACCACCAGCAGCAGCTGCGCCCGCAAAAGCGACGATAGCTGTTGTTGTAAGGAGGATGCTTTTCATGGATTAATTCCCTCGTGTGTTGTGCATTCCCAAGAATGCCAGGTTGTCTAGCATTGGCGTCTATTTGCGCCTTACGCCCCACACACTCAAGTGTATTTAGGACTGATTGGGGTGCTTTGATGAAAATGATGCATCAAGGTCACACAAATATTCGCCCATGACATTGCAGTAAAATAACCATATTTCAGCCCGAAACCTAGCGTGATCCTTTTTTGACGGAGCCTTCAATGCCTTTAACCGAAATTAAGTCCCGCATCGCTGCGGCATGTGATGATTCTGGCCGCAATCGGGCTGATGTGAGCCTGATCGCGGTCTCTAAGGTGCAGCCAAACGATCGGGTCGCCGCTGTCTTGGACGAGGGGCAGCGAATCTTTGGTGAAAACAAGGTGCAAGAGGCCTCTGGCAAGTGGCCTGATTTTCGCAGTGTATATAAAGGTGTCGAACTTCACCTGATTGGCCCGTTGCAAACCAACAAGGTCAAGCAGGCGATGCAGCTTTTCGATGCGATCCATACTGTTGACCGTCTGAAGCTTGCCAACGCGATTGCGCGTCATGCCCAAGACCTTGGTACCTGTCCTGATCTATTCATTCAGGTCAACACAGGCGAAGAGCCGCAAAAAGCGGGCATCATGCTGGCCGACGTCGATGATTTTGTCGCACAGGTGCGTGCGCTTGATCTGCCTTTAAAAGGATTGATGTGCATTCCGCCGGTGGATGAAGAACCGTCATTGCACTTTGCTTTGCTTGCCAAGATTGCTGCGCGCAATGATCTGACGGGTTTGTCCATGGGCATGAGCAGTGATTTTGAAAGTGCGATTGCGCTGGGGGCGACGCATGTCCGTGTCGGGTCTGCCATTTTCGGCGATCGTGTGTACGGGTGACCAGCGCATATAATCCTCCGCAAGATCCATTGGTGATTTTGCATGATGATCACGAAGTGGTTTTAGTGAACAAACCGAGCGGCCTTCTGTCCGTTCCCGGCAAAGGGCCAGAGTTGGCTGATTGCTTGATCGCGCGCGTCCAAGCGGTGTTTCCGATGGCGCTGCTGGTGCACCGGTTGGACCGCGATACATCGGGTGTGATGATTTTTGCGCTAACCCGTCATGCGCAGCGGCACCTTGGCCTGCAGTTTGAAAAGCGTCAGACCAAAAAGACATATGTCGCGCGGGTTTGGGGGCAGATGGCGGAAAAAACCGGAACGGTTGATTTGCCGCTAATCGTAGATTGGCCGAATCGGCCGCGACAAATGGTTGACCATGAAAATGGCAAACAAGCCGTGACCGATTGGCGCGTGCTGCGTAGCAAAGACAATGAAACCCGTGTCCGGTTGATGCCGCGCACAGGGCGGTCACATCAGTTGCGCGTGCATATGCTGGCCCTGGGTCATCCTATATTGGGCGACCCGTTTTATGCATCAGGCGCTGCTGGTGATTACCCGCGCCTGATGCTGCATTCAGAGACGTTGCAGTTTCGGCATCCCGATGGAGGGCAGGGCACGCGGATTACCGCGAAATGCCCGTTCTAGACGAAGGCGTAGGAGCCTCCGGCGGGAGTTTTAATGGCAAGATGATGAGGGGGCTAGGTATTCTGGCTGCCAATGAACTGCGCAATCGCATCGATTTCTGACTGCGCGATCTCATGCCCGCCTGCGTGCCAATGCACTGTGACAGCAGCACCTTGATCCGCAAGGTAACCTGCAAACGCGTCGGTCATGTCAGCGGGGCAAATCGGATCACGCTTTCCCGCTGTGATCAAAATGCGCCTACCTGCCAAACCAGCTTGGGGGCTAGGTGACCACGGGATCAATGGGTGCATCAAAACCAGATCATCAACCAGATCAGGTTGTTCAAGTGCGACGGACGCCAGAATGTTCGCGCCATTGGAATAGCCAAGAGCGAATGTTTTGGTGCTGGCGTACAAATCCTTTTCGGTGCGGATAAAGTCCGCCATTGCATCCGTGCGCTTGGCCAAATCGTCCATATCATAGACGCCTTCCGCCGTTCTGCGGAAATACCGCAAAGCGCCATG
>CBDTVI010000113.1:0-7598 GCA_965364065.1 uncultured Yoonia sp. | reverse complement strand
ACACCAGTTCTTTTACCGGCTCTTGGGCTCAAGAAACCGAGAACGCGATCCTTTCAAAGGGTGGTCGTGTGTTACGATCAGACTTGGTGCAAGATAATTTTGATCCCGTTGAACGGTTTGAACATTATCGGGAAACTATGGGTCACGACGTCCTGAAGTGTCAGGAAAACGCATCACAGAACGGTGAATTGCCTGCCGATGTCGCAGCGGAAGTCGCGAAGTTTCAAGCCGCAGATCGGATCATATTGCACTTTCCGATTTGGTGGTTTGGGCCGCCTGCAATCATTAAAGGTTGGTGCGACAGGGTGCTCGCAAATGGTGCCATGCACACCTCGCGCGAGCGATTTGATACAGGCCGGCATCGCGAAAAGACCGTGCTATTCTGCGTCAGCACGGGGTCCCAGGAAAGTGAAAGCGGGCCGGACGGGAAAGAAGGAGATGTACGTATGTTACTCTGGCCCTTGGCCTACACGTTTCGATATTTGGGTTGCCAAGTTGCGATGCCACAATTCGTGCATGGTGTTCACGGGTATTGGAAAGATGAAGAAAAGATCGAGGTGGAGCATCGACTGGCAGCACACTTATCTGCGCATTCCGAAGTCATCGATGGTTTCGACGAGTTGCCTTTGATGCGTTTTAATCCAGACGATGCCTTTGATAAAAACGGGCGCTTGAGGGCCGATGCCGAGAGCGTCACGCCGTTCATCAAGCAACCTTGAATTTAATTGCAAAGCCCAAAAGTGGGCACTTAAATGCACGAAGCTGCAGGCCGGCTTGCCTGCCGCCCATCCAGACCACAAGGGAACGAGTTCCACTCAACCCGCAAGTGGTTCATCACCCAGTGCGAGCGCAATGGGGTCACTGAGCACTTCACCGCCAGCCCTGTTAGGCATCAGTAGGCAAGGTATATGCCATCATGAACGCACACCTTAGCGGAGGCGCTGTTCTGAATCAGCATCAAAGAGGTAGAGCCGGCTATGTTCAAACTGCAAACCAACGCGGTGGCCTTCGCTGACCCGATCGTCGCCGCGTTCTTCAATCACGATTTTCTCGCCTGAGTCTGCGACAAGGTATGCGTATGACACACCTCCCAAACTTTCAACAAGGTCCACATGGAGCGCGTCACCGCTTGGGTCGATCACAAGATGTTCAGGTCGCAATCCGGCGGTGACAGCCTTGCCGCTGTTGCTCGCTCCAATTGGGCTTGGCACATCCATTTTTAGTGCAGGGATCGTGACACCGTTATCGCCCATCGTTCCATTCAGGAAATTCATAGCGGGTGAGCCAATGAAACCGGCGACGAATTTGTTATCGGGGTCGCGATACAGGTCCAGCGGTGAGCCCACCTGTTCAATCACCCCCAAACGCAGCACTACAATCTTATCGGCAAGCGTCATCGCTTCGACCTGATCGTGGGTAACGTAGATCATTGTCGCGCCTATTTCTTTGTGCAAACGCGCGATTTCGACCCTCATTTCGACCCGCAGCTCGGCGTCCAGATTGGAAAGTGGTTCGTCGAACAAAAACACCTCCGGTCCGCGTACGATCGCGCGGCCAATGGATACACGCTGACGCTGGCCACCCGACAGGGCGGCAGGTTTGCGGGACAAATAGTCATCGAGTTTCAGGATGCGGCTGGCTTCGGCGACTTTGCTTTCGATTTCGGGCTTTGGGTGCCCGTTCATGCGCAGACCGAAACCCATATTCTCTTTGACTGTCATGTGCGGATAAAGCGCATAGGTCTGGAACACCATCGCCACACCGCGTTCGGACGGGTCCATACGGGTGACATCTCGGGTTCCTATAGTCATCTTGCCCTCAGTCGTTTCCTCAAGACCGGCGACCATTCGCAGTAAGGTGGATTTGCCACAACCGGAAGGGCCCACGAATACGCAGAATTCACCGTCTTCGATTTCGAGGTCGATCCCGTGGATGACCTGAACGTCACCATACTTCTTGATAACATTATTCATTGTGACGCCTGACATCAGATTGCCGTCCTTTCGTGTTTCCGCTCATTGCGACCGGTCAAACGCCGGATGGTTTCTATTTCGCGTAGATCATACGGGCTGCCGTCTTCATGGAGCAGGTCATGGAACCAGATGTCACGCGCGGCGTCGCCACCGTGGGCCTTTACAAGTTCATCCGGCCAAGGAAGCCATGTTTGGGTGCGCCCTTTGACTAGGCCCCATTGGAAACTCCCAACAAGACGGTCGTGGAACAGCTCTAATTGATCGCTGATCTGGCTGTCCACCGCCCGGGCCATCCATTCCGTGCACAGGATAGGGCGGTCGAGGACAGACAAGACATCGATAAATTCTGATACGCGCGCACGGTTCCAATAGGCGTGAAAAGTTATGATGTCTGAATGGAGAAGCGCACTTCGGTCAATTTCCGTCTGATAGGGATGGCTGTCATCGCCCGGCAGTGGCGTTGTCCAAGCGGCAACCGTAAGCGGTTGCATAGGGTATTCGGCACGAGCCCATGCAAAGCAGCTTTCCATCAAGGACAATGCGCTTTGCTCCAGCGCGGATGCGTAGTGCTCGTAATCACCGTCCGCAAAATTCATCCGGTTGCCGGGCTCGTTATAAAGATCCCAAAACAGGATTCGGCGATCATTGCGGAACTTGCGTACAACCGATCGCACATAGGATTGCAGTCCGTCGCGCTGATCGGGATCCAACACAATTGCGCGACCCGGCGAGGCAACAGCGCGGCTATTGTGGACGCCGGGGACGGGATCGGGTTGCGGCCCCCAAACGGGTTCGTCGCCGCCAAAGCCACAGTCGTCAAACAAACAGGGAATGGTATCGATACCAAGGTCGTGTGCGACTGTCATGACGCGATCCAGCCGCTCAAGCGTTCCATCGGCGTCGTTGACCCAGCCAAGATAGGCCAAATTGATGCGAATAGCATTAAACCCGATATCGGCGGCCCAACCAAGCTCGCGTTTGATTGTGGGCATATCGAAGGTATCGGGATGCCACATCTCGATGAAGTTAACAGCCGTTGAGGGCAAGAAGTTAAAGCCACAGACCCAAGGGCGTCCTTGCCACCAGTTTTTGGCATGTTTGCTTGTCCAGCGTTCCATCGGCACATCCATCTTGTAAAACTTGAACCGCCCCGCCGATGACAGCGGGGCGATAATTTTCTTAGCGGTCGAGCAGGTCCTGAACTTCGATCTCGGCATCAGCCAGCGCGTCTGCAACAGGCTTGTCTGTCAGCCAGATCGCCTGAAGCTCACGGTTCAGTACGTCTTGGATCGCGCCGTAACGCTCGGACGGAGGCGTGTCGCGCGCAATGGCGGCGGTGCCGGTGTATTCATCGCGGTGTGGCAATGCTTGATAGGCCGCACTTTCAACCACGGACGTGCGCACAGACATGTGACCTGTGCGGGCCCAGTCGATGTTGTGGTCGTTGATGAAGGCCATAACTTTAAGAGCTGCAACACGCTGCTCACCCTCCAGCGATGCAGGAATCGCCCACATATGGCTGTCTGCCCATGTGGCCCCAGTTTCAAACAACGTTGGGAAGTCGGCAACATAGTAGTTATCAAGGCTCACTTCTTCCTTTGCGGCCTCACCTGTGTAGAAATCTACGACCCATGTGCCGTTGACCAGAATACCAGCTTCACCGTTCAGAAACGCCTGCTGACTGTCTGCGTAGTTCAGCTGTGGGTTCGAAAGTTCAGCATCAAACAGCTGCGTGATCGCCGTCACCGCGTTCTGCGCTTCGGGAGTATTGATCGTCGCGGTGCCATCATCGGTGAAGATATTGGCGTTTTGCTGCCACAGAAGCGCCAGCACCGTCCGCACACCCAAGGGGAACTGCGCAAAATCGGCGGCAAGGTAGTCCTGCCCCGTTGCGTCCTTGAACTGCTGGGCGTGCGCGAGAAGCTCTTCAGGCGACGTCGGCAGAACAGGTTTACCATCTGCAACCAGACCGGCCTGTTCCATCAGATCCATGTTGACGTGCCAAAGGTTGGCGTGGAAATCCATTGGGACACCATAGATACCACCATTGAAGCTGACCGCGTCCAAAGCAGCTGGCGACCAGTCAGACGTGTCGATACCGGCGGCTGCCAATTCGCCCGAAATCTCGGCAATAGCGCCGAGGCCTGCAAATTCCGTCACACGATGGCGGTGCATCACGTGTACGTCTGGCGGCGTGCCACCCGCATAGGCCGCTTTGACCTGATCGTAATAGTTGCCCCAGTCGGTTGGCAGCGTGTTGATGGTAATCCCGTCCAACTCGGCGTCAGCCGCGTTGATGATGGATTGGATGATGCAAGCCTCTCCTGCGGATGTCGTTGTGTCCGTGCCTGCATCTTCACATGCGCCAAAGAAGCGGCCCAACGTGATGTCTTGTGCGGGGGCCGTTGTGGCGATCCCTGCGGCCATGGCTGCCGTTAATAGTACGTATTTCATTGTAGTTCTCCCTGGTGAAATTAGCCCTTTGATCCGCCTACGGTCATGGCTTGCACCACGTACCGTTGAAAAATCAGGAACAAGATGACAACCGGAAGGGAAGCGATAACGCCCGAGGCCATGACACGGCCCAGTCCTTCCGATTGCGCGAAGTTTGATTGAATGGACGCAAGGCCCAGCGTGATTGTGAAATACTCCCGCTGCTGCGCTGAGACGAGCGGCCAGAGATAGTCGTTCCAAGCGTAGAGGAACGTCAGGATCGCTAGCGTCATCATCGCCGGGCGCGCCAAGGGCAGCATCACATACCAAAATATCTTGAGCCACGTGACGCCGTCCAAACGCGCGGCTTCCTCAATGTCATTGGGAATCGCCTTGAAGAACTGCATCATCAGAAAGACGCCAATGGGCACGGCCATACGCGGTAGGATCAGCGCGTGATAGCTATTGTGCCAGCCGAATTCGGCGAACATTGTATAAAGCGGGATGAACACGGCCTGTTCGGGAACCATCAATCCGATCAGACAAATCACCATAATCGTGCGCTTGAATGGAAATTCCATGCGCGCAAGTACGTAGCCCGCGGTCGTTGAGACAAAAAGAACCCCTAAGGTCATTCCCACGGCTACAATGATGGAATTCAGAAACCACCACGGGGTCTGTCCGAATGAAAACAGGGCTGCGTAATTGTCCCATGTGAACGGCAGCGGGATCAGACCAAAGAACGTCGAAGACGTCGTGCGCGCCAAAACTTCATTCGGTTGGAACGACAGCGATACCATCCAAAGTGTTGGGACCAGCCACAAAAACGCGGGGATCGAAAGGCCGAGGACAAGCCAGTAATAGCTGCGGTTCATTAGTCTTTCTCCCGTCCGACAATAAATTGGATGATCGAAAACGACCCCATAATGATGAATAGGAAGACGGCCATTGCGCTTGCACGGCCAAGCTCGCTGTCGCGGAAACCGGTTTGATAGATGTAACGCACCAGCACCTGCGTTGAGTCATTCGGGCCGCCTTGGGTCATCAAATGCGGCTGTCCGAACACTTGAAAATGCAAGATGATTTGCAAGATCACGACGACAGAGATCGTGCGGGTCAGGTTCGGCAGCGTGATGAACCAGAATGCGCGGACGCCGCGCGCATTATCGAGTGCAGCAGCCTCGTAAATATCTTTCGAAATATCCTGCAATCCCGCGAGAAACAGGATCATCGCGATGCCAAGCGACCACCAGACGGTTGCAATCACAATCGCCGCCATCGCAAACTGCTGATCGGTCAGCCAGTTTATCGGGGTGCCGCCAAAGGTTTCAGTGATATTGGCAATCAGGCCCTGACGCGGCGAAAACATGATCTGCCAGATCAATGTCACGACCGTCACCGACAGCACTTGGCTGAGGAAAAATAGGGTGCGCAGAATACTCATCGCGCGGGTTTCGCGGTTGAGGGCAGCGGCAAGCAACAGCGCCGAGATCGTCACCCCCGGCACAGCAAAGCCGACAAAGACCAGCGTATTTCCGACCGTTGGCCAGAACCGCCGGTCATACCAACGGCCCCCTTCGCCGGGATGAAAACCGGGGAGGAACACCAAGAGCGCTGATACGATGCCAAGAGCAATCGCATTAAAACGGCTCAAATGGTTCATCCGACGAAGGAAAACAGACAGCATCAGCCCTATCAGACCTAGGGTTTGCAGGATCGGTGCATTGAACGGTGACCAGGTGATGTCTTTACCCCACATCACACGTTCATAATTGCGCATTCCCACGAACTCTTTCGCATCGGGATTGAATGCAACAGCCAGCAGGTTCCAATCATGCAGGCTAATCCAGATGCCACGAAAAAACGGATACACCAGAAACAGCGCATAAGTTGCGAGGAACGGCGTCAGCAACAGCCACGCGGCCTGCGTTTGCGAAAGTCTGGATCGCGAAGCCATCTGACGTCTCCTCCCAAAGTACGTTGATTCTTCTTGTGCTAATATTATTAGCAATATTTATTAGCACAAAGCAAGCCTGTTGAGAATCCGATGAAAAACCCTAAAGAAAATATGACATCACGCGTGACTATGAAGGACATCGCGCTTCACGCCGGTGTCTCGCAATCGACTGTGTCTTTCGTCCTAAACGGGCTTGAGGACATGCGGATCAGTCGCGAAACCCGCAAGCGGGTGATGGACGCGGTCAAAACACTTGGCTACCGGCCACGGGGTGCGGGGCGTCCTCCAAAGATGGCGGGCTTAGGCCTGATCGGCGTGATGCTAGATGAGATCGCGACCAGTCCATTTGCCGCTATTTCCATCGAAGGCATTCAGGAAGAAGCTTGGAAGAACAACATCGTCGTTGAAGTCGTCATGACAGGCGGCGATCCCCAATACGAAGCCGAAGTTCTCAAAAAATGGAACCACGATGGCGTGATCGGTGTGATTTATAGCTCCATCCTGACGCGCGCAGCGACTCCACCCGAAGCACTGGCTAGACACCGCGCCGTGATGCTGAACTGCTATGACGCGGCCGGTAAATATCCGTCTGTAGTGCCCGCTGAGCGGCGTGGAGGTGAGGAGGCCACGAAAGTCCTTCTTGATGCCGGGCACTGCCGCATTGCCTTCATCACGGGTGAAAGCTGGATGGAAGCCTCTGACCAGCGCATGGAAGGCTACGAACGCGCGTTGCGTGCGGCCAAGATTCCGGTTGATGCATCGCTTATCGCCGAAGGTAATTTCATGCCAAGCGGCGGACGCGAGGCAACGCTAAAGCTGATGTCGGGCAAGTCGCGGCCTGACGCCATTTTCTGCGCTAACGACCTGACCGCTGTTGGATGCTATGAAGCCCTTAAGGAACTTGGTGAGAAGATCGGCGAAACAATCGCGGTCATGGGATATGACGACCAGGAAATCGCCCAGCATCTTTCTCCTGGCCTCTCGACTGTCCTGCTGCCACATCGCGAGATGGGCCAGTGGTGTGTCAGAGAGTTGTTAGACGCGAATTCATCAATGCGCTCAGAACGCTTAGAATGCCCAGTCGTCTTACGCGAATCCCATGTTTCGGGCTGAAAGACGCAATGGGAAAACTTTCAAAAAATCTGACAAGCGGTCATTCAGGCCGCACTTGTACAAGTCCGCTTTGTCCTGTGTGGATGGCTCCTACTTAGCAAGACATTTCTGATGTGATTTAT
>CBDTVI010000112.1:0-7662 GCA_965364065.1 uncultured Yoonia sp. | reverse complement strand
TCCGGAGCATGGAGGTTTTACAGAAATTTGTCTCGGGCAACGCCTCGATACAAAATCACTTCAACCAGGAGCGCCCCTTTGCTCGACCTAATTTCAAGCTGAACCATGCCATCGGTCTCGCCAAGCGGCACAGTCTCCTTGCAAACTATCATAGTGCCCAGCCAGATAAATTGAGGAAAGTGCGTATTGGTCCGAAAGCGCCGCCATGGGAGGGCGTTTTTTCTGCACTTACGCTGACCAACGGTCAAATAATTTGGTGCTTTGTGCAGGGTGAGGCGTCTAAAGGGCACCGCCGTTTTTTTGCGACAATGCTGGTAAACGCTGAAAAATAAAGTGCCATCACAGGCTTCATCCTGGGCCGGTTTACAGAAGGGCATCAGGCGTTTGAAAGCAAGTTCAAAGCTCAGATTGACGCTGCAGGTCTGGCCGATCGCATTCGGTTTTGTAGCTAAGTTATGGTGGATGCGATATCGTGCCGCATTACCGTGTTGGCCACGCGCATCGTTGTATTCGGTGCCTTCGAAGTACTGTTACTTGACGGTGAAACAGGGCGCATGATCCCCGCGTTAATATCACTGACACGGTCAAACCCCTTGACGAAGCGTTATCCGACCCCGCCCGTTTCCAATGCTGATCATCAACCGCCAGTCGGCATGTTTGCAATCACTTTACAATAGAAAACGAGGCGAATGCGTTGATCTCGAACCATAAAGGCTTTCTGGCGCAAGACTGAAAAATACCTTCTTAACTGGCTTAATTTGGAGGCAAGTTTCTAACGGCAATTCAAGCCAATTCGCCTTCCACTATTATAAGGCAATGACCCGCTGCTCTAAACAACTTTGAACCGGTACCGCAAAACACCATTGTAGTCGCGCGCACAGGCCGCCTAAGCTAAGCTTATAATATCAAAGGACCACCCCCATGACGGCTACCGTTTTCATTGCCGTCATAGGTGCAGCCGTTTTGCATGCGGCGTGGAATGCGCTTGTTAAAGGCGGCGCTGATAAGCTGATGTCATTGACCGCCGTCATTTTAGGGCATGTGCCTTTTGCGTTGGTTGCTATTGCAATTTCTCCACCGCTCGACATGGCCGCTTTGCCTTATATTGCTGTCGGAATTGTCCTGCATTTTGGGTATCAGTTTTTCCTACTTTACGCTTATGCCGCTGGTGATCTGACGCAAGTTTACCCCATCGCGCGCGGTTCCGCGCCACTGATCGTCGCGGTTGTGTCGATCACGGTTTTGGGTGTTTCGCTGCAATTCATCGAATTGATCGCCGTACTCATTATCGGTGTGGGGATTGTCAGCCTTGCGCTGGTGCGGCGCGCGGACGGGTTGCGCAATGGCCGCGCGGCCACTTTCGCATTGATTACAGGGTGCTTTATCGCGTCCTACTCGCTCGTGGACGGCATGGGTGCGCGGGTCGCTGGCACCGCTGTGGGCTATTTCGGGTGGTTGGCCATAGGCAATAGCGCGGTTCTGGCGATCGCAGTCGCGATCCGCGCTCCGCAAACGTACAAAAGTCTTTGGCGCGAAGGTCGCGGTCTGTTCTGGATTGGCGGCGGCGCATCTTTTGCAGCCTACGCAATCGTCACATGGGCCTTTACCCAAGCGCCCATCGCATTAGTCACGGCCTTGCGCGAAACAAGCATCGTTTTCGCACTGCTGATCGGCGTGTTTTTCCTCAAAGAACGGCTGGACCTGATGAAGGTTTTATCTACCATGACCGTGCTGATCGGTGCCGCATTGCTCCGGTTGGCGCGCCCTTAGGTGTTGAACAAGAAGTGCATCACATCGCCGTCTTTGACGATGTAGGCCTTACCTTCTGAACGCATTTTCCCGGCTTCTTTGGCAGGTTGTTCACCGCCCAAGGTCACGAAGTCATCATAGGCGATGGTTTCTGCGCGAATGAATCCGCGCTCGAAATCTCCGTGAATGACGCCTGCGGCTTGCGGGGCTGATGTGCCTTCTTTGATCGTCCAAGCGCGCGCTTCTTTCGGACCAACTGTGAAATAAGTCTGCAAGTGCAGCAATTCATAGCCCGCGCGGATCAACCGATCGAGGCCTGCTTCTTCTAGGCCCATTTCGCCCAAGAACATTTCTGCCTCGTCGGGTTCAAGCTGGCTGATTTCTTCTTCAATGCGCGCGGAAATGACCACATGGGAATTGCCCTGCGCTGCTGCCATTTCGGCCACGCGCACAGATTGGCTGTTGCCAGTGCCTGCGCTGTCTTCTTCGACGTTGCATACATATAGAACCGGCTTGGTGGTCAGCAATTGCAGCAACCGCCACGCCTTAGCGTCATCTTCATCCACCGCAACGGTGCGTGCGGGCTGACCTTGTTCCAAGGCTGCCTGAGCCATTTCCAGCAAACGCACCTGTTGCACAGCGTCTTTATCGCCGCCACGCACTTTGCGGGTAAGGTTCAGCATGCGCTTTTCGATGCTTTCCAAATCGGACAGCATCAGTTCAGTTTCAATGACATCGGCGTCTTCAACTGGATCAACGCGGCCTTCGACATGGGTGATGTCGTCGTCTTCAAAACAACGCAGCACATGGGCGATGGCATCGCATTCGCGGATGTTGGCCAAAAACTGGTTGCCCAAACCTTCGCCCTGACTGGCACCCTTCACCAGTCCGGCGATATCGACAAAGGTCATACGGGTCGGAATGATCTGCTTGGACGTTGCAATTGCGGCCAATTTATCAAGGCGCGCGTCAGGCACAGCCACGTCACCCACGTTGGGTTCAATCGTGCAAAACGGAAAGTTCGCAGCTTGTGCGGCTGCAGTTTTGGTCAACGCATTGAACAGGGTTGATTTGCCCACATTCGGCAAACCGACAATACCCATCTTGAAACCCATAGCGACACTCCTTTGATCCTGTCGGCGCTTTTATGGGTGCAGGCGCTACGCTGCAAGGGTTCAAGCGTTCGGACGCAAAATCAACGCGAAGCCATTGATTTTCCCTGCGCTGTGCCGCAAACCGTCTCTTGCAGACAGTCAGGGGGCCAGAATGAGCAGAATCGAAGCAAAATTCGCGCAATTGCGTGCAGACAATAAAAAAGCTTTCGTCGCTTATGTGATGGCAGGCGACCCAAACTACGACACTGGATTGGAGATCGTCAAAGGTCTGCCCGGTGCAGGCGTTGATATTATCGAACTGGGCATGCCCTTTACCGATCCGATGGCCGATGGTGCCACTATTCAGCTTGCTGGCCAGCGCGCCTTGGAAGCAGGACAAAATTTGGAAAAGACACTGCAATACGCCCGCGAATTGCGCAAAGTCGACGACACCACACCGATTGTGATGATGGGTTACTACAACCCGATTTATTCGCGCGGTGTTGATGCGTTCTTAGTCGACGCAAAAGAGGCAGGTATCGACGGGCTGATCATCGTTGATCTCCCACCCGAAGAAGATGAAGAATTGTGCATCCCTGCCCAGAAGGTCGGGATCAACTTTATCCGTCTTGCTACGCCAACCACAGACGACAAGCGTTTGCCAAAAGTGCTGCAAAACACGTCCGGGTTTGTCTACTATGTGTCCGTCACAGGGATCACCGGTGCCGCCGAAGCGCAGGCAGACGATGTCGCCCCAGAGGTCGCACGGATCAAATCCCAAACTGATTTGCCGGTTATCGTCGGTTTCGGCATTCGAACCCCTGATGCAGCCGAAGCGATTGCAAAAATTGCAGACGGTGCTGTTGTTGGTTCTGCGATTGTCGAAAAGATCGGCGCCGGCGAAAGCGTGGCGGATGTTCTGGCGTTTGTACGCAGCTTGGCCGACGGCACGCACCGCGGATAAATCCATGCTTGCCTAAAAAATCCAAATCGGTAATAATTAGTTACCAATTCAAGGATTTCATCATGCCTGTGATTACAACGATTGCTGATCTCAAGCGGCTCCATAAGCGCCGCACACCGAAAATGTTCTACGATTACGCCGAAAGCGGCAGCTGGACTGAACAGACATTTCGCGAAAACACATCAGATTTTGATAAAATCCGCCTGCGCCAGCGCATCGCGGTTGATATGACCAACCGCACCACAGCAAGCCAGATGATTGGGCAGGATGTGTCGATGCCAGTGGCTTTGGCCCCTGTTGGACTGACAGGCATGCAGTGCGCTGATGGTGAAATCAAAGCCGCAAAGGCTGCAGAAAAGTTTGGCGTGCCGTTTACCCTATCGACTATGTCGATTTGCTCGATCGAGGATGTGGCGGAAAACACCACGAAACCGTTTTGGTTTCAGGTTTACACACTCAAGGACGACGATTTTATGCAACGGCTGTTTGATCGCGCCCGCGCGGCAGGTTGTTCTGCAATGGTCATCACACTTGATCTGCAAATTATGGGACAACGGCATAAAGACCTGAAAAACGGACTGTCCGCCCCGCCGAAATTCACGATTGCCAGCATGGCAGACCTAGCCACCAAATGGCCGTGGGGGATTGAGATGCTGCAAACAAAGCGGCGCTTCTTTGGCAATATTGTGGGCCACGCTAAGGGCGTATCTGATCCGTCATCGCTTGCGTCTTGGACGGCAGAAGCGTTCGATCATGCCCTAGATTGGGACCGCGTCGCGCAGCTGATGAAAATGTGGGGCGGCAAAGTGATCCTGAAGGGTATCCTTGACGCAGATGATGCCAAAAAGGCCGCGGCGTTGGGCGCTGATGCGATTATCGTATCAAACCACGGCGGGCGGCAGTTGGATGGTGCATTGTCGTCCATCCGTGCATTGCCTGCGATTTTGGACGCCGTTGGAGACAAGGTCGAGGTGCACCTTGATAGCGGCATCCGGTCTGGCCAAGACGTATTGAAAGCGTTGGCGATGGGGGCCAAAGGCACTTATATTGGCCGCGCTTACATCAATGGCCTGGGTGCCATGGGCGAAAAGGGTGTCACAACCGCGCTTGAGGTCATCCACAAGGAACTGGACACAACGATGGCCTTGTGTGGGCGCCGTGATGTGACCACTGTGGACCGTGATATTTTGCTAGTACCGGAAGACTTCGAAGGTCGCTGGGCCTAAACCGCCCAAAGTGGTGCAAGAAATGCACATATATGAGAGTAAATTCGCCACATTTGGTGTGTTTGTAGGGTTGGCCAACAAGAATGCATTGACCGTGGACGCAGACCCGATAAAAGTGGCATCGGAACTGGCTTCGCCTGCGTAGGCGTGGCCTCCGTGCAATAGACCAATTAGGAGTTACTACTATGCGCATTACAACAACACTCGCAGCTGCAGCATCCATCGCTGTTCTTTCCACATCCGCTTTCGCTGGCGGCATGTCCGAAGAAGTTATGGAAGCACCAGTTGTCATGGAAGAAATGGCACCAGCACCAGCAGGCTCCAGCATGACAAGTATCATCGTTTTGGGTGTACTTGCAGCCGCTCTGCTGTTCGCAGCATCCGAGTCCTAAGCAGACCAAACGTTTATGCGTTTGATCTGATCTGGAACTGACAGTTACTTTATTTGACTGCTGGTTTGGATAGATAAAAGAGGGCAACTGTTTTTAGCAGTTGCCCTTTTCTTATTTAAACTGTCCGGAAATCTGTAGGGAGAAGCCAGACTTCAACCTTAATCTACGTCCTGCCGCTGTAATTTTTTGATCATCAAGGCCAGCGGAACAGCCGTCAGCAACAAGACCGCAACGCCAAAGAACGCCATGCGCAGCCCGAATGCCTCGGACATCAGCCCCATCAGCATTGGCGCAAAGAAAAAACCCGAAAAGCCAATGACCGCAGTGCGGCTAATCGCTTCGGTACGCAGATGCGGGGCTACCAATTTGCCGACCAATGCCAAGCCAATTGGTCCGATCACGGACACACCAAGCCCCAGAACGCCAAAGCCCACATAGGCGACGACGGGTGTCGGTGCAAAAGCAGCGATCACTGCACCTGTCGCGGCCATGACCGACGCGCCCAATAAGATCGTGACCTCGCGCATGCGTTCAGCCACTGCCTGTCCCGAAAACCGGCCAATCGCCATAGTCAGGCCCAACATTGCGGGACCCAGCGCGCCTTCGGCAGCGCCGCCCCCAAGCGTGCGTTCGACATGCAGCGCTGACCAGGCCTCGACTGTTGCCTCGGACATAAAGGCGACCAAGACAATGGCGCCACACAACGTGATTGGCCAAAGCGGATAGCGTCCGGAATAGCCTTCGTCGACCGCGACATAGGTTACATCCATCCGCATCAACGGAAGCATAAGCAGTGCAACAACACTGAGCCCTGCAAAAACGGGTGTTGGGGGCAAGCCCGCCTCGCGGGTGAAACTTACAATGACCGCTCCGACCACATAAGCGACCGAAAACATCGCGTGGTTAACGTTCATTAGCGGTCGGTTGTGCTTGGCCTCAAGTTCGCTGACGCGGGCATTCATGATCACGTCTAACAATCCAGAACACAGCCCCACAAAAGCCATCGACACCGCAAAAAGCAAAGGGCTGAATACCTGCCCCGGTAAAAGCCACGCAATCGCCAAGGCTGCTGTTCCCACCTGCATGCCACGCGCACCCAAAATACGGTCTGCACGCGGCGCTAACCACATCGCAGACACAAGCCCCGTCGCAGACCCCAGCAACAGCGTGCCAAACAATGCGTCAGACGCGCCCAACTGATCTTTGATCACGGGCACATAGGCCGCAAAACACCCCCAAAACATGCCAATGACGACAAAGGCCGCTGCAGGGCGTCGCGAAACGGAAAGGGCATTTAAAATAGACATGGCCAGTGCCTGCATCCGAAATTATTCCAAAGCAAGTTTCAAAGTGGCCTGCTGCGATAAAACCTCTTTTCAAACTGACACAATCGCCCTATACGCCGACGTTCATCGGGCTCGGACACCCTTGGAGGCGGGCCCCTTCATTAAGGATTATTACTATGGCTGGCAAGATTCCAGATCTTAACGCCAAGGTACGCGCGGGGACAGGCAAGGGGGCCGCCCGCCAAGCTCGCCGTGATGGCGACGTACCTGGCATTGTTTATGGCGGCGGTGTTGACCCGCAAGCTATTAGCATCCCATTCAACTACCTTCTGACTAAATTGCGCAAGGGTGGCTTTATGTCCACGCTGCACAACCTCAAGATCGAAGGCGAAGAAGACGTTCGCGTGATCTGTCGTGGCGTTCAGCGCGACGTGGTCAAGGACCTGCCACGGCACATCGACCTGATGCGCCTGAAGCGTACAAGCCGTGTGAAGATCTTTATCCCTGTTGAGTTCCTCAACCATGAAACATCCCTCGGCATCAAAGCCGGCGGCGTTCTGACGGTTGTGCGTAACGATGTCGAACTTGAAGTTCTGGCAGGCGATATCCCGGATAGCATCGTTGTTGATCTGGCAGAAGTTTCAATCGGTGACACTATTTCAATCAGTGACGTAACACTGCCTGAAGGTGCGACACCTACGATTACTGATCGTGACTTTGTCATCGCGAACATCACTGCACCACGTGCATTGATTGCTGAAGATGACGACGAAGAAGTTGCAGCAGACGAAGTGCCAACAACTGGCGACGAAGCAGCAGCAGAAGAGTAATTACTCTTTTCACAACAATATCAAAGGGCATCCCATCGGGGTGCCCTTTTCGTTTTAAGGCAGTTTTGTTTGCCCAATTTGCGCGAGCGTAATGCTGGTTTCTTGGCGCAGGACGTTCCAC
>CBDTVI010000111.1:0-7674 GCA_965364065.1 uncultured Yoonia sp. | reverse complement strand
AAAATGCCGCACAAATTTTGACCATACTGCGCCGCAGCATTCCGAATTCTGTGAAATTGGATCATCCGAACATCAGATTTGTATAGTTTGGCATCAAATGCGTTGTCAGAACCCTCAGTTTGGTGATTTAGATTTTCTGGAAAAAAGGATTTTCGCAAGTGCAGCATTTCCAACTGATCCTTCAAACTTAAAGAAATACGGTTTGCGACCAAGGAGAATCACGGCTAGCCTTCTGAATGCGCTGCTGATTTGGCCTGCGTCGAGAGGACTATAATCAATGGCGAAAAAACTGGTTTTATGCGATTGCCTCGGCAGCCAAGCCGTGGATGTTGATGCGATCTCCGCAGGGTCAGGACTGGCCTGTTCAAAGCTGTATACTAGTCTTTGCGTCGATCAAATTGACCAAGCGGCCAAGGAAATCGCTCAAGGCGATGTCATCATCGCTTGCCAGCAGGAACGCCAGCGGTTTGAGGAACTTGCGGAGGAACTGGAGAAAGACGTGCCGGCCTTCGTCGATCTGCGCGATCGCGCAGGTTGGGGCGAAGGAGACGTCTCCGCTAAAATGGCCGCATTAGCCGCTGAAGCGGCGCTATCAGTTCAAATGGGCAGGTCGGTCGATGTGATCTCCGAAGGCACCTGCTTGATCATTGGAGGGGCTGCGGCTATCGAGGCCGCGGCAAATCTTTGCGACACTTTAGCTGTCACAGTGCTGTTGCCGGACGCTGAACACCTGCCGACAGACCGTCGATTTGACTGCGTGGTGGGATCTGTCCGCAATGCTTCAGGTGCATTGGGTGGGTTTTCTGTAAAAATTGACGCCTTACAACAAGTTATCATCGGCGGGCGCGGTGCATTTCAACTGAGCGCCCCCCAAGATGGCGCTGACTCAGAATGTGACATCATTTTGGACCTCACCGGCAGCAATGCGATGTTCCCAGCACCGGAGAAACGCGAAGGTTATCTGCGGGCAGACCCGTCCCATCCGCCCTCAATCGCCAAGGCAGTATTTTCAGCCTCACAAATGATAGGCACTTTTGAAAAGCCGCTTTATGTGCGGCTTGAGGAAAGCATGTGTGCGCATAGCCGTGCTGAACAGCCAGCCTGTTCTAACTGCCTCAATGTGTGTCCCACCGGGGCAATCATCTCTGCCGGAGAGCATGTGGCAATTGACCCAATGATTTGCGCTGGCTGTGGATCATGTTCCGCAGTCTGCCCAACAGGCGCAATTACCTATGATGCACCGCCAGTGGACACCTTGTTTCGCAGGCTGACAACCCTCGCTTCAACATACCGAAAGGCGGGCGGTGCAAATCCACGACTGCTGGTCCATGACGGAACTTACGGGACAGAAATGATTTCGCTCGCCGCACGTTTCGGACGGGGGTTGCCCTCTGATGTGATCCCATTAGAGATCGACGCATTGTCTGGATTTGGACATGCTGAGATGATGGCCGCGCTGGCCTGCGGTTTTGGGCAACTGGACATCATTGTCTCTCCCAAAGCTGAAATGGATGTGATCGAGGCGCAAACGACCTTGGCAAAAACCCTGGCGGGCACGCAAAACATCCATCTATTGCAACCTGCCGATCCCGACGCCCTGTGCGATATTCTATACGATGAAGTGGACACGCCCGTCATTTGCGACCCCATCTTACCAATGGGGACACGGCGACAAGTAACACGGCTTGCGGCCAAGGCCCTGCAGCCTGATGTGACTGTTTTGGAATTGCCAGAAAATTCACCATACGGCGCCGTACTGGTAGACACTGATGCCTGTAGCTTGTGTCTGTCCTGCGTGTCGCTCTGCCCCACCGGTGCCCTAGGCGACAACCCGGACTTGCCCCAGCTTAGGTTCCAAGAAGACGCCTGCGTGCAATGCGGATTGTGCAGCAACATCTGCCCCGAAAACGCAATTACCCTAAAGCCACAGATGGACCTTACAGATGCGGCCTTCACACAGCGCGTCATGCATGAAGAAGAGCCCTTTGCCTGCATCGAATGCGGATCATTGTTTGGTGTGAAATCAACCGTTGAAAAGATTACTGAGAAGTTGGCAGGTAAACACGCCATGTTTGCCAGTTCAGAGGCCGCAAAAATGATCCAGATGTGCGACAATTGTCGCATTCAGGCACAGTATCATTCAACAAATAACCCGTTTCAAGGCGGCGAACGCCCGCGTGTTCGCACCACAGATGACTACTTATCAAAGCGCAAGGATCACTGAGATTGTATCGGCGCGCCCAGATCGGCTGGGGGGATGGAGCCAACATAGGCCGCGATCGCATCGATCTGCTCCAAAGTCACCTCAATCGGGGCGATAGGCGACGGCAGGTTTTCCGCAAACGGCTCAGTGACCTCCGCGACCTGCGTAAAGGCTGGATGGGGTTTGAGGACAAAGAACGTCTCGAACCGTTCTTGCCAATCTGGAAACGTCCGCATCAGCCCAAAGGACGGCGTGGATCCAATCGCTTTCATGCGATTACTGTCGTTAACCACGTGACACCTACCGCATTTTTTGAGGCTGATCTTTTCTCCAAGAGCGACATCGCCGGTCAGAGTTACGCTTTCATCCTCAGCTTTCACGCTTACATCAGCGCTGAACATCATTTCGCCATTTGGCGCAAAGGCTTGGATGGTGCGCTTGCCAATATCAGACAGCAACCAATTCTCAAAGACATTGGTATATGGACCATCGGTCTTTGCCAGATGCCAGATTGTTTCGCCTTGCCGAAACACAGGTATCCCCTTCTCCCCAAACGCGGCGTTACCCGTCCCGACTGTGGTCGTAATGCGGATACCTGTTTTCAACGAAAACCGCGGCAGAAGGTGCTTGATGAACCCTGTCTCGATCAAGACATCAGGCGTCTGCAATATGAACGCCTTTTCCTGCGCCAAAGCGGAGGACGCGATCAGACTCGCCAGAAGGGAAAATTTTTTCAACATTCCAACCGCTCCAATCATGTGCATCAGGTTGCATATCAGCCTAGGGGCGTTAGGGTCGCAACGTCAATATTTCAGTAATACAAGGGGCTATGCCATGAGCGAAGACTTCAACATGTCCATGCGTAAATTTCTCAAGCAGGTCGGCGTTACATCCCAGCAGGCGATTGAAGAAGCGATGCGCAATGCGAGCGACACATCGGGTAAAACCTTTGAAGCAAGGATGGTTTTAACCATCGATGGCGTTGACCTAGAACATGTCGTCACCGGCAAGATTGAAGGCGTATAAATGTCGCTGTCTCGCGAAGAGGTTCTTGCCTGCTTGAAAACCATCAAAGCGCCCTCTGGCGTTGATCTGGTCGAGGCCGGACTCGTACGGGCACTAACCATCGACGAAGGCGTTGTGCGCTTCGTGATGGAGGTCGACAAGCCTGAGCCCTTCATGGCGGCGAAAGATGAAGCCGAGGAAAAGCTCTCTGCTTTGGGATGTTCATCCGTCTCAATCGTGATGACCGCGCATAGCAAATCAACGCCACCACCTGACCTGAAATCTGGTCGAAAATCTGAACCCGCTGGCCCGGAAAAATTACCGGGTGTTGCCCGCATCATCGCGATCGCTTCGGGCAAAGGCGGCGTCGGAAAATCAACTGTTGCTTCAAATCTGGCCTGCGCGCTTGCCGCTGAAGGACGCCGCGTTGGGATGTTGGATGCAGATGTCTACGGACCGTCCCAGCCCCGCATGTTGGGCGTGTCAGGTCGACCACAAAGCCCTGATGGTAAACTGATTTTGCCGCTACGAAACTATGGCGTTACGATGATGTCGATTGGCCTCATGACGAACGAGGATCAAGCCGTTGTCTGGCGCGGCCCCATGTTGATGGGTGCGTTGCAGCAAATGCTATCCCAAGTGCAATGGGGGGCATTGGATGTGCTCATTGTTGACCTTCCACCCGGCACTGGTGACGTACAAATGACGCTCGCGCAAAAAACGCATTTGGACGGCGCCATTATCGTCTCGACCCCTCAGGACGTCGCACTATTGGACGCACGCAAGGGCATCGATATGTTCAACCAGTTGGGCACGCCCATCATTGGTATGATCGAAAACATGAGCACGCATATCTGCTCTCAATGCGGACATGAAGAGCATGTATTTGGACATGGCGGGGTGAAATTGGAAGCCGAAAAGTTGGGTGTACCCCTACTGGCGGAAATCCCTCTTCATCTCGACATTCGAATGGCTGCTGACGGGGGTGCACCGATTGTGGTTTCAAAACCGGACTCGACGCAGGCACAAGCGTTCCGCACCGTCGCCAAGACTTTGATTGAGATGGGCAAAGCATGAGCACGCCCAGCTTTCCACCGCTCTTCAGCGGGCTGGCCGTTGAGGGTCAGATTGATCCTTTTGACAAGGCCTGCGTAGAAGCGTCGCGCGGATGCGATGCGGGGCTTGTGGTCTATAATCTCGGGGCAAACAAACTGCTTGCGGCATTGATTTTTGCCCCCGATGTGGTGTTGGCCGATGCGATGGCGATGATGCCCCTGTGCGGCGTGGGGTTTCAAAACGCGCTCGGTGCCTTGGCACCGCCGGAAGTGGCAGTGCATCTGGATTGGGACGGTGGAATTCGGATCAACGGCGGGTCTTGTGGTAGATTACGGGTGGCGGCATCAGGTGCGGATTCAAAAACTCAACCAGACTGGCTGGTCGTTGGATTGGAACTCCCGCTTTGGCCCGAAACCGATGACCCGGGGGAGACTCCCAACCAGACCTCACTCTATGCCGAAGGCTGCGCGGATGTGAATGCGGTCGACCTGTTAGAGTCTTGGGTGAAACATACTTTGGTGGGCATCAACACCTGGCTAGAGGACGGCGTATCACCTCTACACAAAGACTGGCGCGGACTTGCGCATGGCATCGGAGAAGACGTTGAAATGAATGCTCTTTCAGGTACCTTTTTGGGTGTAGACGAACAATTCGGAATGTTGGTGCGCACGAATGAAATCACCCACCTCATCCCGCTGACCCATTTACTGGAGGACAATTGAAATGATGTTGGCGCGTGCAATCCATTTTGACGAAAGTGACATGAATGTCTTTCATTCGCCTGCCCGAACCGGAGAATGGTGCATTGCTGGCGGATTTGAATTCTCAAATTGGTCGCAGGCCGACCTGACAGGCAAAGCACGGCAAGCATTCTCAAATGGCTGGCTCGGCGTTGAGACCTTTGGTCGTGTGACCTTTGTCGCGGTAACACAGGTGGAGTCATCTGAATTTGACGCGCTCAAGATTGCTCTGGCAGAGCATTTTGTGCACATGTACGGCGCGCCCTCGGTCGAAGCAGCAGCCCAAGTGGCCGAAGATGAGCTGAGACAAATGGCTGAGCTTTGTGATGATCAAGATCCAAATACATTACTGACCGTTGCCCGAGAATTGACTGAAACAGGCGTAAAAGAGAGCTTCCGCATGCTTGAACCGCGCGATGCGGATTTGGACCAATTTGCAATCCACGGGTCACTGGACGAAGAACCCCATAGTCACTAGGCCCTCGCCTCCTAACCAAAACAACACCAAGAACCGCTAACGACCCAAACAGACCGTATTTGCATTGGCGATGTAGCAGTAACGGCCGCGAACATCAAAGCCACGAACTGTGTGATCCACGTCATCGACAAAGTGATCATGCCCGGTTCCTAACTCTCCTCCAGAGATTTAGGCTGAGAGAAGCCCGTCGACACCCCTTGTCGGCGAGCTTCTTCTATAATTGTCGCACCACTGCACAAAACCGATTCGGCCCATTGTTGGGCCGCAGTCGGTCCAAAGTTCTCCGTTCCAGACGATTGTTTCATATTCAAAAACAGAGAACACACGCAGTGCGAGTATTCGTCTTAATATTGCCGTATTCTGGACATTTTCAGGCTCACTCAAGAAATTTCGGTTAGAAAAGATCCTCAAGGCGGGCTGCCACCCGCCGACGCAAAATAACTTTGTACCATCTGGGGAGATTTCGATGTCATCTATTTTAATTGCGAATCCGACAGCGACACACACAACTGAGGAAGCCGATAATTTCACTGGCAACATGACGGCAGACCGTATCAACCTTCTTGGCGGCGACGATATTTATCTGGCGCTCGGTGGCTCCGATGTGGTGCGCGGCGGGACTGGAAACGATCGCATTGACGGGGAATGTGGCAACGATACGCTTTTTGGCGATGGCGGAGCAGACACATTGATCGGCGGCAACGGCCGTGATGTTCTGTCCGGCGGCACAGAGAATGACTTGCTCGATGGCGGCAGACAGGAAGACGTGCTCAGCGGCGACACAGGCAACGACACCCTCATTGGCGGAACGGGCGAGGATACCCTTGATGGCGGGGCGGATAATGATCTCATTAATGGCGGGGCGGATGACGACCTGCTCACTGGTGGCACAGGCACCGACGTCTTCACCTTCCGCCGCGGCGATGGCCGCGACATCATCACGGACTTCACCCAAGGCACGGACCAGATTGACCTGACCCGGCTCAACATCTGGGATATTTCCCAACTGAGCATTCAGGACGCGGGCACAGGCGTGCGGATCAACACCGGAAATGGCAATTACGTTGAGCTGACAGGCCTGTCCGAAGGCGCGCTGACCAATGCCGACTTCATTCTCGACACCGCACCCGTGATCACCACCTCTGAGAGCAGCGACAGGATCACCGGCACAAGTGGCAATGATACATTCCTTGGCATGGGCGGCTCTGATCGCATCTTTGGACGCGCAGGGGCCGACACGATTGACGGTGGCACGGGCAAAGACACCCTTGATGGCGGCGCTGGTGACGATCTGCTCAGCGGTGGATCAGGCGCGGACCAGATCAAAGGCGGCGGTGGCGACGATACTCTGCTTGGCGAGGCTGACAACGATGTAATTCAAGGCGCCGATGGCGATGACATGGTCGATGGCGGCCTTGCCAACGACCGTCTCTATGGCGACGCAGGCAATGACACCTTGATGGGCGGCAGCGGCAATGACCGCATTTGGGGCGGTGCTGATGACGACAAACTGGTTGGCGGCGCGGGAAAAGACGCAATGGATGGCGGTGAGGGGGCGGATATGCTCATCGGCGGTCGGGGCGATGACCTGCTCACCGGCGGGGCGGGCGCAGATGTGTTTGTCTTCGAAGACGACCGCACGCGCGCCGATATCATCACCGACTTTGAGGATGGCATCGATATGATCCAGATCGCCGGTTACGGCTACGCCGATGTGATCGATCTGTCCCTGACGCAGATAGGTACGGACGCTGTCATCACGCTCAGCGCGCGCGATAGCATCACCATCGAGAACACTCTGGTCATCGATCTGAGCAATGCGGATTTCGATCTCCTGTTCTGATCCCACCTCTGCGCAAATTGAAAAAGGGGGCGTCCCATCGGGGCGTCCCTTTTCTACATCCCTATAGCTTGGTTGCACAAATCAGGTTGAAGTCGGGCTTCCGCTGACCCCGAACGGATTTGGCCTACGGCCTCTGTCTTGGGGACGCCAAGTGCTGTAAAACTGTAGAGGATAGCGGCATGGATTTGGATCTCCGCGACCTGTCGATCGAAGTCACGCGCGGAGAGATGCTGACCGAGCAATTTCACACAGTGCATCCACTAACCGGCAGGGTTATGCGCAGCATGATCCCGAGAGGTTTTGTTTCGACGCGGCTTCGGCGGTGATATCCGGTGGCTTGCCGCCGCAA
>CBDTVI010000110.1:0-7675 GCA_965364065.1 uncultured Yoonia sp. | reverse complement strand
TCAACTTCGGTGGGCCGCTCTACCTCAGCATAGTGTTCAGGTATCGACAAACAGCCCTCGTCATAGACGGATCTCTCTTCCGAGGTCCAAACAACTTCTGGATTGATCAAAACCATCGGCTCTGGCGTTGCGTCGTCGTCTTTGGCGCAATCCATCACAATCATGCGGTTCATCACAGCCACCTGCGGTGCCGCCAATCCAATGCCGGGCGCGTCATACATTGTCTCGAGCATATCATCGGCCAACTGGCGCAATTCATCTGATACAGACGCAACAGGAGCAGCTACTTTTTTCAAGCGCGGGTCGGGGTGGAGAAGGATGTTTCTAACTGACATTTGGGTGATTTAATCGGTCCGCGCGCACATCGCAAGCAGTGGACGAAAATCGACTTGCACCTCATGGCACTTCCCCGCAATTTGACCAGATATTCGCAGGAGAACATACATGCCATTCAATACACCCATCGACAGACGCAATACGCAATCCACCAAGTGGGATTTGATGGAAAAGCTGTATGACGTGTCACCAGACGATGGGCTGGCCATGTGGACAGCAGATTCTGATTATGCCACTGCACCTTGCGTCATCGAAGCACTGCAAAAAGCCGTTGACCTTGGCGTGTTCGGCTACGGTTTTGAAAACGAGGCCTATTTGAACGCCGTGACGTGGTGGATGAAAACCCGGCATAACTGGGACGTGCAGCCTGATTGGGTCCTAACCACCCAAGGGCTGGGCAACGCGATCGCGCTTTGCCTTGATGTCTGGAGCGACCTTGGCGATGCGGTTGCGATTTTCACACCCGTTTATCATGAATTCGCGCTCAAAATCGAAAAGACAGGACGTGTCGTCACTGAATGTCCGCTGCTGCGCCAAGACGACACTTACGTGCTTGATCTGGAAGATGCGCAAAAACGTCTGACCGGCAAAGAAAAACTGTTAATCTGGTGTTCGCCACAAAACCCGTCGGGTCGCGTTTGGACGGCTGATGAATTGCGCGCGGTATCAGCATTCGCACGCACGAACGGTATGCTTTTGGTCAGCGACGAAATCCACCAAGATTTGGTTTACGCAGGCCACACATTTATCCCAACGGCCGTGGCGGCCCCCGATGATTGTGACAACTCGGTTTATCTGACGGCAGCGTCCAAGACTTTCAACATCGCAGGTCAGCGCACCGGCAATATGATTATTCCAGACGAAAAGCTGCGCGGAGAAATGCGCAATCGGCTGCGGTCATTGGATTACGGTCCCTCCGCACTTGGCGTGGCGATGATTACCGCCGCCTACTCGCCCGCAGGGGCGGAATGGGCCGACGCGCAAATCGCGCATCTGCAAACCAACCGCGAGATTTTTGATGCTGGCATCAATGCGATCCCCGGCGTCAAATCGATGCCGCTGCAGTCAACCTATCTGGCATGGGTCGATTTTTCAGGCACCGGCATGCCGCACGACGAAGTCGCAACTCGCATTCGCGAGACCGCAAAAATTGCAGTGTCTCAGGGGCCGACATTTGGTGCGGGTGGCGAAACTTTCATGCGGTTCAACCTCGCAACGCAGCGCGCCACCGTCGAAGAAGCCGTCAAACGCATGCAAGCTGCTTTTGCAGACCTGCAATAACGTACCGCATTATCTGCTAATGAGTCCTGCTGGCACAAAGTCCGGCCGCACGAAATCGGCGGCAGGTGCAGATGCTGCAGGTGTCAGCCATTTGAATTCGAAAACCCGCTCATTGTCGTCCGCGACAGAAGACATGACTAGGCATTGGTACAAATGCTTGGGGCCATCATAAATATCGACACGCCCGCGCAAACGTTCTGATCCATCCAGATCAAGCGCGAAACCGCCATCCCATAGCCTACGAATGCGGTATGTATCATCGCCATCGTGCACTGACAGGCGGTCTTTGCGCTTTAGCGCGGCCTTGCGCGCGTCTTCCAAACCCTGACGCACGGCATCAGACATAAACGTATACATAACAGCACCCTTTTTCTTCACTTCAAAGATGCGATGGAAAAGGTAAAGATCAAATGACAAAATCCGCCGCAGTGCGGCATTGCCTTATTTTTATGCCTTTACGCGGGGCCGCAACACATGCGGTTTGGATGCATCATAAAGGGCAGAGTCTGGAAAACCGTGCGAATCGGACAAAGCAGGCCCAACAAGGATGAGCGCCGTACGTGTAATTTTCGCCTCTCGGACCTTTTCACGTACATCCATCAAGGTGCCGCGAATGATCAACTGATCCGGCCATCCCACGCGGTAAACCACGGCCACCGGACAATCTTCGCCGTAATACGGGGCCAACTGCCGCTCAATCTCGCGCAACGCGCGGATGCCCAGATGAATAGCAAGGGTCGCACCGGTGCGCGCGAAATTCTCAAGAGTTTCACCGGCGGGCATGCCTGTTGATTTCATCGACATACGGGTCAGAATGATGGATTGGGCAACTTCGGGTACAGTCAATTCAGTGCCAAGGGCGGCAGCAGCGGCAGCATAAGCGGGCACGCCGGGGATAATTTGATAATCGATGTCGTCCGCTTTCAGACGGCGGATTTGTTCGGCAATCGCGCCGTAAAGTGACGGATCACCCGAATGCACACGCGCCACATTTTGGCCTTTGGCATGCGCCGCAAGGATCGCACCGTGGGTGTCATCCAGCGTCATAGGTGCTGTGTCCATGACCAGCGCATCCGCAGGCGCGCACGCGACCACCTCGACAGGGACCAAGGACCCCGCATACAGGCAGACAGGGCATTCACCGATGATCCGCGCAGCCTTGATTGTCAGCAATTCAGGGTCGCCGGGACCGGCACCAATAAAGAAAACAGTCACAGCGTACCTTTCAAGTTCAATCTGTCATGGAACAGGCGGCCAAAGCACATGTTGCTCATCCAGCCAAATCCCCATCAATTTTGCGCGCATACCCGCGCGGGGTGTACATCCGCGGGCCTTCGCCCAAATGTGCCAATTTAGAATGAGACGACCCGATCAAAACAACCGTTAGCATGTCGACCTCGTCGACCTGCAACTCATCCAGACGCCGATAGCGCACGTATTCTTCTGGTCGTCCAAGCGAGGACGCCAACATAACAGGCGTGTCCGCAGGGCGATGTTCCAGCAAGATATCGCGCGCCTCAGCCAGCAAAGTGCGCCTGCGCATCGACACCGGATTATAGAACGCGATCACAAAATCGCCCTCCGCCGCAGCCTTTAGGCGCTTCACAATATCTTCGCGGGGGGTCAGCAAATCCGACAGCGAAATCGCGCAGAAATCATGGCCCAGCGGCGCACCTGCACGCGCAGCAGCCCCTTGCAGCGCGCTGACACCGGGTGAACAAACGACTTCAACCCGCCGTGCCGCATCGGTGACACCCATCTGTTCCGGCCCGCGGTCCAGCAATTCAAACACAAGCGCTGCCATCGCATAAATGCCTGCATCACCCGAACAAACGAGTGCGACATTCTTGCCTTTGCCCGCCTGTTCCAACGCATAGCGGCAACGATCTTCTTCTCCGCCCAATGGGAAATCAGACCGTTCCTTGCCAATCGCCAATGGCCCCAGCAGATCGATATAAAGACCGTAGCCCACAAGTTCTTCGGCTTCGGAAACCAAGCGCGACACCTCTGGCGTACGCCATGCCGCTTGCCCCGGCCCGATGCCGACCACACTTAACCGTCCGCGCGGGCGACCTGCAAATTCCGTCAATGGGTTGGGTGCCACAACCAACGCACAAGTGGCATTCGCCGTCTTGCGTTTGGTCACCAAGAATTCACCCGACGCGCCAGCTTGCACCAACGCTGCCGCCTCGGACACGCCGTGCGTGCCAACTTCGGCAAACACAACATCTGACGGGTGCGCCAAACGCGGCGTCTGCGCCTCAAGTGCTTCGGCCTCGAACAAGCACAGCGGCGCATTCAGCGCGCTTGCCAATTGAATGATTGCAGGTTCGTCGGCCTTGAGCGTGATAGTATTGACCGAATGAATGGCCTGAGGCGCGACATCAGCTTCCGCCAAGACCTGCGCCACAAGGTCAGCCAATTCCGCCGGATCGCAATTGCGCGCGCATCCAACACCCAAGGTCAGGCGCTGCGGAGCAAACTGCAAATGCGCTTCGCCCAGATCAGACTGGCGCTCCATTGTGGCCGATAGCTTCACGCCATCGCCTTTGGGTAAATCCGCAAGCCACGGCGCGTCGCCGATCACCAGTGCACCAGTGCCCGATAACAAAGCGGCCATCGCCCCTTTGGCGTCGTCACGGTTGACCAAACGCCAACCAGCGGGCGGCTCGTCCAGGGCCACGCCAAGTGCAACATCACCTGCGGTCGTGACTGCCGCCACCGCATCCAAAGCCGTCGCAATCTGCGCGGCCAGTTTGTTCGCGCCGCGGTGCCCGCCCAACAGCGGAACAACAACGGCACCGTCATCCGAGACCGCTATCACAGGTGGCTCATTGCGCTTGTCCGCCAGCAAAGGGGCCACTGCGCGGATCAAAATGCCAGACGCACAAACCCCAACAATAGGCACACCTGCCGCAAACAAATCACGCGCATGATCAAGTGCGTTGTCAAAAAATGCATCGGCGCGATCTACACGATCTGTGCGGCCATGTACCTGCGCACCAAGGACGGCGGCGACGCGGTGGGCTGTTGCCTCGCCCGACCGCGAGAGTGCTAAAACGACTGGTTTTAAAGCCACGGATCGGCCCCTTTTGTTAACAAAATCATGGAAAAATATGGAGCCTTTTCGGGTGCCTCGGCCAATGGCAAAACCACCTCTTGCGGCAATGTCGCGCGTTCGACGTAGACAGCAGAGGCGGTCAGCCCCAAGTCGTCGATCACTGCGCGAATTTTGGCCAAATGGCGACCCACTTTCATAATCACGACGCTTTCGGCACCGTCGATTCGGGCGCGCAATTCGGCCTCTGGCAAAGGGCCGGGCAGAACGGTTAGCCGTTCATTGCGCGCAGCCAGCGGCATGCCCGCGCGGGCAGCACAGGCGGTGATGGATGTCACACCCGGTACGACTTCGACGCGGTAGCGGTCCGAAAGACGTGCAAAAAGATACATGAAGGAGCCGTAAAAGAACGGATCACCTTCGCACAGGCAAACAACATCGTGACCGGCATCAAGGGCTGCAGCAATTTCGATCGCACCTTGATCATAGGCCGCTTGCGCAGGTGCGCGTTCCACCGACATAGGTACGTCCATGACGATTTCCTGTGCGTCTTTGGCGATTAAATCTGCCGCAATCGCACGCGCAAAGCTGTCCGCACCCGCAAGCGTCGGATAGGCGACAACGCTTGCACCTTCGATCAATCGTGCTGCGCGCAAAGTCATCAAATCCGGCGCACCAGGGCCTAAGCCCACGCCATAGAGTGTTCCTGTCATCGTTTCACAAGGCTCCACTGTGTGACGGGCATTGAGGGTCGCCAGCCAGTCATACGGCCCACAGGTTCTGCACGGTGGATCGACAGCTTTACCAGATCGCCACCGTATATTTTATGCAGCGCGATCAGCTCTGCTTCGCTTTCAAGCGTGACGGCATTGGCTACCAAACGGCCCAAAGGGCGCAAGGCGGCCCAAGCGGCCTCAAACGTGGCGCGACTTAACCCGCCGCCGATGAAAATCGCGTCGGGCGCTTCTAGCCCATCAAGGGCCGCAGGAACCGTGCCTTCAATCAATTCAAGTTTCGGCGCGCCCAGCGCTAGTGCGTTTGCAGCAGCCATCGCACGTCTGTCTGCGCGGGGTTCGATCCCAATTGCGCGGGCATAGCGCGCCGCACGCATCCATTCGATTGCGACAGACCCGCAGCCAGTTCCGATGTCCCACAAAAGCGCGCCGCGCATTGGCATCAGTTTGGCAACTGTGGCTGCACGGACTTCTTGTTTGGTCATGGTTCCATCAGATTGAAACAGGTGATCCGCCAAACCCGGAACGCGCGGCAAAAGGGCGGCGTCTGGGGCCGCTAAACATTCGACAGCAAGGGTGTTGAAAGCGGGCACTTCGTGATTCCACGCTTCGGCGGTTCCGTCAAAACGGGCCTCGTCTTTGCCGCCCATCGCGGCCAGCACGGTCATTCTGGACCCACCAAAGCCGCGTTCAGTCAAGAACGCCGCGATCTGTGCGGGCGTTTCTGCCCCGGTCGTCAGCACCAGCAAACGCGCGTCAGGCTGGATAAAGGCGATCATCTGTTCAACAGGACGCCCATGCACGGTCAGTGTTTCCACATCCGGCAATGACCACCCCATACGGGCCGCCGCCAATTGAAAAGCGGACAATTGCGGATGATAGACTATCTGGCTTGGGTCAATCGAACGTCCAATCCGCGCACCGACCGAAAACCACAATGGATCACCTGTCGCAAGGATCACGACACGGCGTCCTCGCAATCCTTCGATGGTCGAAATTAATGCGTCAAAGGGGTGTGGCCATGCCAGCCGTTCGGCGGCGATATTGTCGGCCAGCGCATGGTGACGGTCACCACCGATGATAACTTCTGCGGCTTCAACAGCGGCGCGGGTCGCAGGCACAAGCCCGTCCATACCGTCTTCGCCGATACCGACGATATGTAGCCAAGGATCAGACATCTTCGGGCAATCCCGCAGCCAAAGCATTCACCGCGGCAGATGCCATCGCAGACCCGCCACGCCGCCCGCGCAATGCAATGAATTCACAACCGCGTGGATTTGACGCCAGTTCCGCCTTACTTTCGGCGGCACCGATAAAGCCAACGGGGAAGCCCAAGATCACGGCTGGTTTTGGCCAACCTGCGTCTAACATTTCTAACAGGTGGAAAAGTGCGGTTGGCGCGTTGCCGATGGCGACGACCGCGCCTTCGATATGATCTTTCCAAAGCTCGACCGCGGCGGCGGAACGTGTGTTGCCGATGTCTGTCGCATGCGCTGGCACGGACGGGTTGTTCAGCGTCACGATGACCTCGTTTTGCGCAGGCAGATAGCGCCGGATGATCCCGGCACCGACCATTTCGCAATCACACAAGACAGGTGCACCTGCCGCCAAGGCAGCATGTCCAGCTTGTGCCGCGTCCGGTGAAAACGCCAAACGGTCTGCGATCTCGATCATGCCACACGCATGGATCAACCGCGTGACCACAGGCTGCATCGCCGGTGCAAACCGGTCCAGACGCGCCTCTGCCCGCACAGTGGCAAAGCTTTGGGCATAGATCGCCTTTGGGTCTTTTTCGTAGGGGCGCAATGGCTGGCCTTTTTGTGTAGTCGAGAGGGTCGGAGCCTCCGGCGGGAGTTTTTAGGGCAAGATGATGATCAAGATTTAGGTTTGCGCGCACTTTCGGGCCCATGTGGGTGTTTAGCGTGGGGGTATGTCGCGTGCTGGTGGTCATGATCATGATGGTGATGGTCGTGACCGTGGTGATGATCATGGTGGTGCTTATCCTGCGCCTCTAGGCGGCACATGCCAGTGCAGAAAGTATCGCACAGCGCGCAATCTGATACGTTGGACCCTGGCGCATTCGCCCCTTGGCCTTCGACGTGGTGGTGGTGGCTTTCTTGAACCGCACCCACTTCGCCTTCGAAACCCAACACCTGCGTGCGGTATTTACACAGGACACATGTTGGCGGTGGGACAGAGCCGAATGCGGGGTGGCTGCGATCTTCGACGCTGATTTTGTGGGACTTGCCGTTGTCCAATGCCAGCA
>CBDTVI010000109.1:0-7679 GCA_965364065.1 uncultured Yoonia sp. | reverse complement strand
CGTCAGGAACAAGCCCGATACCGCATTCTGGCATCGCGATTTGACTGCTTTCGCCGACGATCCGGTGGCTTGCATGGCAGCCAACGCCAACGCCACCGCCCATGGTAAACCCTTGCAAAAAACTAACGATCGGCTTTGGGTATTCAAACAGTTTGGCATTCAGCCGGTATTCATCGCGCCAAAACCGGCGTCCATATTCAAGGTCGCCTTCTAGCCCACTGCGATACATATCAGCGATATCACCGCCTGAGCAGAATGCGCGGTCACCAACAGCGTCTATCAAAACCAGATCAACGTCCGCGCTGCGCCATTCATCAATCGCCGCTTCGATCTTGAGCGCCATGTCATAGGTCAACGCGTTGAGTGCCGCAGGTCTGTTCAGCGTGATGCGACCAGCGCGGCCCTCTATGCGGATGTTGATATCGCTCACTTTGAAATCATCTCGCGACTGACGATCATGCGCATGATTTCATTGGTGCCTTCCAAAATCTCATGCACCCGTAAATCACGCACAAGTTTTTCGATGCCGTAGTCCGCCAGATAGCCATATCCGCCATGCAATTGTAGACAATCGTTGGCCACACGACTGCCTATTTCAGTCACGAACTTCTTAGCCATTGCGCAATGGGTCGCCGCGTCCGCAGCCCCGTTGTCCAATTTCCAAGCGGCTTGATGCAAAAACACGCGCGCGGCTTGAAGGTCGATCTCCATGTCAGCAAGCCGGAACTGGAGTGCCTGAAATTGATCGATCGGCTTTCCAAATGCTTTACGCTCGGCCATGTAAGCAATGGTTTTCGTCAGAGCAGATTGCGCGGCACCAAGTGAGCAAGCAGCGATATTCAATCTGCCGCCATTCAGACCCGCCATTGCATAGCTGAACCCTTTGCCTTCTTCGCCGACAAGGTTGATCGCGGGAATGTTGCAATTATCTAGCTGAACTTGCCGCGTTGGTTGCGCACGCCAGCCCATCTTGTCTTCTAACCCGCCAAAGGACAGACCGTCGGTCTTGTCGTCCACTATAACAGTTGAGATCCCTTTGGGGCCCGCATCGCCGGTTCGGCACATGACAATATAGGCGTCCGAATATCCGCCACCCGAAATAAACGCCTTTGTGCCGGTTAGTGCATAGCCATCGTTTGTGCGGTCTGCGCGGGTTTTGAGGGCCGCAGCATCGGACCCCGACCCCGGTTCAGTCAGGCAATAGGACAGGACCATTTCCATGCTTAGCGCGCGCGGAAGATACTTTTCGCGCAGTGCATCCGACCCGAACTTGTCGATCATCGCGGCACACATATTGTGGATGGACAAGAACGCGGCCACTGAAGGGCACGACATGCTCAACGCCTCAAACACCAGCGTTGCATCCAGCCGCGACAACCCAGATCCGCCGCTTTCTTCGGTGACATAGAGCCCACCAAATCCGAGTGCTGCCAGCTTGGGCCACAACGCCTTGGGGATATCCTCGGCCTTTTCCCACGCCAGCGCATTGGGTGCGATATGCTCATCACCAAAGGCCTTGGCCATATCGAATATCAACGTCTGCTCTTCGCTAAGTGCAAAGTCCATTTGTCACCTCAAAGTTAATCTAGTCGCACCATCCAAGCGGATGACTGAGCCGTTTAAAAAGGCGTTTTCAACGATATGCAACGCAAGGGCCGCAAATTCTGCCGGGTCGCCCAAGCGCGGTGGAAAGGGTATGCCCGCTGCCAAACCATCTTGAATGTCTTGGCTCATTGACGTCACCATAGGCGTGCCAAAAATCCCCGGTGCGATTGCCATAACCCTAACCCCGTCGCGGGCCAAATCACGCGCCATCGGCAGAGTTAGCCCAACAATGCCGCCTTTGGACGCCGCATAGGCGACCTGTCCCATCTGACCCTCATAGGCGGCGATTGATGCAGTGTGGATAATAACCCCGCGTTCTTCGCCAATAGGTTCTGCTACGACCATCCCAGCAGCACTTTGCGATGCCACATTGAAGCTGCCAACCAAGTTGATGTTGATTGCTTGCTGGAATAGCTCCAAGTCATGCGCCAGCCCACGCGATACTGTTTTGGCTGCAGGCGCTACGCCCGCGCAATTAACACAGATGCGCTCTTGACCATTTGCCGCACGCGATTGCAGTAGTGCCGCCGCTACAGACCCTGCATCGGTCACGTCGGTTTCGGTGAATACAGCACCAATTTCCGCCGCCAGTTCTGCGCCCTTGGCCACGTCGCGGTCTAACACCGCGACCTTGATGCCTTTGGCGCGCAATGCTGCGGCCACAGCTGCACCAAGCCCTGACGCACCGCCTGTTACGACGGCTGAAAGGTTGGGATCCAGCTTCATGGCCGCTCAATCGCGATTGCTGTGCCCTCGCCGCCGCCGATACAAATTGCAGCAATCCCACGTTTCAAACCACGTTTTTCAAGCGCGTTCAGCAATGTCACAATAATCCGCGTGCCCGACGCCCCAATTGGATGCCCCAAAGCGCAAGCGCCGCCATTCACGTTCATCTTTTCACGGGCAATTCCCATGTCATGCATGAAGGCCATTGGCACAACAGCGAAGGCCTCGTTCACCTCCCACAAGTCCACATCATCGACATCCCAGCCGATCTGCTTCAATAGCTTCTGCGCTGCAGGCACGGGTGCCGTCGTAAACCAAGCGGGTTCTTGGGCATGACTTGCATGACCCAAAATGCGCGCACGCACGGTCAATCCGCGCGCGTCCGCTTCCGCGTCGCTGGTCAATACTATAGCCGCCGCACCATCAGAAATTGAGGACGCATTGGCTGGCGTAACAGTGCCGTCTTTTTTAAAGGCAGGTCGCAAGGTCGGGATTTTTTCGGGTCGCGCAGTGCCCGGCTGTTCATCTTCAGACACGAGCGTTTCGCCTTTGCGCGATGCGACAGTCACATCCGCAATCTCGCCTTCAAACGCGCCAGATGCTTGCGCAGCCAACGCATTGGACAGTGAACCTAGCGCATAGTCGTCTTGGGCTTTGCGTGTGAATTGGTAGCGTTCTGCGCATAGCTCGGCAAAGACACCCATCAGCGCACCTTTGTCGTATGCATCCTCAAGCCCGTCTAGAAACATATGATCCTTCAGCTCTGCATGTCCCAAGCGCGCGCCACCGCGTGTTTTCAACGATAGATATGGCGCGCCGGACATGCTTTCCATGCCGCCTGCGACCATCAATGTCTGGCTACCTGCGATGATCTGGTCGTGCGCCATCATGACCGTTTTCATGCCCGATCCACAGACCTTGTTGATTGCTGTGCAAGGAACTGATTGCGGCAGCCCTGCCCCCAATGCGGCCTGACGCGCTGGCGCTTGCCCCAAACCAGCAGGCAGGACACAGCCCATCAGAACCTCGCCAACAACATCGGGGGAAATGCCGCTATTGATCAACGCACCACGGATGGCTGCAGCGCCCAATTCGGTTGCCGCGACTTGGGATAGCACGCCTTGAAACCCACCCATCGGTGTGCGCGCAGCGCCTATAATAACGACCGACATTAACTAGCCTCTCGCAGATCAGCGATCACAACGCCATCGCGTGGAAGCGTGCCCAACGACACGGTCTCAACCTCACCACGCAACTTGAGAACATCGGAAATTGACGCGGCATAAGCTGCCACATCTGTGCCCTCGGTCTCCAGTCGAACCAACATCGTGTCGGTTTTGCCATTGTGGCCAACTTCAATCCGCGCGCGTCGAATTTCGGGGTGCCGTTCAACCAAGCGTGCAACCTGTTCAGGGCGTACAAACATGCCTTTGACCTTGGTAGCTTGGTCTGCACGGCCCTTCCAACCAGCCAGCCGCATGTTGGTGCGACCACAGTCGGACTGGCCTTCTACGATGGCTGACAGATCGCCTGTGGCGAACCGGATCAGCGGATAGTCGGCGTTCAATGCGGTGACAACGACTTCACCCACTTCGCCGTTAGCAACCGGATCGCCAGTGCCAGGCGTCACAATTTCAACAATCGCGCCTTCATCCACAATCATTGGTGCATTGGCAAAGGTTTCATAGGCAATATGGCCCACATCCGCTGTCCCGTAGCACTGCAAACATGTGATCCCGCGTGCTTCATAGGCGGCACGAACTTGCGGAAAAAGCGGGCCACCGGACACTGCTGCTTTTGTAATGCGTCCTAGATCAACACCCATCTCATCGGCCTTCGCCAAGATCGCACCCAGATAGTCTGGGGTTCCCGCGTATGTCGTAGCACCAAGATCAGCAGCTGCACGTACCTGCAATTCAGTCTGACCGGGGCCGGCGGCAAAAACCTGCGCCCCGACGGACAAGGCCGCACTTTCAAACATCGCGCCTGCAGGGGTGAAATGATAGGAAAACGTATTGTGAACAACGTCGCCTGCGCCAATGCCAAGACTGCGCAAGAACCGACCAAACCGCCACCAATCAGGCGTTGATCCACCCGGTTCATAAATAGGTCCCGGTGATTGAAATAGACGCGTCACGCTACGCGTCGGGATGCCGCCAAAAGGGGGGTGCTCGGCCTGCCAAGTGCTCAAGTCAGCTTTGCGTAACACTGGCAAATGGCGCAGATCCGCAAGCGTATGAACCTTTTCGACACCGCTCAGACAGCTTTGTTCGCTTTCGCTGATACGGGCGAGCAGTGGCAACAATTGCGCCAATTGATCTGCTTCACGTTCGTCCGCAGATCGCACTTCAAGGTGGTCCAAGGCCTTCATGCGAGCCACCTCTTGCGGCGTCGGTAAGATCGCACATCGCGGAATGATTTCCGCCCTTCGTCCGACATACCAAGGTAAAATTCTTTGACGTCTGGGTTCTCGCGCAGTTCAGCTGCGGGGCCTTCCATGACGATACGGCCGCTTTCCATAATATAGCCTTGGTGCGCAAAGCGCAGTGCGACGTTTGTGTTCTGTTCGGCCAAAAGAAACGACACGCCCTCTTGCTCATTGAGGTTCTTCACGATGGTGAAAATCTCTTCGACCAATTGCGGTGCCAGACCCATTGATGGTTCGTCCAGCAAGATCATTTCGGGTCGTGACATCAACGCGCGCCCGATTGCACACATCTGTTGCTCGCCGCCGGACGTGTAGCCTGCTTGGCTTTTGCGTCGTTCGCGCAAACGTGGGAAATAGTTATACACCATTTCAAGATCGGCCGCGATTGCAGCACCACGTTCCGACCGCGTATATGCGCCGGTTAGCAAATTCTCTTCGATGGTTAAGTGTTCAAAACAATGACGTCCTTCCATCACCTGAATAACGCCGGTCTTGACCAAATCTGAAGGCGAGCTGCCTTGGATTTGTTTGCCGCGGTATGAAATCGACCCTTTGGTCACTTCGCCACGCTCCGATTGAAGCAGGTTTGAAATCGCCTTGAGGGTTGTTGTCTTGCCAGCACCGTTGCCGCCAAGAAGTGCCGTAATCCCGCCTTTTGGCACGCTCAGTGACACACCTTTCAGAACAAGGATCACATGATTGTAGATCACCTCGATATTGTTGACCTCTAGCAAGGCCTCTGTTTTTTCAGTGTCCAACATGTGCGTTCCTCAGGTCGGGGGTGGGATTGGGCGGCCCGAAAGCCGCCCAATAGATCAGCTTAGTTACAGCCAGGTGTGATGTTGTTTTCAGCTGCAAATGCAGCCGCATCTTCAACAATCAAAGGCAGCGTGACGCTGTCATCGGGTGCAATGAAATCAGTCAATGCAACCCATTCACCAGCGCTTGCGTTCCACTGCTGAACGATACCAAGACCGGACCCACCGTGATCTTCACAAGAGACAGAGAACGCTGGACCAACGCCTGCCATGCCCAATTCGGCCATGCGTGCGTCAGTGATTTCCAAAGCTTCCATACCGTCACGAACCATCGCAGATGACACGTCAGCAACACCGTGGATTTCTTGCGCCTTTGCAATCGCTTCAGAAGCGAGCATTGCCGCATACATGCCACGAATATAAAGCACCGAACCTAGGTTGCTTCCGTCGCCAGCGGCTTCGCCAGCATCATGCACCGAAGCTTTGATCTCAGCCAGAACTGGCAGATCTTTACTCACGCGGTTCATGTTCAACGACTTGTATCCGTCGGCGTCTGCACCAGCAGGTGTCACGTCATGCTCTGCACCAGCCCACCAGTTGCCGATGAAGTTTTCCATCGGGAAACCAATGTTCGCAGCTTCTTGAACCGCGACTTGGTTCATAACACCCCAACCCCACATCAGAACGTAATCAGGACGCTCGCGACGGATTTGAAGCCACTGCGATTTTTGTTCCTGACCCGGGTGATCAACAGCAAGTTGCGACAATTCAAAACCATGCATTTCTGCAAGCGCTTCAAGTGTGCGGATAGGTTCTTTGCCGTAAGCAGAGTTGTGATAAACCAACGCCAGCGTCTTGCCTTCAAGGCTGCCACCGTTCTCTTCCAACAGGTAGTTCACCATCACTGATGCCGCGTCCCAATAGTTCGCTGGGTAGTTAAAGACCCATGGAAAGACGGACCCGTCTGCCGCAGACGTACGGCCATAACCCATTGTGTGGATCGGGATGCCATCAGCCATCGCTTTGGGAATAATCTGATAGGTGATGCCAGTTGAAAGCGGTTGATAGATTAATGCGCCTTCGCCTTTGGTCGCTTCATAGCACTCAACACCTTTTTCGGTGTTATAGCCGGTCTCACATTCAATGATGCGGATCGCCTCGCCACCAATGCCGCCATCACGTGCGTTCAGCAGATTGAAGTAATCCTGATAGCCGTCCGAAAACGGCGTGCCGCCGGCCGCATAGGGACCCGTGCGATAGCTGAGGTCTGGAATGACCAGTTCGGCCATGACGGGCGCTGCCGCCATCGTCGCAGTTACGGCCAAAGCGGCCAGTTTATTCATCTTCATTGTCTTATCCTCCCATGGATTTCATTAAAGTTTAGAGGTCAGGTTTGTCCCAACCCATGTGTTAATAAGGGAACGGCCATAGCCGTAATTTTTCCTTTGCCAGTCGCCAGTATTGGGCCAAACCGTGCGGTTCCTTGACCAAGAAAAACATGATCAACGCACCGACGACGACCAGTTGTAAATGGGCGACCAGATCGGTCGGCCAGCCCAAGAAATCAACGCCAATGACCTTGAGCGCGACAGGCAGAACAACAAGCAGTGCGGCCCCTGCAAAGCTGCCGAAAATTGATCCAAGCCCACCGATGATGATCATGAACAACACTAAGAATGATTTTTGAATACCAAAGGCTTCACCAACTTCGACGGCCCCAAGATAGACTGAAAAGAACAGCGCACCTGATATCCCGATGAAGAACGACGACACCGCAAATGCTGTCAATTTAGCTTTGAGCGGGTTCACTCCAATAATTTCGGCAGCGATATCCATGTCGCGGATTGCCATCCAAGACCTGCCTACGTTGCCGCGCGTTAGGTTACGCGAGATCAAAGCGCAGACGGTTACGAAAACCAGACAGACCATATACTTTGCCCAAGCGTCTGCGTTTGGTCCAGTGACCGCGATCCCGCCGACAAAACGTTCTGGCGCGTTGATCTGACCAGAGGCAGAATAGTTGTAGAACCACGATACTTTGTTGAACAGCCAGACTAGAAAGAACTGTGCAGCCAGCGTCGCTACGGCCAAATAAAAGCCTTTGATCCGCAAGCTTGGCAGTCCGAATGCAGCGCCAACCATTGCAGTGATGCCGCCAGATA
>CBDTVI010000108.1:0-7707 GCA_965364065.1 uncultured Yoonia sp. | reverse complement strand
AGCACCTACCTAAGCGCCGCTAGCAACTCCGCGTAAAACGCATCAATGTTGAGATCATATTCCAGACACGCGTCAGTGACAGTATGAAACGGCGCTACAAGGCAGCCCACACACAACATCTGATGGCGAAAGAAAACTTCGACCGTCTCAGGCCAGTCCGCCATCATCTCGCTTAACGGCAAGTCCGGATTGCAAAAACGCCGCAATGGCATCGCGATTACTCCTCACTCTGCGTTCTTAATAGCAAATCATCAGATCAAAACATTGCGCTGGCGCAAACTCGCATCCGTTCATCAGGCTTATCAAGATTGCGTGAACGAAAAAACGGGAGCCAAAAATGGCTGAAATCCTTACAAAATCGCGGGCGCGGAACATTTTCTACGGAGGATCTATTTTCTTCGTACTGGTGTTCATCGCCTTAACCGTCAACAGCCACAAATACGTGGTCGAAGTGTCAACCGCAGGGATGCCGTTGTCCGAAGAAGTGGTTCTAGGCAAGCGTGTCTGGGAGCGTCACTCTTGCATCAACTGTCATACCTTGCACGGCGAGGGCGCGTATTTCGCACCCGAAGTTGGTAACGTCATGACCCGTTGGGGCGTGCAAGACGAGCCAGAGGCCGCGTTTGAAATCCTGCAAGGCTGGATGGACAGCCAACCCAGCGGAATTCAAGGCCGCCGCCAAATGCCGCAATTCAACCTAACCGACGAAGAAGTGCGCGGTTTGGCAGAGTTCCTGCGTTGGGCCGATCAAACAGATACGCAGGGCTGGCCGCCCAATGATGCGGGATAAGGAGATTTTATCATGAAATATCAAAGCCAACGCGTGGCATACGCCTATTTCGTCTGCGCCATGGGACTGTTCGCCATTCAGGTCTTGGGCGGTCTTTTGGCGGGGTGGATTTACGTCGCCCCCAATTTCCTGTCCGAAATCCTGCCCTTCAATATCATCCGTATGATCCACACCAATGCGTTGATCGTCTGGCTGCTTTTGGGCTTTTTCGGCGCCGCCTATTTCTTGGTGCCAGAAGAATCCGAGCGCGAGATTTACTCGGTGAAACTAGCCTATCTGCAACTGATCATTCTAGTGGTCGGGACGCTGGGTGCGGTCGGGTCCTACTTGGTGGGTATCCACGGCGGGCGCGAGTTTCTGGAACAACCGCTTTGGGTGAAGTTCGGCATTCTTGTGGCCGCACTTATCTTCTTGTTCAACATCTCGATGACAGTGCTGGCTGGCAAGAAAACGGCCATCACCAATGTCTTGCTGATGGGCATGTGGCTTTTGTCGCTGTTGTGGGTTTTTGCCTTTATCAACCCTGAGAACCTGAGCCTTGATAAGATGTATTGGTGGTTCGTTATTCACCTTTGGGTCGAAGCAACCTGGGAACTGGTTATGGCCTCTATCCTTGCGTTCTTGCTGCTCAAGCTGACAGGTGTGGACCGCGAAGTCATTGAAAAATGGCTGTATATCATCGTCGCCACTGCACTGTTTTCAGGCATCCTTGGTACCGGTCACCATTTCTACTGGATCGGCTTGCCGGGCTATTGGCAGTGGATCGGATCGATCTTCTCTACTTTTGAAGTGATCCCGTTCTTCCTGATGATGTCCTTCTCTTTCGTGATGGTCTGGAAAGGCAAACGCAATCACCCCAACAAGGCCGCTTTGCTGTGGTCACTTGGGTCTGCCACGCTGGCCTTCTTTGGCGCAGGCGTTTGGGGCTTCTTGCACACCTTGCATGGCGTGAACTTCTACAGCCACGGCACCCAGATCACAGCCGCCCACGGGCACCTCGCGTTCTTTGGGGCTTATGTCGCGCTGAACCTTGCGATTATCAGTTATGCGATGCCACTTTTGCGCAATCGTGATCCGTATAATCAGGTGCTGAACATGGGATCGTTCTGGCTGATGACCGGCGGTATGTCGTTCATGACCTTCGTGCTGACCTTTGCGGGTACAATCCAAACCCACCTGCAGCGCGTCCTTGGCTTCTACTTTATGGAAGTCCAAGACGATCTGGCGATCTTCTATATCATGCGCTTTGGTGCGGGTATTGCGGTGGTGCTTGGTGCGTTGTTGTTCATCTATTCCGTGATCGTGATCCGCAAACGCGAGATCATTGAACCCGGTCCCAACGTTACTGTTGCGGGGGAATAGGTGATGAAAGATCACGTCAATATGGTGCCGCATTACCAGCCTTCGGGCGAAGAGTGCGGGCTGTTTGAAATGGCCCAAGAAAACGGTTTGCCCCTTCTTTTGAAGGGGCCAACCGGCTGCGGAAAGACGCGGTTCGTGGAACACATGGCCGCCAGATTGGACAAGCCGCTTTTTACCGTGGCTTGCCATGATGATCTGTCAGCCGCTGATTTGATCGGGCGTTACCTGCTGAAAGGCGGAGAGACCGTTTGGGTCGATGGCCCGCTGACCCGTGCGGTGCGTATGGGCGGCATTTGCTACCTTGATGAGGTGATCGAGGCGCGCAAGGACGTCACCGTCGTATTGCACCCGCTGACCGATAACCGCCGCACGCTGATGATTGATCGTACTGGTGAAGAATTGGTAGCGCCTGCAGGCTTTATGTTGGTGGCCAGCTATAACCCCGGCTATCAAAACGTGCTCAAACGGATGAAGCCTTCGACCCGCCAGCGGTTCTTGTCGCTGACGTTCGATTTCCCCAAACCTGATCTTGAGATCGGGATTGTCGCCCATGAAAGCGGACTGGATGCCAAACGCGTGGCCCCTTTGGTGCGCCTTGGCGGGCACATTCGCGCGCTGTCTGGCATGGACTTAGAGGAAGGCGTGTCAACACGCCTGCTGGTCTATGCAGCCACCTTGATGAACGCTGGCATGAGCATCCCCCAAGCGATTGAAGCCGCGATCATCGAACCGCTGAGCGATGATGCGGACGTGCAGGACGCCCTGCGCGATCTGGTCGCGACGGTCTACGGCTAGGGGCGCGTCATGCATTTGCTTGACCTGATGGAGCCTGAGGAAACGATCGGCAACCTGTGGCATGACATGGCGCATGGCTGGGGTGCCGATGAAACCTATCCGGATGCGGCGGTTTTGCTGGCTGATGTGCGGCCCAGCCTTGCGCTGTTGTTCCGCGCTTTGGGCGGCGATGCGGGCGTCGAGATGGGCGAGGCCGCAGCGACCCTTGTGGCGCACCGCCGCAGTGCTGCGCGCAAATTGGGGTCCGAGCGTGAGAAGGAATTCCGCGCTAGTTTTGATGGCGAACGCCTGCGCCTGCCACCAGAAATGGCGATCTTTCCTGACAGATCCTTGAATCGCGCGGCCTATTTCTGGCTTGTCGCGATGGCGGCGGTGGTACACGTGCCTGACGCCGCCCCTGATTTGTGCGCCCGCGATCATGTAGAATTGCGGGCTAACGCCGCAGCTATGGCACATGTTTTGATAGCCTGTCCGGGTTTGTCGCGCAGCTTTGCGGACATGTGCAAATTCGCGCTGATGACCCGCCCCAACATGCACTTGCCTGCCAACGAAGCCGCGATAGAAGTCGCCGTGCGCGACGCGTTACAGGGTATCGACAAGGCGACGGACTTCACCCCTGCAGACCGCAACTATTTGCGCTATGCCCCCGTTCCATTCTGGCTGCGCCTTGACCCGGTAGGCAGTGGCGACGCCGCAGCACCCTCGACAGATGAGGCACAGTCCAAACCGCCCCCTGCTGCGGCCACAACGAACCGCAAGCTCGGCGAGCGACAAGATCGCGATGAGGCGAACCGCAAAGACAGCTTCATCCTGCACCGGTTTGAATCGATTTTGTCATGGGTCGAATCCATGAACTTGAACCGCAGCGTCGATGATGACGACAAAGAAAATGCTCAGAAAGCTGCCGACGATCAGGACAAAATCACCCTGTCCAAAGTGGACAAACGTGCCGCGACACGTCTGCGGTTGCATCTTGATCTGTCACCTGCGGATGCGGACCACGAAAAGCTGGCAGGTAAATTTATCTACCCTGAATGGAACCACCGCAGTCGCAGCTATATGGATGCCCATTGCAGTGTGCTGGACGCGCCGGCCGTCCCCGACCCCACAGATACCTTCACCCCTAATGCCGCCCGCATCCGCGAGGTACGCCGTCAGTTTGAAACCCTACGCCCGCGCCGTGTCTTGCGCCCACGCCAAATCGACGGGACAGAACTTGACCTAGATGCACTGATCACGGCGCAGGCTGATTTACGCGCCACTGGCGAAGGCAGCGACCGTATCTGGCAAGCCTCGCGCCAGATCGACCGCGATCTGGCGGTGGCATTTTTGATCGACACATCCCGCTCGACCGAAGCCGCCGTGGGCGACACATGCGTCATCGACGTGGCCCGCGAAGCGCTGGCCGCTTTGGCCACAGGCATTGATGCGGCGGGTGACCGGCTTGGCATTTGGGGTTTTTCATCTTTGCGGCGCGACCGCGTGTTCCTGACCTGTTGCAAGGAATTTGATACACCGATGTCGCCCCAGATCACGGCCAATATTTGCGCTCTGCGACCCGGTCACTACACGCGGCTTGGTGCAGCAATCCGTCACGCCTCTGCTATGTTGGCGGAACAGTCGGCCACGCGCAAACTGCTGATCGTGTTGACCGACGGCAAGCCGAACGATCTGGATCACTACGAAGGCCAGCATGGCATCGAAGACAGCCGCATGGCCGTCCGCGAGGCGCGACGCACTGGCCAATCCCTGCATGGGGTAATTATCGACGAAGACGGGCAAGACTGGTTTGCCCGTATTTTCGGGCGCGGCGGATTTAGTCTGATGGCCAATCCAGCCCGCCTGACCCGTGCCTTACCTGACATTTACCGCAGCCTGACGCAGGAGACTTGATATGCGCTTTTTACCACTCATCACCTTTGTTTTAGCTAGCCCAGCCATGGCCGAGGGATTCGATCGCCCAATCCCGCAGGCCCAATCAGCGACCGCAGAAGTATGGTTTGCGATTGCATCCATTATGCTGCTTGCAGCCTTGTGGGCAGTGCACCGGCTGGTCATGCGCAGATGACCCAGAATGGCTGGGGTACGGGAAAAATCGCAGTCGTCCTGTATCCATTCGGCGCAGGCGCGATGGCCGTAAACGTGTTCTTTGCGTCCCTGATCGGCAGCTGGATCGGCGGTCCGGTCGCGTCAACTGCTTGGTCAATCACACTCGGTTGCGTGATCGGCGTACCCGTGACCGTGGCCTTTGCCCGCCATATCCGGCGCTTGATGGACCAAGCCGACCCCAACGATGCCCATGAATGACAATAGCGCGCTGGATGACCTGCCCGGCGAGTTGATGATGTGGATATTGATCATCAGTGAATTACTGGTGTTTGGGGCCGGATTAATCGTGTTCTTATCCGTTCGCATCACCGACCCCGAAGGGTTCGCACAGGCCCAAGATATGCTTAACCGCCAAGCTGCGGGGATCAACACGGTCATCTTGATCACCAGCGGCTTCTTGGCTGCACTGGCCTGCCAACTGCGGCGTGCAGGGGCGCGTCTAAAAGCGCGGATGGCACTGGTGGGCGCCGCCGCTTTGGGGCTAGCGTTCTTGTGGATCAAAGGCGCTGAGTTTTCCCAAAAGGCCGTGATGGGCATCGTTTGGGACACACATCCGTTCTTCAACTTTTATTTCATGCTGACAGGCTTTCACGCAGCGCATGTCGCGGCAGGCGTTGCGTTGCTGCTGCTGGTTGCGTGGCGCGACAGCGAGGCCAACATCGAAGACGCAACTGCGTTTTGGCATATGGTCGATCTGGTCTGGATCTTACTGTTTCCCGTAATTTACCTGCTACGATGAAACAGCGGACTTTATATACTGCATGGGGCACTTTGATAGCGTTGAGCTTGGGTTCAACCCTGTTGTCGCTGTCAGGCATCTGGGCGCAATGGCAGGTCGCCGCCAGCATTGCGACACTGGCGCTTGCGTGGCAAAAGGCGCGGATTATTCTGGCACAATATCTGGGACTAGCTGCAGCGCCAGCTTGGCGGCGCGGCTTTGAATTTGCGCTGGCGATGCTGTGTTTGCTGATGCTGGGGCTATACCTTGTCCCGCTCGGGTTTTGACGGTGGAAGCACCGACCAAGACCGGTCGCCACGCGTCATCAGTTTTCGACCTGACTGAACACCTTCTCTAATGCCGTTCGTCGTATTGCACGGATTTGTCGAATGATTTGCGCATTCGTCTTAGGTCTTTGCACCCAGCTTGGCCAAATACGGCAACATCGCCGAAAAATCGCTTCCCTTGCCGCCGCCTTCTACAAACGTACGGTAGAGGCGCGCGGCCTGTGCGCCCAACGGCGTCGCTGCATCAACGGCTTCGGCGGCTGTCTGGCTTAAATCCAAATCCTTCAGCATCAACTCTGCCGCAAAGCCCGGCTGATAACCGTTGTCAGATGGCGATTTTGGGCCAACGCCGGGGGCGGGACAGTAAGTTGTCATGCTCCAGCTTTGGCCGCTTGACGTGCTGACGACATCGTACATTGCCTGACGGTCCAATCCCAACTTGTCGGCCAAGGCAAATGCCTCGCAGGTGCCAATCATGGTGATGCCAAGGATCATGTTGTTGCAAATCTTGGCCGCCTGCCCAGCGCCCGCGTCGCCACAATGCACGGCCTTTTGACCCATAATATCGAGCAGTGGCAGGGCACGCGCAAACGCGCCAGCCGTCCCACCAGCCATAAAGGTCAGCGTACCCGCTTGCGCACCAACCGTGCCGCCAGACACGGGCGCGTCAATCGCTGCATGCCCAAGGCGCGTGACCATTTCAGCGACCGCACGCGCGCTTTCGACGTCAACAGTCGAGCAGTCGATGAACAATGTGTCAGCGGCCATTTCCGGTGCGATTTGCGATGCCACATCGCGCAGGATCGCTCCGTTCGGCAGCATGGTTATGATCGCATCGCATCCTTTAACAGCGTCTAAGACCGATCCTGCTTTTGTGACGCCTTCAGGTGGCTGCGCAACCAAATCAAAGCCGATAACATCATGGCCTGCCGCAGACAGGTTAGCGGCCATCGGCGCGCCCATATTACCCAGTCCAATGAAACCAATTTTCATGTCATTTCCTTCCAAGTCAGCCCATCTGTGCCCAAAGGCGACAGCATCTTATCCATATCGTCCTGCGATACATCCGTTATAGCCGGATGCGCCCACTTTGGTCGACGATCTTTGTCAATGATAGCCGCGCGGATACCTTCGATGAAATCACCCTGAGCAACGGCACGATATGTAAATCGGTATTCAAGCTCCAGTGCAGCGCGAATGCTATCACTGCTTTTTAGTTGGCGGATGATTTGCATCGAACAGGCCATAGCCAGCGGGGCATGACGGTTTAATGCCTTCAGCGTGCGGACCGCGAAATCGGATGGGTCCAGCGCCAAACTTTGCGCGATTTCACGAAGCGTCGAACAGGCAAAGTGCCGATCAATATCCGCCAATATCGGCAGCAATATTCCTGCGGGCGCGGTTTCGTAATTTATCGCGTTCATGTCACCCGATACCAAGTCCACTTTCAGGGCTTCCCATTTGGCTTGCGGGATAAACCCATCCGCGAACCCTGCATGGATTGCATCTGCTGCATTCATGCGCGTCCCCGTCAGTCCAAGGTATGCGCCCAAATGGCCCGCGCATCGCGCCAGCATCAGCGAACCACCAACGTCAGGAACAAGCCCGATACCGCATTCTGGCATCGCGATTTGACTGCTTTCGCC
>CBDTVI010000107.1:0-7708 GCA_965364065.1 uncultured Yoonia sp. | reverse complement strand
CGCCATATAGGGAAGTGTTGACGCAAAAGGCCGCAGTTCATGACCCAATACCTCGACTTTGAAAAACCGCTCGCTGAAATCGAAGGCAAAGCTGAAGAGCTGCGCGCGATGGCACGCGAAAATCCTGAAATGGATGTCGCAAAAGAAGCGACTGCGCTGGATAAAAAGGCCGCTGACCTTCTGACGTCACTTTACGCGGGGCTAACACCTTGGCGTAAATGCCAAGTGGCGCGTCATCCACAGCGTCCACATTGCAAAGACTATATCGAAGCATTGTTCACCGAATATACGCCGCTGGCTGGCGATCGGAACTTTGCTGATGACCATGCGGTCATGGGCGGTATTGCACGGCTTGAAGGCACCCCAGTTATGGTGATCGGCCACGAAAAAGGCGACGATACCAAATCCCGGATTGAACGTAATTTTGGCATGGCCCGCCCCGAGGGTTACCGCAAAGCCATCCGCCTGATGGAACTTGCGAACCGCTTTGGCCTGCCTGTTATCACGCTGGTGGACACACCCGGCGCCTACCCCGGCAAAGGCGCCGAAGAACGTGGTCAATCAGAAGCGATTGCCCGTTCAACCGAAAAATGCCTAGACCTGAAAGTGCCATTGATCAGCGTCATAATCGGTGAAGGTGGATCAGGTGGTGCTGTAGCGTTTGCTTCGGCCAACCGCGTGGCGATGCTTGAGAATTCGATCTATTCGGTCATCAGTCCCGAAGGCTGCGCGTCGATCTTGTGGAAAGACGCTGAAAAGATGCGCGAATCCGCTGAAGCTTTGCGCCTGACCTCAAAGGACCTGCATGAAATTGGCGTCTGTGACCTGATCATCGATGAACCGCATGGCGGTGCGCATCGCGACCGTGACACTGCCATCAAATCAGTCGGCGAGGCGCTTGTCAGCATGCTGGACGAGTTGCGTGATTTGTCAGGTGACAAGTTGCGCCAAGACCGACGTCGCAAGTATCTTGATCTAGGGTCAAAGGGCCTCGCGGCGTAGACTTGCGTATCCTTCGCGGACATTGGCAGCTACTACTGCTAACAACGGCAGTGTTTGTGTTGTGGTCGACGCCTTTCGTCGTTCCACTTAAAATTCTCATCGTATTCTTCCACGAGGCATCCCACGCCATCGCCACATTCGTGACCGGCGGCGAAGTCGTCAGCTTGTCCGTATCCCCAAACCAAGGCGGGCTTGTCATCAGTCGCGGTGGCAGCCGTTTCTGGACATTGACCGCAGGGTATCTTGGATCGCTTTTGATCGGGGTCGGCCTGTTGATCGCAGCCACCCGTAGTCGGGCAGACCGCAAGATCATGGCCTTTTGTGGCGTTATGATGCTTGTAATTGCAGGGCTCTATGTCCGCGAAATTTTCGCGCTAGCGTTTGTGATCGGGACTGGCATCGCGATGCTACTCAGCGCGCGTTACTTGGGGCACAATGCCAATGATCTGATCCTGCGCCTGATCGGGCTGACCAGCATGATCTATGTGCCTTATGATATTTTCAGCGATACAATTGCGCGATCAGATCTGCCCTCGGATGCGCGGATGCTGGCCGAGGAATTTGGCGGAACGCCACAAATCTGGGGCGTGCTTTGGATCGTGATTAGTCTGATCGTGATCGGCTTTTGCATGCGGTCAGTGCTTGGACGCAGCAGCAACCTGAAACTGCGCTGACTACCACATCGTTTTGGCGGCACGCGCGCCCCAATCCGCATCATACTGACCCGCGTCAAAGCCTGCTTCTTGTTCTGCCAGCAACTCGCCAACGCTTGGCAGATCGGCGCTTTCGTCAGATGCCGCCCAAATCCCTGCACGCATCAAAGCACGCGCGCATTGGCTATAAACTTCGGCAATCTTGATCACGACGACACTGCGCGGCTGACGGCCATTTTGCACGAAACGTGTCAGCAAATCAGGGTCCAGTGATACGACCGCTTGGCCATTCACACGCACCACATTGTTTGAGCCGGGAACAAGGAACATCAAACTGATCCGCCCGTCCGCTACGATATTGCGCAACGTGTCCATCCGGTTATTCCCGCGCCAATCAGGCAAAAGCAGCGTCTTGGCGTCGAGCGCTTGCACCACAGGACCGTCATCACCGCGCGGGCTGCCGTCGGTGCCATCCGGCCCTACCGTCGAGATTACGCAAAAGCGCGATGCCAATATCCATTTGCGGTAAAGCGGGGTCAGTTGCGGGGCCACCTTGATGATAGAGGCTTTGCCGGGCTGGCCATAAAGCGCCTCTAGCTGGCCCACATCCGTGATTTGATGGTCAGCCATCAAAGCCCGCCTCTTTGTTCAACCGGTCCGACGCAGTTTCGATGTCATGCTCAATGCGGGCCATGAAATCAGCGACCGGAAGTCCGGGTTCAATCCGCGGCAGGAATTCAAATACCGCTGTGCCTTGCTTGCGGTAGATGCCGCGCTTGGGCCAGAACACGCCGACATTGGTGGCGACTGGCACAACAGGCTGGCCAAGTTCACGGTAAAGCGCGCCCGTTCCAACTTTGTACGGTGCTTTGACCCCCGGCGCGATACGCGTGCCTTGCGGATAAATAATAAGCTGGCCTGCGGTTGCGCGGCCGGCCCGCACATCAGCCAGCATTTTTTTGATTGCCTGCCCGCGCTTGCCACGGTCAACAGGTATGCACCCGATCCGCAAGCCATACTGCCCAACAACGGGGGCGTATTTCAAGACTGATTTGAAAATGAACTTGCCGCGTGGGATCGACCCAAAGATGATCAGAACGTCCAAGAAAGATTGGTGTTTTGAGGCAACCATGACTTCGTCAGTGGGTGGCGTGCCGCGAACTTCAGTTTTCAGCCCAATCATCCAAGATGCGGACCACTTGATATAACTGCAATAGGCGTGACACCCCGCCAGCGCCCCATTTGCCGAAATAATCGCAGCCGGAGTATACAGGATGCCCACGACCAACAACGCCACATACATCTGTGCGTTAAAGATCAGCGACCGCGTCCATTGAATTGCATAGCTCATGTCTGTTCCCTTAGCCTGCGGAATGCGGCGGCACGCGTGGCGAAAAAGGCTGTCACAGCTGACAGTATGGGGATCGCTAGCAACAATAGCCACTCCGCCCCTGCAAACCCGACGCCCATAAGAATACTGTCACCGCTGCCGCCTTGTGGCATCAATACCGTCGCACCTGCACCGACGACTGCACCTACCAAGGCCCCAAGCCCTGCGCGCAAGGTATAGCGCCGCACGAAAGCGCGGGCGATATAGGTATCGCGCGCGCCAACAAGGCGCAAAACGCGGATCACTTGCGCATTGGCCGCCAATGACGCTTGGGCTGCCAAAGTGATCATCGCGGCAACTGTCGCCCCGATTAAGATAATCACAGACCAACTGATAAGTCGTACACGGCCTGCGGCCTCTAGAAGCGGTACACGCCAGCTTGTGTGATCGTCCAAGACGGCCCCAGGCACTTGTGCTGACAATCGCGCGCGTAAACCGTCGGCGTCGTAGTCGTCACCGTCCGTGATGATTTCAATCAGTTGTGGGATCGGCAGGCTTTCAATTGGCAAGTCAGGACCAAACCACGGCTCAAGCAACGCTTGTTGCTCTGCTTGCGACAATGGACGAACCGAAGCAACACCGGGGGTCGTCTCAAGCACCTCAAGCGCTGAAAGCAATAACGCATCAGCCGTTTGCGGATCAACCGGCAAGCGCAAGGTTGCGGATTGGGCAAGTTCTTGCGCCCAAACGCCCGCAACGCGGCCTGTGGTCAATGAAATTGCCAACGTTATCACCGCTAAAAACGCCATCACAGCAGCCACGAAGACAGTCAAACGCGCCGTCATGCCAGTGGGCGGCACTGCCCGGTCAGCTTGAGGGTCGCCCAAAATTAGCTCAAGCAGCGCCTTCATAACTCCGCCCCCGCTTGTAGCAATTGCCCGTCACGCAAGCGTAGCACGCGGGCGCTGACGTCTGTTTTCATCGCCCGGATCATATGAAGGTCATGGGTGGCGATCAGGATCGTTTTGCCCATCTTGTTCAGCTCTGCGAGTAGCCGCATCAACCGCTGTGACATTTCCCAATCAACGTTTCCGGTTGGTTCATCCGCAATAATGACATCCGGCGACATAATCACCGCGCGGGCCAATGCAGCGCGCTGCCTTTCGCCGCCTGACAATTCCGGCGGCAGCTGATTTGCCTGTGGACCAAGGCCGACCCAATTCAGCAGCTCTGGCAAATTCTGCGCCGCTTCGCTTGCACGACCAGACACAATTAAAGGCAAAGCAATATTTTCCGCAATCGTCAGATGATCTAAGAATTCACAATTTTGGTGCACAACGCCGATGCGGCGGCGCGCCAATGCGACTGCATCGCGGTCAAGGGTAGCAGCATCTTGCCCAAACAGCCGGACTTTGCCACTGCGTGCACGCAAATCTGCGTAGCATAGACGCAAAAGCGTCGTCTTACCGGCCCCCGATGGACCCGTCAAAAAGTGGAAAGATCCAGCCGTCATATTCAAAGATAGCTGTGAAAACAACGCTGTACCGCCAAATCCATAAGACACTTTGTCGAGTTCAATCACGGCATTTCCTTTGCGACACTCCGCACTTCTGCCCAAATCTGCAACAGGTTTCAATCTCTTGACACACAAGGCTGTGCAAATCCTTTGCGTTTAGCGCTGGCATCGCTAAATTGAATACGGCAAGACTAACAACTGACCCAAGGCGGGACAGAAGGAATATAGATGCGGCTTATTTGTCCAAAGTGTAACGCGCAGTACAACGTGGCCGACGATGCGATTCCGCAGGGCGGACGTGATGTGCAATGCTCTAGCTGTGGGAACACATGGTTCCAGACCGAAAAGCCCAAAGAGCTGAGCCGCCAAGTTTCGCGCATTCTTTCGACACCTTTGCCGTCCGTGGTAAAGACACAGTCACGCGATGCGTCCGGCTACGACATGCCCCAAAGCGGCAAGGGCCAAGCCGACGGCCCGAGGCATGAACCCGTCGGGGCCGGACCACGGCACCGTCCAGTCGACCCCAATATCGCAAATATTCTACGCGAAGAAGCTACACGCGCACATGGTGTCAGCGATTACTCTGCAGGCGCACCCGCGGCAAAGCGTGAAGGCAGCCCCGCTGATGTCGCGGAAACACGTAAGCGCATCGCGCAATTGACCGCAGATTCAAGCGACACCGTCGCAGGAAATACCGGCGCAGCAGGTGCTGCGAACCCGCGCGCAGTTCCTGACATCAACGAAATCAATACTGCATTGCGCGCCCGCTCTGAGGCAAATAATGGTTCCGGATTGACAGAACACGAGCAACACGAGGCCGGCCGCAGACGTGGCTTCCGGCGTGGTTTCTTGGTCGTTTTAATCTTGATCGCGCTGTTTTTGCTGCCGTATGTGTTTGCCGAAGACATCACACAAAACGTTCCTGAACTTCGTGGCTACATGGCGACCTATGTTGCAATCATCGACCAGTTGCGATTGTCCCTTGATGCGATTGTAGATTCGGTTTCAGCGGCCATTGCAAACCTAACCGGCTAAGCCTGAACCAGTTCTTTAGAACTGATCAAGCAACCGGCGCAGATAATCGCGTTCAATTTCAGGGCGACTTTGCTCTGCAGAACGTCTGCGGATTTCATCCAGTAGTTCTTCAGCGCGGCGATTGATATCGATCCCACCCAGCAAGTCTTGATCGGTACCCATCTGTCCTGTGTTGCCGATTTCACGGCCCAGTGGATCGCGCTGGCCCTGTTCTGGCCTGCCGGACGCGTCGCCTCGCTCAGAGCCCTGTCCGGGATCTGTATTCTGGTTTTCAGCCAAAGCCTGACCCAATTCACGCATACCATTGCGCAATGCATCCATGGCTTCGGCTTGCTGATCAATCGCTTCGGCCAGATCACCGTCACGCAAGGCGTTTTCGGCGCCTTCCATTGCACCCTCTGCGCGCTCAAGCGAACGGCGTGCAATCTCTCCGGATTCGCCGGGCAAGTTGGGAAGGCCATCGCGTTGGCGTTGTAATTCTTCGCGCAACGCTTCTTGGCGCTGTGCAAGGCTGCGTTCGTCGCCTTCGCCACCTACACCGTCACCGCGTTGCTGGCCGCTCTGCCCGTCTTCGCCGACGCCTTGGCCTTGTCCTTGCTGGCCCTCTTGGCCTTGCTGGTCACTATTTTGACCTTGCTGACCTTCCGATCCATCAGGGTTTTGGCCCTGATCGCCTTCTTCGCCTTGCTGCCCCGATTGCGGCTCTTGTCCCGGTTCGCTTGGATTGAACTGGTCTTGCAAATCACTGAACGAATCGTCCGAAAGCTCTTCTTGCTCGCGCAGCGTATCAGTCAGGTCTTGCATCGATTGCTCGCCCGGGGATGGCGGGCCGTCACCGCCTTCGCCTTGCGTGACGCGCATGTTTTCCATCATCTGGTTCAGCTGTTCCATCAGCTCTTGCGCTTCGGCCATGCGGCCTTCTTGCATCAGCTCTTCGATGCGGTCCATCAAGGCTTGCAGTTCGTCCATCGACATTTCTTCGCCGTCTTGACCGTTGTCCGCTTGATCGGTGCCGTCGTTCGGTTCAGCCTCTTCCGCCAGCATCCGCAGATAGTCGTCGGTTGCCTCGCGTAATTCCTGCATCAGTTCTGCGATTTCTTCATCGGACGCCCCATTGCGCATCGCCTCTGACAGGCGCTCTTGGGCGCGGCGCAGACGTTCACGGGCATCCGCCAAGCGCCCATCCTCAAGCTGAATAGCAAGATCCCAAAGTGCTATGATGACTTCGGCTTGAACTTCATCGGTCATGCCAAATTCGACCATGTTATCAAGCCTGCGAATAATGGTGCGCAGGCGCAGATAGGTTGTTTCGTTTGAAAATAGCCCCTCGGGGCGATTGGAGACTGCGCGCAAAATCTGGTTCACGCGGACAACATTATCCTTGGACCACATCAGATCACGGCGTTGTTCAATCACAGCACGCGCAAACGGTTGGAAAAAACGGCGCCCGGGCAAAATCATCGGCTCTGCCTGAGAGGCACCCGTTTGTTCGGCATCGTCAGTCACGCTTAACTGCATTGTGACGGGTAGGTTCGCCAAAGGGTGCTCGCTTAAGTTATCGATCAAGAAGTCGTCGAAATCAGCGCGATCCCCGCTAAAGGGCATCGGTAAATCCAAGACAAGCGGCGCGACCGGATCAGGGTCAATCGTCAGCCCATGCCGTCGGTCGACCGCCGCGAGATCCAATGTGATCGTCGCCGTACCAAAAGTGACGCCATAGTCATCAAAGGCCGCGAAAGGTTGTGACATCTCGCCCATCGCATCAGCCTCGATCGGACTGGTCAAATCAACAATAGGCGGTTGATCTGCGATTGCTGTCACCTCCCAAGTGGTCTGGGTTGTACCAGCGATTGTCAGCGTGCCAGATTGCATAATATCAAACTGCTGCTGCGCATCTGAGGCAGCACCTACGTCATCAACCCGCCCTGAGACGGTTTCCGCAACTGTCAGCGCACCTACTTCACCGTAAAGGCGCAGGGTGACTTGGCTACCCGTCGGGACACGCAACGGCCCCGCAGGAATGTCATTGAGGTAGATCGAAGGCTTGCCCGTATAAGCAGGTGGTTCGACCCATGCTTCCCAAACGGGGCCAGTCACCAGCGATGGGTCAGAGCCCGCAACAATTTCCCCGACCGTGCTGATGCGGAACAAAGACCCAAACATCAGCGCCGC
>CBDTVI010000106.1:0-7769 GCA_965364065.1 uncultured Yoonia sp. | reverse complement strand
CGGATGCCACTGACGCGCGCAGATGTGCAAATCTTGCATGGTATGATGCGGCAGATGGTGCGCTGGAAAGAACGCGGCTAGCACCTGACCTGTGGCACCCTGACGCTTGCGATCATGCCGCGTCAGTTCTAGGTAATGCTCTAGATCAACCGGAGGCCAGACATGGCAACGAAGCGTAGTATTTTCGAAGACGTCGGCGACACACCCAAACAAACAGCAGCCCCGGGCGGGATTGACCGCGCAGGCAAAGGCGCGCGTGGTTTGATCCGCGGTTGGTTGATGGTGCTGTTCAGCCTCGTTTTGGTGATGATCGTCGTAGGCGGCCTGACCCGTCTCACTGATAGCGGCTTGTCGATCACGGAATGGAAACCTGTCACAGGCGCCATGCCACCTATGTCCGAGGCTGCTTGGACCGAAGAGCTCGAGAAATACCGCGCGATCCCTGAATACCAGTTGCAGAACAAGGGCATGACCATGTCAGAGTTCAAGGTAATTTACTGGTGGGAGTGGGGGCATCGCCAATTGGGCCGCTTTATCGGTCTTGTTTGGGCGGTTGGATTTATTTATTTCTTGGCAGCTAAGAAAATTCCGAACGGCTGGACCGGACGGCTTTTGCTCATCGGTGGCTTGGGTGGCCTGCAAGGGGCAATCGGCTGGTGGATGGTGTCATCAGGATTAGAGGAAGGGATGCTTGACGTCGCCTCTTACCGCTTGGCGACGCATCTGGGACTGGCCTTTGTGATCTTTGGCTTTATTGCATGGTACATCTATTTACTTGGACGCAGTCAGACCGATTTGCTGCAAGCCCGCCGCAATGGCGATGCGGGGCTTGCACGGTTGAGTTCTGTCCTAGTGGGCTTTGCCTTTGTACAAGTCATCCTTGGCGCGCTGGTCGCTGGTATTGATGCAGGCCGTGCGTTTCCGGATTGGCCGCTGATGGCTGGTGGTTTCTTGCCGCCGCAGCCGTTTGATTTGATGCCGCTTTGGCGGAATTTCTTCGAGGATGCAGGCCTTGTGCAATTCATGCACCGCATGGCTGGGTATTTCTTGTTTGCTTACGGCATCTTCGTTTGGTCGCGCGCACGCCGCTCTGCCAACGATCAAACGCGGTTTACGTTTAACGCTGTCATTGCTGTGATGACCCTGCAGATGGTCCTTGGCATTGTAACTGTGCTTTATTCCGCACCTTGGCAGCTTGCGATCTCCCATCAATTGGCGGCCGTTATTCTTTGGGCATTGATCCTACGCGGGCGTTTCTTGGCGCAGTATCCGCGCGCGCAATCCATTCGGGGGGCCTAAATGTCTGCATACGATGATCTGATGACGTTCCAACGCGACACAGAAGCGCTGGGGCAAGTGGCTGGCCGTCTGGGCTGGGATCAAGAAACGATGATGCCCGACGGGGCAACGCCGCAGCGCGCTGAAGAACATGCCGCGATGGCCAATGTCTTGCATGCGCGCCGTATTGATCCGCGTGTCGGCGATTGGTTGGCCAAGGCGGAACCCGCAGATGAAGTCGCCGCAGCCAACCTGCGCCACATCACGCGCAATTTCGAACGCACCGCCAAGGTGCCTGCCCAATTGGCGGCAGAGCTTGCACGTACAACATCGCTAGCACACCGCATTTGGGCACAGTCCCGTGCAGATGAAGATGTCGCATCCTTCTTGCCGGCTTTGCAAAAAGTCGTGGATTTGCGCAAAGAGGAAGCCAGCACAATCGCGGGCAACGCGGACCCTTATGACGCCTTGCTTGACGACTATGAACCCGGTGCCACAGGTGCCAGCATCGGCGCGATGTTCGCCAGCCTGCGTCCGCGTTTGGTGGCATTGCGCGCCGCGATTTTGGATAAGCCCGCACCAGCAGCTTTGTCCGGCACCTTTGACGAGACAGCACAACTTGCCCTGTCCGCAAAGCTTGCTCAGGCGTTTGGCTATGATTTGAAGAACGGACGTATCGACAAAGCAGTCCACCCATTCTCAAGCGGGTCAGGCTTGGACGTGCGGATTACGACACGCACAAATCCAGTCGATCCGTTCAATTGCTTTTATTCCACGGTGCACGAGGTCGGGCATGCGGCATATGAGCAAGGCATTGATGCGGCCCACCTGCTGACCCCGCTAGGGGCTGGGGTGTCGATGGGTGTGCATGAAAGCCAAAGTCGCATTTATGAAAACCAGCTTGGGCGCAGCCGCGCGTTCACAGGCTGGCTATTCGGTCAAATGCGCGATCAGTTTGGTGACTTTGGCATTGCGGACGAAGACGCATTCTTTGCGACCGTCAACCGCGTCAGCGACGGGTTTATCCGCACAGAGGCCGACGAGGTGCAATATAACCTGCATGTCCTGCTGCGCTTTGATCTAGAGCGCGCGTTGATGTCCGGCGATTTGGCCGTCGCTGATCTTGAGGGCGCATGGAACGACCGTTTTGCGGCTGATTTCGGCTACGCTGTCGACAAGCCCTCAAATGGTGTGTTGCAAGACGTCCATTGGTCCGAAGGTTTGTTCGGCTATTTCCCGACCTACACATTGGGCAATGTCTATGCAGGCTGCCTGAATGAAGCGATGCGTGTTGCTGTGCCTAGCTTGGACGATGATCTGGCTCGCGGTGATACGTCCAAAGCGACTAGCTGGCTGCGCCAGAATGTGCAGCAATACGGCGGATTGCGCACACCCGTTGACACGATTGCCCATGCGACAGGTGCGAGCCCGTCAGAAGGGCCACTTTTGGATTATCTTGAGGCCAAATTTGGCGGCATCTACCAGCTGTAAAGTGGGGATGCCTCCGGCGGAAGTTTTCCGGGGAAAAAGAAGTTTAGGGCCAATTCGGACTGCGCTTTTCAAGAAACGCGCTGATGCCTTCGTCGGTCATAGTGTCCAGCATGTTGTCGACCATGACTTGCCCGGCATAGGCATAGGCGTCTGCGGTCGTCATTTGCGCTTGATTGTAGAATGCCTGCTTGCCGGTTTTCACGGCGACGGGCAGCTTTGACGCAATCGTTTGGGCAAGTTCTTGGGTCGCGTTGTCGAGTTGATCTGCGCCAACCGCGCGGTTGATCAAGCCCAATTCTTGCGCCTCGCGAGCGTTCACAAAGCGCCCCGTTGTCAGCAATTCAAAGGCCGCTTTGCGCGGGATGTTCCGTGTAAGTGCGACCATCGGGGTTGAACAAAACAAACCGATGTTGACCCCGTTCACGCCAAAGCGGGTTTCATCCGCGGCAATCGCCAGATCACAGGTCGCAACTAGCTGACAGCCTGCGGCCGTGGCAATGCCGTGAACTTGGGCAATGACGGGTTGGGGCAGGGCTTGGATTGTTTGCATCACCTTGGCGCAGCGATCAAAGAGGTCCGCAAAATAAGCAGCCCCCCGATCTGTGGCCTGTCTGCCCGCCTGCATTTGTTTGAGGTCGTGGCCTGCGCAAAACGCCTTGCCTGTACCGCGCAGAATGACCGCACGCACCGATTGATCCGTGGCGATGTCATCAAACGTTGCCTGCAACGCGGCGAGCATTTCGTCGGATAGCGCGTTCAAACGCTCTGGCGCGTCCATGGTAAGTGTCGCCACAAAATCACGATCTTCGCGGTGCAGGATTGTCATTTCTAATCTTTCCGTGTTGGTTTGCATCAATCCTAATCCAGCACGAGGCGATATGGAACTCAAGATGGACATACCCGCGCTTCAGGCCTTTCTGGATGCGCATTTCCCGCAAGTCGCAGGTGAGCTAGAGGTGGTGGCACTGACTGATGACGGATTGACGATGAAGCTGAGGGTGCATGACCATCATTTGCGTCCGGGTGGGACAGTATCGGGTCCGTCGATATTCCTGCTGGCGGATGTCGCAGTATATCTGGCCATTTTGGCGCGGCTAGGGCCTGTGGCACTGGCTGTTACGACCAGTTGCGCAATTGATTTCATGCGCAAACCCACAGCGGGAGCCGATTTGATGTGCGACGTGCGGTTGCTGAAATTAGGACGCGTCTTGGCAGTTGGGGATGCGATGATTTATAGCGCAGGGCAGGTGGCGCCGGTGGCGCGAGCGAGCATGACCTATTCGATCCCGCCAAAATGATGGGGTATATTAATACCTAATTTGCAAGGCATTGAATTTGTTTAGTTTTGTGTACTTGAACGCGCTTGACTGCAACAGCACCCCCTATATAACGCCCCAATCGAATGACACGTGGCATCCCGCCACCCCAAACTTTTGGTGTATTATGAAAACCTTTACCGCAACTCCTGCGGATATCGAAAAGACATGGATCCTGATCGACGCTGAAGGCGTTGTTCTGGGTCGTCTTGCGTCGATTATCGCAACGCGCTTGCGCGGCAAGCACAAAACATCCTTCACGCCGCACATGGATATGGGCGACAACGTGATTGTCATCAACGCTGAGAAAGTCCAGATGACTGGCAACAAGCGTGATGAGAAGTACTATTGGCATACCGGCCATCCGGGCGGCATCAAGTCCAAGACGAAAGCTGACATTCTTGACGGTGCGCACCCAGAGCGCGTTCTCACGAAAGCAGTTCAGCGCATGTTGCCTGGTGGCAAACTGTCCCGCCAGCAAATGACTCACTTGCGTATCTTCGCAGGCACAGAGCATGGCATGGAAGCCCAAAAGCCCGAAGTTCTGGACGTTGCGTCCATGAACAAAAAGAACACGAGGACTGCATAATGGCCGATCAAGTGAACTCTCTCGAAGAGCTAGGCCAAGTCGCTGAAGGTGTTGAAGCACCAGAAGCTGTGGTCGAAGTTGCTGTAGTACGTGAAGCTGTGCGTGATGCGCTGGGTCGTTCTTATGCAACTGGTAAGCGTAAAGATGCGGTTGCCCGCGTTTGGATCAAGCCAGGTTCCGGCAAAGTTGTCGTGAACGGCAAAGAAATGAACACGTATTTTGCGCGTCCAGTTCTGCAGATGATCCTGCGTCAGCCATTTCAGGTTGCCGGTGTTGTTGACCAGTTCGACGTCATGGCAACTGTTGCTGGCGGCGGTCTGTCCGGTCAAGCTGGTGCGGTTAAGCACGGTGTTTCAAAAGCGTTGCAGCTTTATGATCCAACACTGCGTGCCGCGTTGAAAGCCGCTGGCTTCCTGACACGCGACAGCCGCGTTGTTGAGCGTAAGAAGTACGGTAAGCGCAAAGCGCGTCGTAGCTTCCAGTTCTCTAAGCGTTAATCGCTGGATTACAGAATTTTGGAAAGGGGCGGTTCTTCGGAGCCGCCCTTTTTCGTCGCCGTTAGTTCAACGCAAAAGCATAGCGAATGCCCAGTGTTTCAAGTCCCGGGTTACGATCTTGGATATCAGCATTTGACCGATGGTCAAAAAGCACGGCCAGTGTGGCACCGTTGTCAAATTCATATCCTGCACCCAAAGCAGAGCGGAATTGCAATGCGCCGCCAATATCAGGGCCGCCGCCTTGGGCGTAAAGTCCGGGCATCAGGGACAATTCGAGAAAGAACGGGCCAGAAATGATGTCTCTACTTGTCCATTTGCCCCCCATGCCAATCCAAAGGTCGCCATCAGCGGTGCTTGACGCACCAATGGTCGTAGCAAACGGGCCGTATGATTGACCGGTATCGTAGCCGACGTAGATTTCATCGCCGATGCTGTTTTCTTGAAAAATCAAATCGGCGGCTTGAATGCTGAATTGCGATAAAGCCGATGATTGCCGCAGGCATCCGGTCGGACAGTAATTGATGGCCATGTCGCTTAATCCAGCAACGATAAAAAGTACCGCCAATGTGCCGTCCATGATGAGTCCTTTAAGTGTCGGGCGCGATCAATCCCAGACCGCGCAAATAAATGCCAATGCCAGATTCCAACAAATCCTCAGGTGGAAACGGGCTTTGTGTCCCTGGACTCGCCCGTGCAAAAAGCTCTACGACGCCGTGGCTTAAAGCCCAGATATGGGCGCTAAACATCTGAGGTGGCGGTCTTTTATCCGCAGGGATATGTTGACTAAGCTCTTCTGCAGCTTTTTCAAGCACACCCATAGCGCGGGTTGCGACTTGATGCAGTTCCGGTGTGCGGTTGATTGAGATACCGGACTCGAACATTGCGATGTAATAGCCGGGATGCTGACGGGCAAACGCCAAATAGGCGCGTCCCACGCCTCCGAACGCCGCCAGTGCAGAGGGCTGGCCTTTGCCATATGCCGCCTCCATCTGTTCGCTAAAGAGCACATAGCCTTGCTGTGCGGCCGCAGCGATCAAGTCTTCGCGGCCTTCAAAGTGGCGGTAGACTGCCGCTGGCGTGACACCTGCCTCGCGCGCGGCTTCTGACAGCGTAAAACCCGTCGGGCCACGCTTTTCGATCAGCGTCAGACAGCCGTTGATCAGCGCTTCGCGCAGATTGCCGTGATGATAACCGCGTTTAGGCATGCCAGAGATCCGGGCCTCCGATAATCTTGTCGTCGATAGGGGCGAGCGCGCTTGGGTCTTTGTGTGTGTAGTCCAGCTGTGACAGCAGATGCCGGATCACTTGGACGCGCGCACGGCGTTTGTCGTCTGATCGCACGATGGTCCAAGGTGCAACGTCTGTATGGGTGCGTGTGAGGGTCTCGTCGATTGCGGCGGTGTAGGCATCCCATTTGGACAGGCCTTCAACGTCAATCCAGCTGAGTTTCCACTGTTTGAGTGGGTCTGTTTCGCGGTCCAAGAACCGCTTGAGCTGCGTCGCGCGCCCGACGTTAAGCCAGATTTTGATCAGCGTGATGCCTTCGTTGACCAACATTTCCTCGAATTGTGGTGTTTGGTCAAACCAGCGGTCACGTTGGTCGGGCTCGCAAAAGCCGAAAACATGTTCGACAACGCCGCGATTATACCAACTGCGGTCAAAGATAGTGATCTCACCTTCGGCTGGTAAGTGCTTAATATAACGTTGAAAATACCATTGTGCGGCTTCCATATCTGTGGGCTTGGATAATGCCACAAGTTTTGCACCACGCGGGTTCAGGTTTTCGCGGAAACGTTTGATTGTCCCACCTTTACCTGCCGCATCACGTCCTTCAAAAACAATGGCAATACGTTGCCCGGTCGTGCGCGCCCAAGCTTGCATACGCACCAATTCGATCTGAAGCGCTGCGAGCTCTTTTTCATAGGCCGATCGTTTCCAACGACTTTCATACGGGAAATCGGGGCTAATGATCTGGCCTTTGCCCGCATCTTTGATCGCCGCACGGACATCATCCGGGGCGTCTTCAGCGAAATAACGGCTGATGCCACCATCGAATGGTAAATCCATGAAAACTCTCCCGAATGTCTTTGATCATATATGGGGGTTCCGAGGCCAAAGCGCAATTCTGCAATCTTAGTCGCGGATACCTGCACGGGTCGCTGCACGATCAATGGCGTTGATCACGGCATCTGGATCTGCGTGATGCGGCATATGTCCGACATTCGGCAGGCGGGTCGTGTTCACATGGGGGACGATCTTTTCGATCTCATCTGCGTGGATGTGGATTGGCACGGTGGTGTCGTCCTCACCATGGACGATCTCGATGGGCAGGGTCAGTTCCGGATAGCGTTCAGAAAGCGTAACAACATGCGGACGCGATGTATTCACCTGACGGGTATTTGCGCGCATGCTTGACGGGCGCAATGTGAGCCCCGCGCCGATGTAGTCCGCATAGCCTAAAGGCGTGCTTTGAGGTGCAAAAGTCGCCTCTATACTGTTGGCCACGATGGATTTTGGGACAAATGCTGAAATTGCAGGAATAGCAACAAGCCCGCCAAATGCGCTGCCGTTTACGGTATAGTAACGGCCCAACCCACC
>CBDTVI010000105.1:0-7778 GCA_965364065.1 uncultured Yoonia sp. | reverse complement strand
GCCGTCATGGTACAGCGCGGCGAAGCTGACAGCATGATCTGTGGCACATTCGGGCAATACCTGTGGCACCTTAATTACGTGCGTGAAATTCTTGGCACGGGTGGTTTCCACCCCGTTGCCGCCCTCTCGCTGATGATCCTCGAAGACGGCCCGTTGTTTGTCGCAGACACCCAAGTGCATCCAGAACCCACCCCCCAGCAGATCGCAGAAACCGTGATCGGGGCCGCGCGCCACGTTCGCCGCTTTGGGGTTGAACCCAAGATTGCGCTTTGTTCGCACAGCCAGTTTGGAAATCTGGATACCGAAAGCGGTCGGCGCATGCGCGCGGCAATGGAAATCCTTGATAGCACGCCCCGTGACTTTGACTACGAAGGCGAAATGCCCGTTGATACCGCCCTGGATGTGGATCTGCGCAATCGGATTTTCCCTGCCGCACATATGACTGGTGCGGCCAATACGTTGGTGTTTGGCAGTACTGATGCGGCGTCCGGTGTGCGCAACATCCTGAAAATGAAGGGTGGCGGACTAGAAGTTGGGCCGATTTTGATGGGCATGGGTAACCGTTGTCACATCGTGACGCCGTCTATCACTGCAAGGGGCCTGCTGAACATGTCTGCGGTCGCGGGCACGCCAGTCGGGCATTACGGGTAGTCAAAAAGTTAACACCAAGCCACCTGATCCTGCGCAGTTCTTCTTGCCGCGGCCAAATCCCGTGATAACAATCCTCCCAACATGTTTTGGGAGGAGCACGCGATGACCTATGCTGCAGTTTATAATGCTTGGAAAAACGATCCAGAAGGATTCTGGATGGATCAGGCAAAAGCAATCGACTGGGTCACACCTCCGACCAAAGCCCTCGATGACAGCAATGCACCGCTTTACCGCTGGTTCACCGATGCAGAGGTCAACACTTGTTATAACGCCATCGACCGCCACGTTGAAAACGGGCGCGGCGAACAGGCTGCGATCATCTACGACAGCCCTGTCACCAATACCAAAAGCCAAATCACTTACGCTGAATTACAGACCCGTGTCGCCTCGCTCGCTGGTGCTTTGCGCGCCAAAGGTGTTGAAAAGGGCGACCGCGTCATCATCTACATGCCAATGATCCCCGAAGCGCTCGAGGCGATGTTGGCTTGTGCACGGCTAGGTGCAATCCACTCGGTCGTATTCGGCGGGTTTGCGGCCAATGAACTGGCAGTGCGGATCAATGATGCAACACCCAAAGCGATCATTGCCGCCTCTTGCGGGATCGAACCGGGGCGCGTGGTGCAGTATAAACCACTGCTGGACGGCGCAATCGAGATGGCCGACCACAAGCCGGATTTCACTGTCATTCTACAACGTGAACAAGACATCGCGGCCCTGAACCCAGAGCGCGATTTCGATTGGCATGATTTCCAACAAGGCGTTGCACCTGCCGAATGCGTCCCCGTACGCGGCGATCACCCTGCCTATATCCTGTACACCTCTGGCACCACAGGCGCACCCAAAGGCGTCGTGCGTCCTACCGCAGGCCACTTGGTTGCGCTGAACTGGACCATGAAAGCGATCTACGATGTAGATCCGGGCGATGTGTTCTGGGCCGCCTCTGACGTCGGTTGGGTCGTCGGACACTCCTATATCTGCTACGCGCCACTCATTCACGGCAACACGACCGTTGTGTTCGAAGGCAAACCTATCGGCACGCCTGATGCAGGTACATTCTGGCGGGTGATCGAAGAATATAACGTCAAATCTTTCTTCACAGCACCCACAGCATTCCGCGCAATCAAACGCGAGGACCCTAAAGGCGAGATGATCAAAGACTACGACATCTCATGCCTGCGCGCGCTTTATCTGGCGGGCGAACGGGCCGATCCGGACACAATCGAATGGGCGCAGCGCGTGATGAACGTGCCTGTGTATGACCATTGGTGGCAGACCGAAACAGGCTACACCATCGCGGGCAACCCTGCGGGGATCGAAGCACTTCCGGTCAAAATCGGCTCACCCACTGTGGCGATGCCCGGCTATGATGTGCAGATTTTGGACGAGGCTGGCCACCAGATGAAGCCCGGCGAATTGGGCGCGATTGCAGTCAAATTGCCCCTGCCCCCAGGTACGCTCCCGACGCTTTGGAACGCCGAAGACCGCTTTATCAAATCCTACCTCAAAACATTCCCCGGCTACTATGAAACTGGCGATGCAGGCATGATCGACGAGGATGGCTATCTTTATATCATGGCGCGCACAGACGACGTGATTAACGTGGCGGGCCATCGCCTTTCGACAGGTGCGATGGAAGAAGTGCTCGCAGGCCACCCTGATGTTGGCGAATGCGCCGTGATCGGCGTAACGGATCAGCTGAAAGGTCAACTGCCCATGGGGTTCGTCTGCTTGAACAAAGGCTGCGACCGTCCACATGAAGATATTGCCAAAGAGGTTATCAAATCTGTGCGCGACACCATCGGCCCTGTGGCAGCATTCAAGTTGGTGACTGTCGTGGACCGTTTGCCCAAAACGCGCTCTGGCAAGATTTTGCGCGGCACGATGGTCAAGATCGCCGATGGCGAAAGCTTTAAAATGCCCGCAACAATAGATGATCCCGCGATTTTGGACGAAATCAAAGCCGCATTAATCCCGATGGGCTACGCCAAAGACTAGCCCTGACGAAACTGCGCCCTAGTTCAGCATTATGAAAATGGTGTTGATCTTGCTGCTTCTCGCGGCCCCTGCGATGGCAGAGCCTATGTTAATTGATGATTTCTCTACCGGAGCCGAGGACAGGTGGCGCTATACAAGCGACCGCGTGATGGGCGGTATCTCGGACGGTGGTGCCGGTCTTGGGGCCGAGGACGGGATCAGCTTTGCACAGCTCCGCGGTACCGTCAGCACTGCCAACAACGGTGGTTTCATCCAGATCAGGCAGGACCTTGCGTCGCCCCTACCCAAAGATGCGACGGGTATTACACTGCGGATGCGTGGCAATGGTGAGACTTATTATATCCACCTGCGGTCCAGCGCGTCGCGCCGTCCTTGGCAATACTATCAAGCCGCGTTTAAAAGCACTGAAAACTGGCAACAGGTCACGCTGCCTTGGTCCGCGTTCGAGCCACAAGGTGGATTAGAGGCACGCTTCAGTCCCGAAGACATCCGCAGCCTTGGTATCGTCGCCTATGGCGCGGACTATGAGGCCGCGCTCGACATCGACTGGATCGGTGCCGCTGACTAAAGCGCGTTTAGGCAAATTGTTCCTGAATAAGCCGCTCTTCCAAGCCATGGCCCGGGTCAAACAAAATCCGGTGGCGCACGGCAGGTTCTGACCTGATCTCGACACTCACCACATTGCGCACGGACGACCCATCGGCATCAGCCATCACAGGTCGCTTTTGCGGATCGATCACATCAAAACGGACCACAGCGCTTTTCTGTAGCAATGCTCCCCGCCAGCGGCGTGGTCGAAACGCAGACATAGCCGTTAGGGCCAAGACATCAGAACCAATCGGCAAGATCGGACCATGCGCGGAATAGTTATAAGCCGTAGATCCTGCTGGTGTCGCCAAAAGCGCGCCGTCACAAATCAGTTCCGGCATCCGCAGCTTGCCATCCACAGTGATGCGCAACTTCGCTGCCTGCGGGCCGGCACGCAGCAAGCTGACTTCGTTGATCGCCAGCGCCTCGTGCATGGCCCCGTCCACAGTCAATGCGGTCATCGCAAGCGGGTTAATCACCTCTTCTTCGGCTTCATCCAGCCGTTCCTGCAAATCAACCTCGTGGTATTCATTCATCAAAAAGCCAACCGTGCCACGGTTCATCCCATAAACTGGCACGTCCAACCCTTGGGTCGCATGCAGCGTTTCAAGCATGAAACCATCACCTCCAAGGGCTACAATCACATCGGCCTCGGCCTGCGGGACATCCCCATATGCCTGCGACAACGTGCGCAATGCAGCTTGCGCTATCGGCACGGGGCTGGCGGCAAAAGCGATTTTGGGACGAGACATAGTCAGATTATCCTTAAGTTTCGTTAAGTTGTGCGGTGATCAGGTCTGAAACGCAAGTCGCCGATCGGAAACATCCTATGGCGCGTGCAAGATGATCATGGTCGCTTTGATGCTTTAGCAGGCGGTAATCCTGCGTTAAGAGGGCGTCAGATACTTTGATGCTTTTGACCCAAAGGGAATGCACCTATGAATGTCACAGTCCGCGACGACGGCTTTTTCACCGAAAAACTCGCAACACGCGATCCAGCCATCCATGCCGCAATGCAGGCCGAACTGGGCCGCCAGCGCAAAGAGATTGAGCTGATCGCCTCAGAAAACATCGTCTCTGCTGCCGTCATGGAAGCCCAAGGCGGCGTGATGACCAACAAATACGCCGAAGGCTACCCCGGCCGCCGCTACTACGGTGGTTGCCAGCACGTCGACGTCGCCGAAAACCTCGCGATTGAGCGCGCCAAGCAGCTGTTTGATTGCGGCTTTGCGAACGTGCAGCCAAACTCTGGCTCACAGGCGAACCAAGGCGTCTTCCAAGCGCTGCTGCAGCCCGGTGATACGATCCTTGGCATGTCCTTGGACGCAGGCGGTCACCTGACCCACGGCGCCAAGCCAAATCAATCCGGCAAATGGTTCAATGCGGTCCAATACGGCGTGCGCCGCGAAGACAGCCTGCTGGACTACGACGAGGTGCAAAGCCTTGCGACCGAACACCAGCCCAAGATGATCATTGCTGGTGGCTCTGCCATACCGCGCATCATTGATTTCGCAAAAATGCGCGAAATCGCCGATAGTGTTGGCGCGTTCCTACTTGTCGACATGGCCCATTTTGCAGGTTTGGTGGCAACGGGACTCTATCCATCGCCATTCCCACACGCGCATGTCGCCACAACAACAACGCACAAAACTCTACGCGGTCCGCGCGGCGGCATGATCGTCACCAACGACGAAGCGATCGCAAAGAAATGCAACTCTGCCATCTTCCCTGGCATCCAAGGCGGCCCGTTGATGCATGTGATCGCAGGCAAGGCCGTGGCATTTGGCGAGGCATTGCGCCCCGAATTCAAAACCTACCAAGCCCAAGTCATCAAGAACGCCCAAGCTCTGGCCGATCAGTTGATAAAGGGCGGTTTGGATATCGTCACAGGCGGCACCGACACACATCTCATGCTGGTCGATCTGCGCCCCAAAGGCGTCAAAGGCAACGCGACCGAAAAAGCGCTCGAGCGTGCACATATCACCTGCAACAAAAACGGCATTCCGTTTGATCCTGAAAAGCCAATGGTGACATCCGGCATTCGCCTTGGATCGCCCGCAGGCACAACACGTGGTTTTGGCGAGGCAGAGTTCCGCCAGATCGCTGATTGGATCGTGGAAGTGACCGAAGGTCTGGCCGCAAACGGCGAAGACGGCAACGCCGAAGTTGAAGGCAAGGTAAAAGCCGAAGTCGAAGCCATGTGCGACCTCTTCCCGATCTACCCAGAGCTTTAAGACATAGCCGACCCGTAGATTTCTGCGGGTCGGCTCACCTTATCATCTTGCCTTGAAAACTCCCGCCGGAGGCATGAACGAGATCATGCAGGCGCGATACTCAGCGGTCAAACAAACCCGCGTTGCACCAAGACATACAGTAGCAAAATACCTGTCACCAAGATCGCAAACGCAATCGACGCTGCAATCTGCAAAGCCAACCCACGTCGCTCTGCCGCCACATCCACAGTCTCAAGAAATAGCAAAATATTGCGGTGGGCCGCCTGCGCACGGCGCATATCAATCATCCGCGCAAGCTTGGGATTAGCCGCAAACCCTACCGTCTGCACCAGATAAACCGCATCACGGCGCACAGCACGCGGCAACCGCCGCCCCGCCTTGCGAACTTGCACAGATAGCGACCGACCGCGCACGCGCAGCTTATCCGCAAGTGCGGCGCGCACCTCATCTACCATCTGATGCATCGTCAATGCCATGCGCGGCGCCTAGTCGGTCTGGACAAATTGCTCAATCCCTCTGGTCCTTCACGTTGCGGAAGGATAGCAACAGATGCATGTTAAACACGATTGAATACGACGGGCCGGCAGGCACTCCACTTCTGATTGCACACGGGCTGTTTGGCTCAGCGCGCAATTGGGGGGTCATCGCCAAACGACTGTCCGAGACGCGACGGGTTATCACCGTCGATATGCGCAATCACGGCAACAGCGATTGGCACGACAGCCACAGCTACCCCGATATGGCGGATGATCTGGCGCAGGTCCTCACTGAACCCACCGATATCCTTGGGCATTCCATGGGCGGCAAAGCGGCTATGGTGCTGGCCTTGCAGAACCCGTCGTTGGTCAACCGAATGGTCGTGGCCGACATCGCGCCTGTCTGCTACGCGCATTCGCAAAGCGGACCTATCGCTGCAATGCGCAAGGTCGATCTGGCCAACATCACATCGCGCAGCGACGCCAAAGAGCAGTTGGGCACGCTCGAACCGGGCGTGGCCGATTTCTTGCTGCAAAGCCTTGATATGAAGGAACGGCGCTGGCGGCTAAACCTTGATGTCTTAAGCGCCGAGATGGACAAGATCATCGGGTTTCCACCTGTCACAGGTGCGTTCACAGGACCCACGCTGTTCTTGTCAGGCGGCACGTCAGACTATGTGCAGCCCGACGCGCGACCGATGATCAAAACCCTTTTCCCTGCCGCCAAATTTGCGAAAATCCCAGGTGCGGGGCATTGGCTGCACGCCGAAAAACCGCGCGAATTCACAGCTGCGATCAGCGCATTTCTCAGCTGACAATCTACAGCCTTGCCGACCGCGCAACAGCGGGCTAAATTCACGTCAACACAGTTTAAACCAATGAGGTTCCAATGTTCCGTATCGCCCTAATCCTTGCCGTTCTTGGCCTGTCCGCTTGCGAAACCGCCAAAGGCGTCGGCCGCGATATCACAGCCGCCGGACAAGCCGTCGATAACGCACTGTAAGCGCGATCAGACCTTGTTCTGCGTGATTGCTTGAGCGACCAAATAACTGACCGGAATGGCAGCGATTGCCCCGACACCTGCGGAGATCAGGATCGGCACCAATGTGTCATAGCCCAATGTCAGCACGGCGATGATCAAGACACCCGCAAATGTGGTGCCGATGATTGAATAAAGCATGGATGCAAGGCGAAACATGGGATGTCCTCCGGTGTTGAATATGCAGCTAAGATAGCAGCAAAACCGTCAGATGCTCTTTGATGCAAATCAAAAGCCAAGCGTTTTTGGGACGTGCAGGTCGCTCTATTTGCGTTTGACAAAGGCGGTCAGGATCACGATCCGCTGACCTTCAACACGGCCTTCAATATGTGCGGGATTGTCTGGAACCAAGGCGATGCCGCGCACAGCCGTGCCGCGTTTGGCGGTAAATCCGGCACCTTTGACGGGCAAATCCTTGATCAAAACAACCGTGTCGCCCGTGTTCAACGGGGCACCATGGGCATCCGTATGTGCCGTGGTCGCGGGCACATTGTCCGCCCACGCACGGGTGTCATCATCCAGATAAAGCTGATCGGCCAAATCGCGCGCCCAAGGGGTGTCGAGCTTGGCCAGCGTGCGGGCGGCCAGCACTTGAAGTGCGGCATCCTCTGACCACATCGTTGAAGCAAGGACACGGAAATGGGTGTCGTCAGGGGCGTCCAACTGTGCGGTGCAAGTGGCGCAAATATCGACCGAGGCATCCTGAGGCCCGCCAAGAACGGGGTATGGGGAAAGCGGGACGTCGGGTGTGGAGCACAGGGGGCATGTCATGTGGGACGGTGTAGGTGGGATTGG
>CBDTVI010000104.1:0-7840 GCA_965364065.1 uncultured Yoonia sp. | reverse complement strand
GAGTTTAATTGGCAAGATGATGAGATGACGCGATGCGCATAAACTGTCCCAACTGCGGCGAACGCGACCGGCGTGAGTTTTATTATCAAGGTGATGCTGTCGCCTTGCACCGCCCTGCACCCGATGCTGACCTTACGGCGTGGGATGATTATCTGCACAACCGCGAAAATGTCGCTGGCGATGTCCGCGATATGTGGTTTCACGAAGCAGGCTGTGGGGCTTGGCTGGTTGTTGAGCGCAATACCGTCACGCACGTGGTGCACAGCGCCACCTTGGCCGAGCAGGTGAAACGATGAGACTGCACGCACCTGAAAGTACGGTTAGGTTTACCTTTGATGGGCGGCGCTTGCAGGGGGTTCCTGGCGAACCTGTGGCTGCGGCACTGTTGGCTAATGGTATCAAACTGATGGCCCGTTCATTCAAATACCACCGCCCGCGTGGCGTGATGTCTGCGGGATCGGAAGAGCAAAACGCGCTTGTGACTGTCGGGCGCGGTGCGCAAGCAGAACCGAATGTCCGCGCGACAACCTTGGAAGTTTCCGAAGGGTTGGAAGTTTCGAGCCAGAACGCATGGCCTTCGCTGCGTTATGACGTGATGGCTGTGAATGATCTGGTCTCGCCGTTCTTGGGGGCAGGCTTTTACTATAAGACATTCATGTGGCCACGCAGCTTTTGGGAAAAGCTCTATGAGCCTGTGATCCGGCGCGCCGCTGGATTGGGCGCGTTAAGCGGCCAGACAAATCCCGACGACTATGAAAAGGCTTTTGCCTTCTGTGATGTGCTGGTGATCGGCGCGGGGCCTGCGGGTTTGATGGCTGCACTGACCGCTGGGCGTGCGGGTGCGGACGTTATTCTGGCTGATGAAGACACAGCGATGGGTGGCCGTTTGCTGCGTGAGCAGGAGGACATTGACGGATTGCCTGCTACGGAATGGGTGGCGAGCGCATTGGCCGAACTCGATGCATTGGGCAACGTCCGGATGATGACCCGCACCACTGTGACGGGAGCTTATGATCAAGGCACATATGGTGCGCTTGAACAGATTGCTGGGCCGCGCGCAAAGGGTAAACCGCTGGAGTGTTTCTGGCGGATCGTCGCAAAACGCGCGATCCTTTGTGCAGGCGCGTTAGAACGTCCGATTGCATTTCCCAATAACGATCGGCCCGGCATTATGATGGCCAGCGCGGTACGCGCTTATGTGAATCGTTGGGGTGTTGCTCCGGGTAGAGCGGTCGCGATTTTTGGCAATAATGATGATGCGCACCGGACCGCGCGAGATTTGGTTGCGGCGGGTATTGAAGTCGCTGCGGTCATCGACAGTCGCGAAGACGCACAAGTGTCAGGTGATTTCCCTATCTACACAGGGGCGCAAGTCACCGCGACGAAAGGCCGTCATGGTCTTGAAAGCATCACAATCACCCAAGATAGCGGAACGCGGGTTATCCGTGCTGATTGCCTTGCGATGTCAGGTGGCTGGAATCCGACGGTGCATTTGACCTGTCACATGAACGGACGACCGACGTGGAACGAAGAGATTGCATCATTCGTGCCCACACCAGACAGCGTTCCGGGTATGGTGACGGCGGGTGCATGCAATGGGGCGTTCAGCACAGCAGATTGTCTTTCTGAGGGTGCTCAGACTGCAATGGAAGTTGCAAAAAGCCTTGGGTTAGAACCCAAAGTGTCGGTGCCTGCTGCTGACAATTCTGTCTATGCGATTACGCCGCTTTGGTCGGTCGAGGGAAAGGGTCGCAAGTGGATTGATTTCCAAAATGATGTCCACGTCAAAGATATCAAGCTGGCCGCCCAAGAGAACTTTCGCTCGGTCGAGCATATGAAGCGATATACCACCCAAGGCATGGCACCTGATCAGGGTAAATCGTCGAACGTTGTTGCCCTTGCCGTGCTGGCTGATGCGACGGGGCGCGGTATTCCTGAAACAGGGACGACGACATTCCGTCCGCCATATGTGCCGGTTTCTATCGCGGCGATGGGGGCGGGCAGCCAAGGCAAAGGCTTTGCGCCCGAACGGTTTACGACTTCGCACAAGGCCACTGTTGCACGCGGCGCGCCGATGATTGAAGCGGGTCTTTGGTATCGCCCAAGCTATTTTCCACAGACCAGTGAGACGCATTGGCGCCAATCGTGTGATCGCGAAGTGGGGTATGTCCGTGGGACAGTCGGCGTTTGTGATGTGTCGACGCTTGGCAAGATTGACGTGCAAGGGCCGGATGCTGCGGCACTGTTGGATTTTGTCTATACCAACATGTTCTCAACCCTCAAAGTTGGGCGCGTGCGCTATGGGCTGATGTTGCGCGAAGACGGGCACGTGTTGGATGACGGCACGACGGCACGGTTGGGCGAACAGCATTTTGTGATGACGACCACGACGGCGGCGGCTGGACTGGTCATGCGCCATCTTGAGTTTGTTTTGCAGGTATTGCGCCCTGATCTGGATGCATCGGTGATTTCGGTGACAGAGCAATGGGCACAATTTGCCGTAGCTGGACCGCAAGCGCGGACACTGTTGAACACAGTTCTTGATCAAGAGCTGAATGATGAAGATTGGCCGTTCATGGCTTGCGGACCAGTGGGCGTCGGCGGCGTGCAGGGGCGGCTGTTCCGGATATCGTTCTCGGGCGAACATGCTTACGAAGTCTCCGTCCCGTCACGTTATGGCGAAAGCCTGTTTCGCATGCTCGTGGCCCAAGCCGAGGTGATGAGTGGTGGGCCATATGGCATGGAGGCGTTGAACGTCTTGCGTATCGAGAAGGGCTTTATCACGCATGCTGAAATCCACGGCCGGACGACCGCATTTGATATCGGCATGGGGCGTATGGTCAGTGCCAAGAAGGATTGTATCGGCAAAGCGGCGGCTGCGCGGCCCGGGCTGAACGGCGAGACGCGCGAGCAATTGGTTGGTCTGCAATCCAAAGGGCCGGATCATGCGCTGAGTGCGGGTGCGCATTTGTTTCAAGCAGGTGCCGCGGCGGTGCGCGAAAACAGTCAGGGCTATACGACATCGGTGTGTTATTCGCCGACGCTTGATACGCATCTCGCACTAGGCTTTCTTGAAAATGGCCGTGCGCGCCATGGCGAGGTGATCACACTGCGCGATCATCTGCGCGACATCACCCAAGAGGTCACCGTGTGTGACCCTGTCTTTGTTGACCCAACTGGAGGGCGTGCACGTGGCTAAATTGATTGCACTTTCGCCTTGCAGCGACCTGCTGCCGCTAGAGGTTAGTGGTATTGTTGTCACTGAGGTCCGCGTTGATCGGCTGACATCTGTGGCCCCTTTCAACGGGATGGCCAAGGCCGCATCGGCCAGCTTGAAAGACCAAGTTGGTGCGGTCCTGCCTGCACCCAACCGCTGTTCTGGCGCTGTGACTTGGTTTGGGCATGGTGTCTGGATGGTTGCGGGTGCGGTGTCTTTGGACGGGCTGGCTGCGGTCACGGATCAGACCGACGCGTGGGCTGTCATTCACATCGATGGGCAGGGCGTCGAGGATGTGTTGGCACGGCTGGTTCCCGTTGATTTGCGTGGGCCTGTTTTCAAAAAGAACCATGTCACGAAAACGATGCTTGGGCATATGTCAGTGACGATTACGCGGGTTGGGTCGCGAGGATTTGAAATTATGGTCATGCGGTCCATGGCTGCGACATTGGTGCATGATTTGCATGTTGCGATGCGTGGGGTCGGGTTACGCTAGGTCAAAATTCTACGAATTGTGATGCCTCCGGCGGGGATATTTAGGCTCGGAAGAAGGATTGGCCTTTGGGGCTAATTGGCAGATACTGCGCGCATGAGTCTTCCACCCGGTTTCCTTGATGAGTTACGCAATCGGCTGTCCCTTGGGCAGGTCGTAGGCCGTAAGGTGATGTGGGACACCCGCAAATCCAACCAAGGTAAAGGCGATCTGTGGGCGTCCTGCCCGTTCCATCAAGAGAAAAGCGCCAGCTTTCACGTCGATGATCGCAAAGGGTTCTACTATTGCTTTGGCTGTCATGCCAAAGGCGACGCGATTTCATTTGTGCGCGAGACCGAGAACGTCGAGTTCATGGAGGCTGTGAAGATACTCGCGGCTGAAGCAGGGATGCCTGTGCCAGACCGCGACCCGCGCGCGCAAGAAAAGGCTGACGCCCGCACTGTTCTGACTGATGTGATGGAACAGGCCGTGCAATTTCACCGGTTGCAATTGCAGACCGCGGTGGCGGCTGACGCGCGCGATTATTTGGAACGGCGCGGATTGAGTGTTGATGCGCAAGCGCGCTGGGATATTGGGTTCGCACCCGCGAATGGTGGCGTTTTAGAGCATCTTCAGGGCAAGGGGGTTGATCCCAAGCTGGCCGTCGATGCGGGGCTTGCCGCCGAAAGTGACCGCGGTGGCGGGCTTTATAATCGTTTTCGTGACCGGATCATGTTCCCCATACGCGATGCCCGTGGCCGCGCCATTGGCTTTGGTGGTCGCGCAATGGACCCGAATGCGCCCGCGAAATACTATAATTCGCCTGAAACGGCGCTGTTTGATAAAGGCCGCAGTCTTTATAATCACGGTCCTGCCCGCGAGGCTGCCGGTAAAGGCAAGACGCTGATCGTGGCTGAAGGCTATATGGATGTCATTGCGCTGTCAGAGGCGGGGTTTACCGCGACTGTCGCCCCGCTTGGCACGGCAATCACCGAGGATCAGTTGCGTCTTTTGTGGCGGATTGGGCCAGAACCGATCATCGCACTGGACGGGGATACGGCCGGATTGCGTGCCGCGATGCGGTTGATCGAAATTGCGCTGCCGCTGCTTGAGGCAGGTCAATCGTTGCGTTTTGCATTGATGCCAGAGGGGATGGATCCTGATGATTTGATCAAGGCGCAAGGGGCGGGTGCCATGCAGTTATTGCTGGATCAGGCTATCCCGATGGTGCAATTGTTGTGGCAGCGCGAAACCGAAGGCAAAATCTTTGACAGCCCTGAACGCAAGGCGGCCCTCGACAAGACGCTGCGCGAAAAGATCAAACTGATCCAAGACCCGTCGATCCGAAACCACTATGGTCAGGCCATCAAAGACATGCGCTGGGCGTTGTTTTCGCCGCGCAAAGCGGCTGCACCGCGGTCTGCAGGCAATCGCGCGTGGAACGGCAAGCAGGACCCATGGAAGCGTGACGTTAGCCCTGTGGCGACTGCGCGCAGTTCAGCCCTTGCAGGTGCTGCGGCAGACGAGGATCATGTCCGCGAAGCCGTCATACTGGCGGCGATGATTGTGGCCCCATCCGTTGCCGTTGATTTTGAAACACCGCTTGAGCAGATGAACAGCCGCGACCCGACACACCGCGATTTGCAGATGTGCTTGCTGCGGCATCTTGGTGCAAATGACTTGCGAGCATGCGTGATCGAAGATCTGGGACCAGCCCCCCTTGAAAAGCTGATGAGCCAGAACCATGTCGCTATTAGCCCCGCGATAAGACGTGGCGGTGACGTTGTAATAGTGCGGCTGTGTCTGGCAGAAGAATTTGCCAAATTGGCAGCACGTCATGGCCATATGCGCGAAATCGAAGATGCCGTTGCAGACCTTGACGGGGTCGCCGATGAAGGGCTTACGTGGCGTCTAGCGCAGTCCACCGCCGCGGTGGACAAAGCGGGGCGGGGCGACAATGAAGACAAGGCCGAATATGCCATTGGCGAAAACGGCGCGCGTATGAAGAAAGAAGAACAAAGTGCATTTGATCAACTTCTTGGACAGATCAACTTTGCAAAGGGCAGTGATCAGCCTAAGTAGCTATAGGCGCAACACTCAATAAATCAGGGCCCAGCCCACTTGCGAATCGCCTCAAAGCGGGGTTGATTCGACATTAACCGAATCAGCCGAATCACTTTGGCTTGAAACGACCGCTTTGAAAGGGCACTTTACATGGCCGCGAAAGATAACGACGACCGTAAAGATGCGGAACAGGACGGCGATATCAGTCTTGATATGAGCCAGACCGCCGTTAAAAAGATGATCGCCGATGCGCGCGAGCGGGGCTACATCACTTATGACCAGTTGAACGCTGTTCTTCCGCCAGAGCAGGTGTCGTCGGACCAGATCGAAGACGTCATGTCGATGCTGTCCGAAATGGGCATTCAGGTCACCGAAGAAGAAGAAAGCGAAGAAACCGAAGAGAACCAAGGCAACACTGCTGTGGCCACGGTGTCGGGTTCGCGCGATGTCACCATTGGTGGCGCCGAAGCTGAAAAGCTGGACCGTACCGATGATCCGGTGCGGATGTATCTGCGTGAAATGGGTTCGGTTGAACTGCTATCGCGTGAAGGCGAGATTGCGATTGCCAAGCGTATCGAGGCTGGCCGCAACACGATGATCTTGGGGCTTTGTGAAAGCCCGCTGACATTCCAGGCGATTACGATCTGGCGTGATGAGCTTTTGACAGAAGATATTTTGCTGCGTGATGTGATCGACCTTGAAACGACCTTCGGCGATCAGCTTGACGAAGAAGGTGCTGCCGAACCGGTTGTGGCGGCCCCAGTTGCGGGCGACGAAGCCAAGAAAGAAGAATCGCCAGAATTGGACGCTGATGGCAATCCGATTGCCAAAGACGACGATGATGATGAAGAAGATCAGGCCAACATGTCGCTTGCCGCGATGGAGGCTGCACTTAAGCCGCGCGTTCTTGAAACGCTTGACGTGATCGCACGCGATTTTGCTGACCTGTCTGATATGCAAGACGCGCGGATGTCAGCCACGTTGAACGAAGATTCGTCTTTTTCCGACAAGCAGGAAAAGAAATATCAAAAGCTGCGGTCAGAAATTGTTGAAATGGTGAATTCACTGCACCTGCACAACAACCGCATTGAAGCGCTAATCGACCAGCTTTACGGCATTAACCGCCGGATCATGTCGATCGACAGCTCTATGGTGAAGCTCGCAGACCAAGCCCGTATCAACCGCCGTGAATTTATTAACGCCTATCGTGGTCGTGAACTTGACCCGAATTGGCTTGAAGATATGGCCGGAAAAGCTGGTCGCGGCTGGCAGATGATGGTTGAGAAATCGACCGGAAAAATCGAAGAATTGCGCGGCGACATGGCTCAGGTTGGCCAGTATGTCGGCGTTGATATCACCGAATTCCGCCGCATCGTGCAGCAAGTCCAAAAGGGCGAAAAAGAAGCACGTCAGGCTAAGAAAGAAATGGTCGAAGCGAACTTGCGCCTCGTGATTTCAATCGCGAAAAAATACACGAACCGTGGTTTGCAATTCCTTGACCTCATTCAGGAAGGCAACATCGGCCTTATGAAGGCCGTGGATAAGTTCGAATACCGTCGTGGATATAAATTCTCGACCTACGCAACTTGGTGGATCCGTCAGGCAATCACACGTTCGATTGCAGATCAGGCGCGCACAATTCGTATTCCGGTCCATATGATCGAAACGATCAACAAGCTGGTCCGTACAGGTCGTCAGATGCTGCACGAAATTGGCCGCGAGCCAACACCAGAGGAACTTGCAGAAAAGCTGCAGATGCCTTTGGAAAAAGTTCGCAAGGTTATGAAGATCGCCAAAGAACCGATCAGCCTTGAAACACCGATTGGTGACGAAGAAGACAGCCAGTTGGGTGACTTCATCGAAGACAAGAATGCGATCCTACCACTTGATTCAGCGATCCAAGAGAACCTGAAAGAGACGACCACACGGGTTCTGGCGTCACTCACGCCACGCGAAGAGCGTGTGCTGCGGATGCGTTTTGGCATCGGGATGAACACCGACCACACGCTTGAAGAAGTGGGTCAGCAGTTCAGCGTGACGCGTGAGCGTATTCGCCAGATCGAAGCAAAAGCGCTGCGTAAGAGATC
>CBDTVI010000103.1:0-7900 GCA_965364065.1 uncultured Yoonia sp. | reverse complement strand
TCTTCAAGATATGCGATGTCCGCGTCACTTAGGTCTTTGCGTTCAAGGATGTGGATGTCTTGCGCTGCCATCTCTTTTTGCAGATCGGTAAAGACCGCCTGCTGGCGGGTCATCAACGCGCGGGCGTCGTTGTCGATAACGACTAACTGTTCTGCCGGGGTGCGCCCATCAAGGCCGGGGGTGCTGTTGCCTTCATTTGACAACTCGCGCAGGCCTGCGACGCGGACAGTATAAAACTCATCAAGGTTGGTGGCTGAAATCGAGAGGAACCGCAAACGTTCGAGCAATGGAACACGCGGGTTTTCGGCCTCTTCCAGCACGCGCCAGTTAAAGCTGAGCCAGCTCAGTTCACGGTTCACGAAACGTGCTGGTGTCTCGAGGTCAATATCCAGCTTTGTCGGGGCCGGATAATCCCCATCAAGGAAATTTGCGTTTTTCATAAAGCCTTTTACACCGCCATTGTTGCGGTTCTATGACAAGTATCGCGGGGTCAGTCGTGCTTGTCCAGCAGGTCAGCGGCGAGCGCTTTGTTGATCTTGCGGCCTTGCGCAAGTGCAGCGGCATCCAACTGGGCGACAATGTCGGCTGCAGACGCATAAGAGCGTTCGATCCGTGTGGACAGATATTGCACCAAAGAAGGTTTGGGGCTGATCTGGCGGTCTGCAAACAGCTTCATAATCAGCGCAGACAACAGCGCATCATCGGGATTTGCGATCTCGGCGACAGTTGTTGCCTGCATGCGGCTTGCCAAGTCGGGCAGGGCGATAGGCCACCGGACGGGGGGTGTTTCAGCCGTCATCAAAAGTAGCCCACCACTGGCACGTAGGTTGTTGTGCAAATGAAAAACGGCTTCTTCCGCGGCGCGCGGCAGATGCTCCATGTCTTCAATGACAATCGCGAGCGCTGTGGTTCGAAAATCTGCTGGGACGTCGATGGCATTCAGCAAAAGTGCGTCGGACTGCGTGCGAAAAATACCAGCAAGGTGGCTTTTGCCGGCGCCGATTGGACCGGTTACCACCAGTTTGCCCTCGGGCCATGCGTCAGGCGTGCTGAGCATTGCAAATGCTTGCGCATTAGCTTGCGAGACGAAAAAGTCCTCTGGCCCCAGCGCGACACCGCTTGGCCAGTCAAATGAAAGCTGATCTGCCATTTATGTGTCCGTGGACTTGCCGCGATAAAGTAGACTGATTTTATATTGCCCAACACCCCAGCGCAGCACGACGCCAATCATCGCGGCTATAGGAACGGCAACCAGCATGCCCACAAAGCCGAACAGCGATCCAAAGACAGACAGGGCAAAGAGCAACCAAACTGGGTGTAACCCGACGGACCCGCCGACCAGTTTAGGGGTCAGAACATTGCCTTCTAGGAATTGGCCAAGTCCAAAAATCGCGCCGATGATCCCGATCCGCAACCAGTTGGTTGTGTAGGTGACAGTGTCGCCATCCACCATTTCAACAGAGCCCCAGAACTGGAATAGCGCTAAGCCGACCGCTAGCACGCCACCCACCAATGCGCCAATATAAGGAATGAATGTAATCAGCCCTGCAATGAAGCCCACGATCAGGCCAAAGTTCAGTCCCGCAATCATCAAAGCCACGGCATAGTAAGTCCCAAGGATCAGGCAAACTGTGCCTTGTCCGCGAATGAACGACGCCAATGTTGCATCGATGTCGCGTGCGAGCATGCGGACGGTGTCGACATAGTCGCGTGGCAACATGTCGTCGATCTTTGCTGTCATATTATCCCAATCCAGCAGCATATAAAATGCGACGACAGGGACGATAATCAGCAAAACAAGGATGTTGATCAGGCCCAGTGCAGAAGTCAGAATGCCATTGACCAAATCTCCGCCTTTGGATTGGATTGTGTCACCCATCGCCAACAGCTGTTGATAAACGGTGCTTTCTTCGTCCAACAGTTGCGGGAACCGTTCGGTCAGGCCCGTCCGAAGCCGGTCTAAAAGCTCGGGGGCGGTGTTGATCAGCGACGATGTCTGTTCGATCAGTGTCGGGATCACTAGCAGGAACAACAAAACAAAGGTGAAAACAGCCACTAGCGTTATAATCGCCACTGATACGACCCGCGAGCAACCCGCCCTCTGAAGTCGGTCGGCGATGGGATCAAGGCAATATGCAATTGCCCCGCCTAAAACAAATGGCAGGATTACATCACCCAAAAACCATAGCACCACCAGAAACACCGCTGTCACGATACCCCAATATTTTGCTTGCTGACCGATCGGAAGTGCCATGTTTAACCTTTGTTTGCTTAAGAAATAGATGCGTCATGGTAGCGTGCGGCGCAAGGGCAGGGCGCAATAAATAGCTTGCTTGAGGGCCTGACAGTGCTTGCGGGGTCCACTTGCGCAGATTACACCCGATTTTAACACATAAATAAAAAGGTCAAACCCATGCGCCTCAGCCGCTATTTTCTGCCCGTTCTAAAAGAAACGCCGCGCGAAGCGCAGATCGTCAGCCACCGCTATATGTTGCAGGCTGGTATGATCAAACAGGCGTCTGCGGGGATCTATTCGTGGCTGCCGTTGGGTTTCAAGGTTCTGCGCAAAATCGAAAACATCGTGCACGAAGAACAAGAACGCGCGGGTCACATCGCAATCCAGATGCCTACGATCCAATCTGCAGATCTATGGCGCGAGAGCGGACGCTATGACGCTTATGGCGAAGAAATGCTGCGGATCAAAGACCGTGGCGGGCGCGATATGCTGTTCACTCCGACGGCTGAAGAGCTGGTTACCGACATTTTCCGTGCCCATGTGAACAGCTACAAAGACTTGCCGCTGACACTTTATCAAATCCAGTGGAAATTTCGTGACGAAGTGCGCCCGCGCTTTGGCGTGATGCGTGGCCGTGAGTTTTATATGAAGGACGGTTATAACTTTGATTTGACCAAAGAAGACGCGATGCACGCCTACAACCGCCATCTTGTCAGCTATCTGCGCACATACGAGCGTCTAGGATTACAGGCGATCCCGATGCGTGCCGACAGTGGCCCTATTGGCGGCGACGACACCCACGAGTTCTTGGTGTTGGCTGAAACTGGCGAGTCAGAGGTGTTTTATGACAGCGAGATCACCGACCTGAAATTCGGCGACCGTGAAATTGACTATGATGACAAAGCGGCTTGTGCGGCCGTGATGGATGAATTCACCAGCCGCTATGCGCGCACTGATGAAACCCATGATGAAGCGCAATTCGCGGCAATCCCGGAAGATCGCAAGCGTACAGCACGCGGCATTGAGGTCGGGCAAATTTTCTATTTTGGTACCAAGTATTCCGAAGCGATGGACGCTATGGTCGATGATGGTCAGGGCAATAAAGTACCCGTGCACATGGGCAGCCACGGCATCGGCGTGTCGCGTCTGTTGGGTGCGATCATTGAGGCCAGCCATGACGACAAAGGCATTATCTGGCCCGAAGGCGTCACGCCTTTCCATTGTGGCATCCTGAACATGCGTTCCGGTGACGCCGCAGCAGATGCAGCTTGCGAAGCGATCTATGCTTCGCTGAAAGCGCTGGGTCTTGATCCGCTTTATGATGACCGCGACGAACGTGCGGGTGCCAAGTTTGGCACAATGGATATGATCGGTCTGCCATGGCGGATTACGGTGGGTCCACGCGGATTGAAAAACGGCGTCGTTGAATTGACTTGCCGCCGGACGGGTGAAAGCGAAGAGCTGCCACCAGAAGACGCAGTTGCCAAGATCGCCAAAATTTACGAAGGCATTGCATAAATTTGACCATCGCCCCCTTGCGCCCCACATTGCGCGATAACCGATGCAGGAGCAGACATGGCTAAGGTGCAATCTACAAAGCCTTTCGCAAAATTCGAATGGATGATTGCGTGGCGTTATATTCGCGCCAAACGCGCTGAAGGCGGCGTCAGTGTTATGACGTGGATCAGTTTGATCGGCGTCACGTTGGCCGTGTTCGCTTTGATTGCAACATTGGCCGTTCGTTCGGGATTTCGGGCTGAATTCATTGACACGATTGCAGGTGCAAATGCGCATGTCACTGTCGTACAGCCGCGTGCAGTGATTGAAGATTTCGAAGCGGCAGCCGAACGCGTGCGTGGAGTCGAAGGCGTCATTTCGGTGGCACCTCTGATCCGTGGGCAGGCGATGGCGTCTGGCTCTGGGCGCATCGGGCTTGCTGATATTTACGGCATTCGCCTGGATGACCTCAAGCGGTCTGACGCGATTGTGCAAAGTGAACGGACAGTTGGCAATATTGACGATCTGCCAAACGGGATCGCGATTGGTTCGGCGCTGGCGTCTAATCTTGGGCTTGGCATTGGCGACCGGATTGAACTGACAACGCGGTCGGGCGCGGCCACCCCGATGGGGCAATCGACGCGGCGCAATGCTTATGAAGTTGTTTATATCTTCTCGACGGGGCGCTTCCAAATCGATGAGGTGCGCGTTTATTTGCCCTTTGATGTGGCACAACTGGTGCTGAACCGCGACGGTGTTGCGGATGAGTTATCGGTGGTTCTGGACGACCTCAATCAATCTGAAAACTTGAAGCAAACAATTGCGGACGCGGCTGGCCCCGGCATGTGGGCCTATAGCTGGCAAGACCGCGTTGGGCGTTTCCTGCGGGCGCTGACGATCGAGGACAATGTGATGTTCATTATCCTGTCGATCCTCGTCTTGGTGGCCTCAATGAACATCATCAGTGGTCTAATTATGTTGGTCAAAAACAAGGGTCGTGATGTGGGTATTTTGCGCACGATGGGCCTGACCGAAGGGTCCATTCTGCGTATCTTTTTTATCTGCGGGGCAGGGATTGGCACGATTGGAACAGCGCTGGGCGTGATCTTGGGGTGTCTGTTTGCGATCTACATTGATCAGATTTTCAGCCTTGTGAATTACGTCGCAGGCGGCGGTGTCTGGGACCCGTCCATTCGCGGCATTTATAATGTGCCTGCCCAATTGCACCTCTCTGATGTCCTAAAGGCGATGTCATTGTCGCTTGGGCTATCGTGGATCATTACGATCTTTCCGGCCCGCCGTGCGGCGCGCATGAACCCTGTCGAGGCGCTGCGCTATGAGTAATCTGACCCTACAGGTCTCTGACCTGACCAAAACCTATAACGCAGGCAAGCCAAACGAAGTGCGTGTGCTGCAAGGCGTGTCGCTGAACGTCAGCCCTGGTGAAGTTGTCGCCTTGGTTGCGCCTTCCGGTGCAGGTAAATCGACGTTGCTGCATATCGCAGGGCTGCTGGATACACCTGACGCGGGATCGGTAGCGATTGAAGGCACGGATATGACCAAACTATCGGACCGCAAACGCACAGCGGTGCGCCGGTCTGCGGTTGGGTTCATCTATCAGTTTCACCACTTGCTGCCGGAATTTACTGCACTCGAAAATATCGTGCTGCCACAGTTGGCAAACGGTGTATCTGACAAGGACGCCTCTGATCGTGCCATGGCATTGTTGGACCGCGTGGGGATAGCCGAACGCGCGTCACATAGACCCGCCGCTTTGTCGGGCGGTGAACAGCAACGGGTCGCGTTCTGCCGTTCTTTGGCGAATGAACCGTCACTGCTTTTGGCGGATGAGCCGACAGGCAACCTTGATCCAGAAACATCAGACCGCGTTTTTGATACGTTGATGCGTTTAGTGCGTGAAACGGGGCTGGCTGCTGTGATTGCGACACATAACCTTGAACTGGCCGCGCGCATGGACCGTCAAGTCAGGCTGACCAACGGGGTATTGGAGGACCTATGAGAATTTCCGTCACCGAGATCGAGGCGCACAGCCGTGCAGCCCTTTTAGCACATGGCGCAGGCCCCACGCAGGCCGCAGCCGTCGCAAAAGCCGTTACCCGCGCCGAAGCTTTGGGGAATGTCATTTGCGGTCTTTATTATCTGGAAAGCTATTGCACGCAGTTGGCCTCTGGTCGGGTCAATGGCACCGTTACTCCCGAGGTTTCACGCCCGCGTCCAAGCGCCGTTTTAGCCAACGCCAAGTTTGGTTTTGCGCAGCCAGCCTTTGATGCAGGTTTGCCTGAAGCGGTCGCTGCCGCGCGCGAAAACGGTGTTGCCACATTGGCTGTCGCACATGCGCATACGTGCACGTCGCTTGGATTTTTTACCGAACAGATCGCAGCGGCGGGGCTAATTGGTATTGGTTTCACAAATGCGTCGCCCGTGGTGGCCCCTCCGGGTGGCAACAAGCGCGTGATCGGCACCAACCCCATTGCGATGACGGTTCCGGGTGATGGTGCGCCTGCGCTGCATTTCGATTTTTCGACATCTGCCGTGGCCTTGGGCAAAATTACAATGGCGAAAGCTGCCGGCGAGGCGATCCCGCTGGGGTGGGCCGTTGATGCAGACGGCAAGCCGACTACTGACCCAGAGGCGGCCTTGAAGGGCGCTTTGGTCAGTGCGGGCGGCTACAAGGGATGGGGCTTTGGGTTGATGGCTGAACTTTTGGCGGCAGGTATGACCGGATCGGTTAATTCACTTGATGTGGCGGGCCTAAAAGTGGCTGAAGGCAAGCCGCATGATCTGGGGCAGTTCTATATCCTGATGGATCCCGGCACCTACCATGACGGTTTTGGAGACCGCTTTGCCCGTGTCGCCGAAGCGGTTGCAGAGCAAGATGGCGCACGCATACCCGGTGCAGATCGCAAGGTGATGACCGAAGTCGACGTGCCAGACGCATTGTGGGCTTTGGTGCAAAAGCTTGCTGCCTGATCTGGATCATAGCCGCGCGCGCGAACACTTGCTAAGCTAATCAAAACAAAGAGGCACAGTATCATGCGTTACCTAATCATCCTTGCTGCACTTGGCCTTGCGGCATGTGTCGAAGAACCGGTCGATGGGCGCACTGCCTATATGGAAAATTGCGCAAGCTGCCACGGGGCGGATGCGACGGGTGGCGGGCTTGCCGCACGTGATCTGGCCACGGCGCCACCTGATCTGACGATGATCGCGGCGCGTAATGGCGGCACTTTCCCGACCAATCAAGTAATGAGCACAATCGACGGCCTTGATCGCGGCACGCATTTCAGCGCGGCAATGCCTGAATTTGGCGCGGGCGATTTGGGCGAAACCGTGATTGTTGAAACGGACGGTTTGGGCACCCCTGTGCCGATGAAACTATTGGTGTTGACCGAATACCTTGAGAGCATCCAGCAGTAACCAAAGCTAACGATTGCGTGACATTGCACGCTGCATGGTTTCTTGCAGCGATCATTGCGGTAGGTCAGGGGCAACTCATAAAGGATTTCGCCATGCGCTTGTTGCTTTCAGCTGTTCTTGCCATCTTCACCGCCGTCAGTGCGACAGCAGGACCTGTCAATTTTTCTGATGGCTGGAAGGAACAACGATTGTCGTTGTTCAGTTCGAACGACTACACATTCGGTCAGAACCTTGGGCTGGTGTCCGAAGGATCGGTTTCTATCGCGTGGGCGCGGGTTGGGCGCGGTGATTGGGAAACCAATAGCGCGACATGGGGTTGGACCGTCGATCAATCTGTGCCCCCGACAGACCTAAGTCTAAAGGGTGGGGATGACCGCAATATCTCGCTTTATTTCGTGTTCGTGCCTGAAAGCCTGGCACCAGGGTTGGAAGGCGCCAATATTCGCAGTCTGCTTGGCAATAAAGACGTGCGGATCGTACAATACGCATGGGGCGGCAACCATGCGCGCGGTCAAGTGATCGCGTCACCATATGGGCCAAGCGGCCAAGGAGTGACAATTGCTCTGCGCCAAGCGGGCACAGGATCGCATAGCGAAAACGTTGATCTGGCGGCAGATTATGCACGCGCATTTGGTGGCGAAAAAGGGGCTTTGATCGGTTTGGCCGTTTCCGGTGACAGCGATGATACCAATAGCGTGATCCGCGCCGTGATTGGGAACCTTTCGCTGC
>CBDTVI010000102.1:0-7914 GCA_965364065.1 uncultured Yoonia sp. | reverse complement strand
TTATACTTGTCAGAAAACGCAAGACCGGCACCAAGTGGCACCTGTGCTGCAACAATTCCGTGGCCGCCATAGAAATGCTTCTCTTTCGAGAACATATGCATAGAGCCGCCTTTGCCCTTGGAAAAACCACCTTCGCGGCCTGTCAGCTCTGCCATGATACCTTTAGGGTCCATCCCGCAAGCCAGCATGTGACCGTGGTCGCGGTAGGATGTGACGCGCTTGTCGCCCTCGTCGGCTGCGGCCTCTAGGCCCACAACAACGGCTTCCTGTCCGATATAAAGGTGGCAGAAACCGCCAATAAGGCCCATGCCATATAACTGGCCGGCCTTTTCTTCAAATCGCCGGATCAGCAGCATTTCACGGTAATGTCCGAGCAGTTCTTCTGCAGAGACGTTCGATTTCGCGGCGGCCTTCTTGGGCGGCATGTGCAATCCTCCGGCGGTTTTGTAAGTAGTTTAGTATTAAACTATCGATAAACCATGCCTCACGAAATTGCGAGTGTCAAAGTGACCTTTGGTCAAGCGTCTTGCGAATAGCCGCGTTGCGCCCAGTGAATGTCGGAAATTTGGATTAACGGATGACGATTTCGTCAGCGCGGATCATGCCCAGCACGTCGCGTGCTTGCTGATCAAGCAAATCAAGATCAAGGTAATTGTCCGACAAACGCGTTGTCAGGTTTTCCATGCGCAACACGTCTGCTTGCAGGCTGGCAAGTTCTGTCTCTAAAGCTTCGCCTTCGGCTTTGACTTCGATCCGTTTGAACAGCCCGTAGTCCCCTTGCACGGCGGCAAAGGTAAAATACAGCCCCAGCATAATCATGCCAAGAAAGTAAAAGAGGGCACCCAGCTGTGGGCGATTGCGTCGGATCATGTCTTTGCCTCATGCGTCACCTCTGACGGGTGACTGGGATTAGAATCGCATATTTGATTCGCAAAGGGAATCCCTTAAATGCAGTAATCCCACACCTTTTTCTCGACAGTTGAATGCGCGCCCGCAATACTTATGACCATTAGCGGCGAAACAGGAGATGCCCGTGAAATTCGTATTCCTCGCAGCATTCGCAGCACTTCTAGGCATTGGATGCGCGTCCGTTGATGCGCTTGGCTTTGGACCAGTTCCCACGCGCTTTACCTATTCAACCCCCGCAGAATCCGGTCTGTTCGCCGTGCGGCCATTTCCAAAGTCAGATGATGTTTGCCAAGTGATTGGCGAAAACGATCTCACGTCAGGTTTTCTGGATGACGCATCTATCCTGATCGGATGTCCGAAACACGAGCGCGGCGCAATTGCTGAACGGCTCGCAGAGGGCGGGCAGGTTGTTGGGCATGCAAAGCACTGGACTTTGCTCAGCATGCCGCAGCGATAGGGACCGTTTTAGGCTTTGCCGCGATAGATATCGACCAGCTTGTTCAGCATCGCCAGCGCGTCTGCGCGGTCACGCTGGAACGAATTCCGCCCAATGATCGAGCCATTGCCGCCACCGTCACGGATCGCGCGGGCATCATCATAAACCGCGTCAGCACCTTTCGCTGCACCGCCAGAGAACACCGTGATCCGACGCCCACCAAGTGCGCTATCAACGCAGTGGCGCACACGGGCCGCTTGGGTCGCGATGTCGATCTTCTTGTCCAGATAAACCTTCTTGGCTTCGGGCAGGCTCAGATGATCGGTGCTCAGCTTGATCTTGATAATATGCGCACCCAGCAAGGCGGCAATCTGTGCCGCATAGGCCGCGATATCAATTGCAGTTTCACCGTCTTTATCCAACGCCTCACCACGTGGGTAGGACCAGATCACAGTGGCGATGCCTTTGGCCGCCGCTTCTTTGCGCATCTCTGCAATGTCGCTGAACATATTCAACGCAGCGGATGAGCCGGGATAGATCGTAAAGCCAATTGCCGAACAGCCAAGACGCAGCGCATCATCAACTGACGCCGTGATCGCTTGGGTTTTCGGGGCCGCATCAGGGATCAAAGAGTTCGCAGAGTTCACCTTGAGGATTGTTGGTATTTGGCCTGCAAACGTATCAGCGCCAGCCTCAATCATCCCCAATGGGGCCGCGTAGGCATTGAGGCCCGCATCGATAGCCAACTGGAAAAGATAATGCGGATCATAGGCCGCTGGATTTGGCGCAAACGACCGCGCAGGTCCGTGTTCAAAGCCTTGATCGACGGGCAGGATAATCATCTTGCCGGTGCCACCCAATTTGCCGTTCATTAGGATGCGGGCCAAATTGGCCTTCACCCCGGGGTTTTCACCTTCATAATGGCTAAGAATCTTCTGAACGGTTCTGGTGGTTTTCATCTGATCGCCCTTTTTATGTAAGCATGATAAAGGACCGATAGGGCGCACAGCCTCGCGTTGCAAACGTGTTAGCGCAACCGGACGCTATGTTATCGCAAACATGCGCAGCCAAGGCTTCTTTTGTTCAATAATACCTCGGGGGCCGCCAAAGGCTGTGGGGGCAGCGCCCCCTCAAACTTACCCTTCGAGTGCAGCAACGCCCGGCAATGTCTTGCCTTCCATCCATTCTAAGAACGCCCCACCAGCGGTCGAGATATAAGTGAAATCATCCGCGGCACCCGCTTGGTTCAGGGCCGCAACTGTATCACCGCCACCTGCAACAGAGATCAATTTGCCTGCCTTAGATAGCTCCGCAGCCTTCGCCGCTGCAGCATTTGTTGCGGCATCGAAGGGTTCAATCTCAAACGCACCAAGCGGGCCGTTCCAGACCAAGGTCTTTGCGCCTTCCAGCACCTCGCAGATGTACGCGACCGTCGCAGGACCAGCGTCCAAGATCATCGCGTCTGCAGGGCAAGCATCAGGGGCCAGTATCTCATTGGCGGCGCCTGCTTTGAATTCACGGGCGACAACAATGTCACGCGGCAAGATGATTTCGCATCCAACAGCCTTTGCTTTGCCAAGAATGTCGCGGGCGGTGTCTGCGAGATCATGTTCACATAGTGATTTACCAACATTGATGCCTTGGGCGGCTAAAAACGTATTCGCCATGCCGCCGCCAATCACTAAATGATCGACCTTGCTAACTAGATTGCCCAATAGATCCAGCTTGGTGGATACTTTGGCACCACCTACCACAGCCACAACGGGTCGTTGCGGTGTACCAAGCGCTTGTTCCAATGCGCCCAGTTCTTCTGCCATCAATCGGCCTGCGCAGGATGGCAACAGGCGGGCAATCGCTTCGGTGCTGGCATGCGCGCGGTGCGCTGCGGAAAACGCATCGTTGACGTAGATGTCGCCAAGGCTGGCCAAGCGGCGGGCAAAGCCTTCGTCGTTTTTCTCTTCGCCGGGATTAAAGCGCAGGTTTTCCAGCAACAAAACCTCGTCGCCTTCCATCTCTGCCACAGCATCAGCGTAGTCAGAATTAACCCATGTCACAGGCAGGCCCAGCACATCGGCGACAGCCGCGGCAATATGTTCAAGCGACAATTCAGGCACGACCTGACCCTTGGGGCGTCCAAAATGAGCCATGAGAATGACCTTGCCACCCATTTCTTGGATATCGTCGACTGTCGGAATGATCCGCTCTATCCGCGTGGTGTCGGTGACAACGCCATTTTCGACGGGAACGTTGATATCCACACGGACTAACGCGCGTTTGCCAGCGAAATCCATGTCATCGAGTGTTTTCCAAGCCATCGTCGTGCTCCTTTTTCGATCACGTTTACGCTTAGTTGAACCCGCGTCAACCGTGCCGGGTTGGCAATTGGCGCGATGGGCCATATGTCATTGCCGAACTTGCATAGAATGGAGCGCCCAATGGCCGATATCAAAGACCCAGAAAACACAATCATCGTGACCCTCAAAGACGGTGATGTCGTGATTGCCTTGCTGCCAGATGTGGCACCTGCACACACTGCACGCATGAAAGAACTGGCGCGTGCTGGTTCCTACGACAATGTCTGCTTTCACCGTGTAATTGATGGCTTTATGGCGCAAACAGGTGATGTGGCCAACGGCAACATGGAAGACAACTTTAACATCGGTCGCGCCGGTACAGGCGCATCAGAGATGCCTGACCTGCCAGCTGAGTTCTCAAAGATCCCGCACGCACGCGGCTCATTGGGTGCAGCACGTTCCGCGAACCCGGATTCGGCAAACAGCCAGTTCTTCATCAACTACAAAGACAACGATTTCCTGAACGGTCAGTATACTGTCTACGGTCAGGTAATCTCCGGCATGAACCACGTCGATGCGATCATGAAGGGCGAGCCGCCAATGAACCCTGATCGTATGATCAGCGTCAAAGTAGCTGCCGATGTTTAAGCTTGCTGCAGTCTTGGCGCTGGTCGCCACGCCTGCGCTAAGTGCGGGTCTTGAGATCGACATCGCAGGCGAAGCCAATGGCACAATCGTCATTGACCTGTTTGAGGAAACTGCGCCGCTTCACGTGGCACAGATCAGTGCGATTGCCCAAGCAGGCAACTATGATGGTGTGGTTTTTCACCGCGTCATCGACGGCTTCATGGCGCAAACAGGCGATGTCGAAAACGGTGTGATGGGCATGGACTTGTCACGCGCGGGTACCGGCGGATCAGAATTTGCGGACATTCCCGCTGAATTCTCTGACCTGCCTTTTGAACGTGGTGTGATTGGCATGGCGCGGGCGCAGAGCCCGAATTCGGCCAATAGCCAGTTCTTTATCATGTTTGAACCGGGTTATTTCCTGAACGGGCAATACACCGTTGTGGGTGCTGTGATTGAAGGTATGGACATCGTCGATACGATCAAACGCGGCACTGGCGCCAATGGCGCCGTCATCGGTGAACCCGATATGATGGCCGCAGTGCGCGTCACCGAGTAACAAAAAAGCCTAGCCCCCTCACAATGCTGCGAGGGGGCTAGGCGTACTGCACACAATCGGACACCCTGCATGCAACAAGTAGGAGAGACCGATGCGCCTGATCCCCACAATTGCAGCATTTTGCACCGCCGCGAGCATGTCCGCGGCTAGCCCCGAGTTTTGGTCCTTTGAGTGGCCGAACACGGATTTTGAAAATACCAGTGTCGAAAACTGGGTCGAGATCCTATCAGGCGGTCCACCCAAAGACGGAATCCCCGCGCTTGATAACCCTACGTTTGTGGCGGTCGCCGATAAAGCCAATCTGCTGCCGCGTGAACCGGTCATTACCCTAGAGATCGAAGGCGAAGTCCCGCGCGCTTATCCCATCCGCTATCTGACATGGCATGAAATTGTGAACGACGTGGTCGGCGGTATTCCTGTGGCTGTCACCTTCTGCCCGTTGTGTAATTCAGGGATCACTTTTGACCGGCGCATTGACCAAGGTACGCTTAGCTTTGGGGTGTCTGGCAAGTTGCGCAATTCGGACATGATTATGTTTGACCGCGAAACCGAAAGCTGGTGGCAGCAAGCGATCGGCGAGGCGATTGTGGGTGATTTGACGGGAACAGAATTGCAAACCCTCCCCAGCTGGATGGAAAGTTGGGAATCGTTCACGACCCGCAATCCAGAGGGCCTTGTGATGGAACAGCCTGCGTTCCGCCGTGACTACGGCGCGAACCCCTATGTGCGCTACGACAGCTCGAACCGCCCGTTCCTTTATTCTGGCGAATTGCCGCCGCATGATATTCCGGCTTTGGCACGAGTTGTGCGGGTCGGCGATCAAGCATGGCCATTGACGCGATTGTCTGAAGTACGCGCGTTGACCGAAAACGGGGTCACCTTTAGCTGGTCCGAGGGGCAGGCGTCGGCGCTTGATGATGGACGGATTGGTGCGGGCAAAGAGGTGGGCAATGTGCGTGTGCGCGATGCAGCGGGCCAAGATTTGGCCCATGACGTGATGTTCGCCTTCGCATTTCATGCCTTCTGGCCTGATGGTGAGTGGATGCTTGGTAACTAGCCTTTGCACTCGATTGCTTCCGCCGGAGCCTCCGGCGGAAGTTTATTTGGGAAAAAGAAGATACCGCAAGCGCTTGACAGCGGACACTGCGCGGCTTGATCTGCGTGAATGGAAAAGAAAACGCAGATTGATCTTTTTGGTGCGGTGGCGCTGACCAGCTTTGCGCTGTTGCTGGCATTCAATCAGGTCGTGATCAAAGTCACCAATGGTGGGCTACAGCCAGTGTTCTTTGCCGGTGTGCGATCTGCTGGGGCGGTGCTTTGCATCTTGTTGTGGCTGTGGTGGCGCGGCATTCCGTTGCGATTTGAACGCGGCACGCGTGCTGCAGGTTTTTTGATGGGGTGCGTCTTTGCTTTCGAATTCACCTGCCTGTTCGTCGCCCTTGATTTGACGGCCGTAAGCCGTGCGAGTGTGATTTTCTATTCGATGCCTGTTTGGCTTGCGATCATGGCACATTTCATCTTGCCCAATGACAAGATCACCCCGCTCAAAGCGCTTGGTCTTGGGCTCGCGCTTGGTGGGGTCGCGATTGCGATCCTCACCCGTGATGATGGCGCGGGCAGTCTATGGGGCGATCTGGCCGCGTTGGGGGCCGCTGTCGGCTGGGCTGTGACCGCGATGTTGGCAAAAGCGTCGTCTTTGTCGCGGGTGCGCCCCGAAATCCAACTCTTGTGGCAAGTCGGCGTTTCTGCTCCACTTTTATTGATGGCGGCACTTTTCTTTGGCCCGTTCATTCGCGACCTCGCGCCTATCCACATCGCTGGTCTGGTGTTTCAGATTGTGGTCGTTGTCAGCGCCGGTTTTATCTTTTGGCTATGGCTCTTGTCGATCTACCCGGCGTCTGGCGTCGCATCGTTCAGCTTTTTGTCGCCGGTCCTTGCTGTGGGACTAGGCTGGCTGCTTTTGGGCGAAGAGGTTGGCGCAAGCCTGATTGCTGCACTTGTGCTTGTTGCGCTGGGGATTTTGCTGATCAACCGCCCCCTTAAGTCCCGCAAAACGTCCGTGTAACCTGTTCGGCCTTGCTGGGCGCACGTGCAAAGGGGGCCGTCGTGTCGGTCAGGGGCGCATAAGGATCAGTGACTGCCGCGAGCAATGCATGAAAAGGCGCCATATCGCCGTTTTTACCAGCCACGATTACCTCTTCTATACGGTGGTTGCGCGGGATGATCTGCGGGTTGGCTTGGGCCATGATTGCTGCTGCATCTTTTGACTTGCGCAAGGACCAGCGAGTGGCCCAGCCATCAAATGCGTCGCGGTTCAGAAAATGATCACGCGCGTTTTCGTGGCCGAGTGCCGCAAAGCAATTGGTGAAATCCGCGCCATCTTTGGCCATCAGATCAAGCAGATCTGTGATCAGTGTGCGGTCGTCTTCATTGGGGTTTGCGATCCCCAATTTTGCGGCAAATACCACGAGCCATTCCGCCTCAAACAACACTGGCATGCGGTGTACGGCTGCAGTGAAATCCTCGATCGCTTGATCGTTGTCAGGCATCAGAGGGATCAGCGAGGTCGCAAACTGCGCCATGTTCCACGCCCCGATCCCAGGCTGGTTCGCATAGGCATAGCGCCCGTATTGGTCGATAGCACTGAACACTGAATCGGGGTGGAAATCGTCCATAAAGGCGCATGGGCCATAGTCGATTGTTTCGCCTGCGATTGACACATTATCGGTGTTCATCACCCCGTGGATAAAGCCCAATCCCATCCATTTCGCGATGAGTTTCGCGTAGCGGGCAATGACCATGTCCAGCAGTTCGAATGGTCCGCTGGCATCTGGATAATGGCGCGCAATGACGTGATCGGTCAGCGCCTGCAACGCAGTCATATCCCCGCGGGACGCAAAGAATTGAAACGTGCCGACCCGGATGTGGCTTTGGGCCACGCGCGCAATAACGGCACCGGGTAGGATGTCCTCGCGGTAAACGTCTTCGCCTGTTGTTACCGCCGCCAGTGCGCGCGTAGTGGGCACGCCCATCGCATGCATGGCTTCGCTAACGAGATATTCGCGCATAATGGGGCCAAGCCACGCGCG
>CBDTVI010000101.1:0-7927 GCA_965364065.1 uncultured Yoonia sp. | reverse complement strand
ACATAGGCCGCCGCATTGGGCCATTCATCCGATAGCGCCTTGCGTGCTTGGTCGAACGCGGGATGCGTCGTGGTCATTTGCCCTGCAGCGCTGGCGCCATGATCGCTAAAGCTTACCGTGCAGTCGGCGGGCAGCATGTCTTGGACCATTTTGCGGAAAGCCGCGCGAATTTTGAGCGGCTCTTGCGTGCCAACAAGCCGGAAGCTAATTTTGGCGGAGGCTTCGGAAGGCAGCACCGTTTTGAAACCGTCACCAGTATACCCTGACCACATGCCGTTCACTTCGCAGGTGGGGCGCGACCAGATCATCTCAAGTGGGCGGCGACCGCGTTCGCCTGCGGGCTCTGACAGGCCGACTTCGCCAAGAAAGTGTTTTTCATCGAATTTCAGGTCGTCCCACGCAGCGGCCAATTCATTCGACAGTTCTGGCACGCCGTCATAAAAACCTGGAACTGTAATGCGTCCGTCGTCGTCGTGCAGGGCTGCGATGACTTTTGCCAAGACGCGCGCAGGGTTCATAGCAAGGCCGCCATACATGCCTGAATGCAGGTCTTTGTTCGGGCCAGTGATGGTCAGTTCTTCGCCCAGCAACCCGCGCAATTGGGTTATGATCGCAGGCGTGCTGTCGCCATAAAGTCCCGTGTCACAAATCAGCGCGATGTCCGCCGTCAATTCTGCACTGTTTTCTTTCATGAAGGGGGTCAGCGATGGTGACCCCGATTCTTCTTCGCCCTCAAAGAAAATCGTGATGTTCGCGGGCAGGGTGCCATGTTCGACCTTCCACGCGCGGCAAGCTTCGACAAAGGTCATCAATTGGCCTTTGTCGTCGGATGATCCCCGACCGCGAATAACGCGGCCATTTGGCGTATCTTCAATCTGGGGATCAAACGGATCGCGGTCCCACAGGTTCAGTGGATCAACGGGCTGCACATCATAGTGGCCATAAAACAGGATATGTGGCCCTTCACCGCCCGTGTGTGCGACGACCATGGGATGGCCTGGGGTAGGGCGCTTTGACGCCTCAAACCCGATGGATTGCAGATCAGCGACCAGCCAATCGGCGGCAGTCTGGCAATCGCCTTTGTAGGCCGGATCGGTCGATATTGAAGGAATGCGCAGCAGCTCCAGCAGACGCTCAGTTGCGTGGGGCAAATCAGCGTCAATGCGCGAGAGAACAGGATCAAGTTTCATGGGTGCAGCCTATCGTTTGGGATTTGCCGCAGGGTTGTCGCTTGCGCGCGGAAGGTCAAGGCAATGTGCCTAAAGATCCAGTTGAAAATACCGCAGTTCAGGTTTTAGTGCGGGAAGGCTTAAGGCTGTGTGGCTTTCGGGGTAGCGGTCAATTTCGCGAAAGCCGAATGACTTATAGAGTGCTTGCATGGCGACCGTGCCGCGCAAGGTGTCTGCAAATACCTGTTTCATTCCCATCTCGCGTGCCGCATCAAGCCGCGCCTTTACCAGCATGCGCCCTAGCCCAAGTCCGCGCCCCTCGGGTACTACAAACAAGCGTTTGAATTCCGCAGCATCTGGTCGCATGGTTCGCATCATACCCCCGCCAAGCAGAACGCCTGTTTCATCATGCGCCAGCGCGATCCGACCGTGGGGCGGCATATAGTCCCCCACCTCCGTCCAGAATTCGTCGGCGTTTTGGTCAGCGCTAAGCAATGCAGCAATCTCGGGCGGGTTCATCGGGATCATTGTATTGTAATAATCTAGCAGTAACTGATGAAATGTCGCGCGCTCTGGCGGCTGTGTTGCGAATGAAACTGTTATTGTCATCGTGACCTCCACCCATTCAAGGATAGATTTACATACGATGTGCGCACTCGCTACGATTTTTTTCATCGTTTGATGCAAATCAATGAAACCTTTGTGGGAAACCTGCATCAAGATCTTAAGTGGGGGCGACACTTTGTAACGTCTTGTCGGATGGCAAACCGCCCTATATGAGGCTTAGAACGATTCAAAGGTCGCGCGCGTCGTGGCTTTTGCACCGCAAGAAAAAGGACGTAACCCGTGGATTACAACGCAAAATTGGACACTGCGATTGACCGTTTGCACGCAGAAGGCCGTTACCGGACCTTCATCGATATCGAGCGTAAGCGCGGGCAGTTCCCACATGCGACATGGCGTAAAGAAGACGGTTCAGAGGCGCCTGTCACAGTTTGGTGCGGCAACGACTATCTTGGCATGGGTCAACATCCGGCAGTTCTGGCGGCAATGCACGAGGCAATTGACGCTACGGGCGCTGGTTCTGGCGGGACGCGCAATATCTCAGGGACGACGGTTTACCACAAACGCCTTGAAGCTGAATTGGCCGATCTGCACCGCAAAGAGGCAGCATTGCTGTTTACCTCAGCCTACATCGCCAATGACGCGACGCTTAGCACTCTGCCAAAGCTGTTTCCGGGGCTGATTATTTATTCCGACGCGCGCAACCACGCGTCGATGATTGAAGGTGTGCGCCGCAATGGCGGTGCAAAACGTATTTTCCGGCACAATGATGTAGCGCATCTGCGCGAGCTGCTCGCAGCGGATGATCCTGCGGCGCCCAAACTGATTGCATTCGAATCCATCTATTCGATGGATGGCGATTTTGGCCCGATCGAAGCACTGTGTGATTTGGCCGATGAATTTGGCGCGTTGACTTACATCGATGAAGTGCACGCAGTTGGCATGTATGGCCCGCGCGGGGCAGGCGTGGCAGAGCGTGATGGCTTGATGGGCCGCATTGACATTATTAACGGCACATTGGCCAAAGCATACGGCGTTATGGGCGGCTATATCGCGGCTTCGGCTAAGATGTGCGATGCGATCCGGTCCTATGCACCCGGCTTTATCTTTACGACATCCTTGCCGCCTGCCGTGGCTGCGGGGGCCGCTGTTTCAGTCGCGCATTTGAAAACCGATCAGGCTGCGCGCGAGCTTCATCAGACCCAAGCGAAGATCCTTAAGCTGCGCCTCAAAGGCATGGGTTTGCCGATTATCGATCACGGCAGCCACATCGTTCCGTTGATTGTGGGCGACCCTGTACATACCAAAAAATTGTCGGACATGCTGTTGTCGGAGTACGGAATTTACGTGCAACCGATCAATTTCCCGACCGTGCCGCGCGGAACAGAGCGTTTGCGCTTTACGCCGTCACCCGTTCACGGACCGCGTGAAATGGATGCATTGGTAGGCGCTTTGGACGGATTGTGGTCGCATTGTGCGCTGAATCGCGCCGAACTGGCAGGCTAGCTCTTTTTCAGCCTGTGCATAACTTGCACCGGTATGTTAGGGTTTTTTAGGCACTTATCCATTTCCGATTCGAAATGGATTGGGTGTCTAGGGGCATTAAGCGACGGGACAGTCGATGATCGGGAAGACCTTCAAGCGTACTGACGCATCGGAGGACGTGAAAACCAAGGGTTTTGACGCCTACGATTTGCGTCTTGGCGATTTGATGCGCGGCGAACGCGCAACCATGGGCAAAAGCCTGTTGGATGTGCAGCGCGAGCTGAAGATCAAGGCTGCCTATATCGCGGCGATTGAAAACGCTGACCCTTCCGCTTTTGACACGCCTGGATTTATTGCAGGCTACGTGCGGTCCTATGCGCGATATCTGAACATGGACCCCGATCAGGCCTTTGATACATTCTGCCAAGAAAGCGGTTTTGAAACCGCGCACGGCATGTCCGCCAAAGCGTCATCGCTCAAGGGCAAATCCTATGACCCCGGCGCTGCCCCTTTGGGCAAAGATATTTTTTCCGCCTCTGCCACACCTTTCATTCCGGCAGGCGACGCGGTGTTTTCTGGTATTGAGCCACGTGCAATTGGGTCGGTCATGGTGCTGGTCGCTTTGATCAGCGGCCTTGGCTATGGCGGTTGGACTGTGTTGCAAGAGGTACAGAAAGTACAATTTGCGCCGGTTGAACAAACACCCGTTGTCGTTTCTGATCTCGATCCGCTCGCGGGCGCAAACAATTCCTTGCAAATCAGTGACACGCTTTCGGATTTCCAAGCACCGTCCACTGAAGCATTGAACCGGCTTTACCGCCCGCAAGCGCTAGAAGTGCCTGTTTTGGTCGCGCGTGACGCACCGATTTCAACGCTGAGCCCGGGAAGCATTGGATCGTTGATACCAAGTGTTGTGATGCCGCAATCAGCCGTTTTCGCTGCTGCTGATCTGGATGCACCGCTGCTACCTGCAATCCAAGTGGTAGAGCCTCCCGTGCCAGAACTACAATTGGTCGCCGTCCGCCCAGCGTGGGTGCGCGTGCAATCTGCAGACGGTACGATTATTTTTGAGGGCGTCATGGAGCCTGGTCAGAACTTTGTTGTGCCCGCCACCGAAGACCCTGCACGTCTGCGTGTCGGCGAAAGCGGCGCGATGTATTTCGCAGTGAATGGCGTGCATTACGGGCCAGTCGGGCCTTCTGGCGTTGTGTCATCGAATGTTGAACTGACGACCGCAAGCTTGACGGAAATTTACGCTGTTGCTGATCTAAGTTCCGACAATGATTTGGCTGAAATCGTGAACTTCGCCGAAGCATCAATAGACGAATAGACGCAGCCGCTACTGCTTGCTGCCAATCGGTTTGATCCTTAAGTGTGTTCAAATGATCTGCACTTGAAGGCTGACCCACATGTCGTTGAACCACATCCGTCCTTGGCGCAATATTTATCGCCGGAAATCCCGTCAGATTATGGTCGGGAATGTGGCCGTCGGGGGCGATGCGCCGATTTCGGTTCAGACAATGACGAACACATTGACCACCGACATCAAAGGCACCATCGCCCAAGTGCAAGCTGCGGCTGACGCAGGTGCTGATATTGTGCGCATTTCGATCCCAGACGAGGCATCAAGTGCCGCGCTCAAGTATATCGTTCCAGAGGTATCTGTGCCGATCGTGGCCGACATTCATTTCCATTATAAGCGCGGAATTGAGGCGGCTGAGGCTGGTGCGGCTTGCTTGCGGATCAACCCCGGAAATATTGGCGATGAGGCCCGCGTCAAAGAGGTGATCAAAGCCGCGCGTGACAACAATTGCTCAATCCGTATTGGTGTGAACGCAGGGTCCTTGGAAAAGCATCTGCTTGATAAATATGCCGAACCTTGCCCCGATGCGATGGTTGAAAGCGGGATGGATCACATCAAACTCCTGCAAGACAACGATTTTCATGAATTCAAAATCTCGTGCAAGGCGTCCGATGTGTTTATGGCAGCTGCCGCATATCAGCAGTTGGCAGATTTAACTGATGCGCCGATCCACCTTGGGATCACGGAAGCGGGTGGGTTGACCTCTGGCACCATTAAATCTGCGATTGGTATGGGCAACCTGCTTTGGATGGGGATTGGCGACACGATCCGTGTCAGCCTGTCCGCTGATCCTGTGGAAGAGGTCAAAGTTGGGTTTGAAATCCTCAAGTCACTGGGGCTGCGTCACCGCGGTGTGAATATTATTTCTTGCCCGTCCTGCGCGCGGCAGGGCTTTGACGTAATCAAAACCGTCGAGGCGTTAGAACGGCGGTTGGAACATATCAAAACGCCGATGTCGCTGTCGATTATCGGCTGTGTTGTGAATGGTCCGGGTGAGGCGCTGATGACCGATGTTGGTTGGACCGGCGGTGGGGCCGGATCGGGTATGGTCTATCTGGCGGGCAAGCAAAGCCACAAGCAGTCGAACGAAGATATGGTCGAGCACATTGTGGAACAGGTCGAAAAGAAAGCTGCTGAAATCGATGCCGCAACGGCGGCTGAAGAAAAGTAAGGTAGATCAAGTTCCACCTTACCTATCATTCATTTAGCCGTACCAAGGGCCGAGTTTGACCTCGATACCATCGGCAATCATGTCCGCGAATACGGCTGGATCTTGGGTACCATTGTCGCGCCCGCGGTAGTGGTAAGGGTAGACATAAGTTGGCGCGAACTCGGTTACCGCTGATGCCGCTGCTTCTGCGTCCATTGTGAACGGCAGGTTCATACAGACAAACGCGATATCGATGTTTTCCAACCTACGCATTTCAGGCGTGTCTTCGGTGTCGCCAGACACATAAATCCGCAGGCCATCCACGCTGATCACATAGCCGTTGTCGCGGCCCTCTGGGTGAAAGTTCAAACGCTCTTCGGTGATGTTGTAAGCAGGGATTGCGTCAATGCTCACATCGCCAGCCATCATGCTTTCGCCATTGGCAATCGATGTCGCGCGGGCCTTCATGTCATCGGGCAGCATCTCAAACACGGCGGGGTTTGTGATCATTGTAGTCGCATCGCCCATGATCGCGGCCAGCGTTTCGGCATTGTAGTGATCGCCATGCTCATGCGTGATGATAATCATGTCAGGCGCGGGCATGTCCGCATAGATTTCTGGCTCACCAACTGGATCAACATACATCGTGCCCGCTGGTGTTTGCATTACAAATGATGCGTGGCTTTTGGGGGTGATGATGATCTCACCGCTATTGGACGCAAAGCTATCGGCCCCATGACCGCCGGCCGTGGCCTGATATGGCAAGAGCGTAATGCCGCCCATTGCGGCGGCGCCTGTAAGAAAGGTACGACGTGTTGTCATTGGTTTTGACCTCTGATGTTTTGATATTACCCAAAGTAGCGCACATCGGTCTGGTGTCCAAATGGTGTTGGCTCTTGACCTGACCCGTTATGGCTGGGCAAACAGTCAAAAGACTTAAGCGAGGCATAGCATGCGACATTCAACCCGAGGCGACGTTGATCCCTTTATCGTCATGGATGTGATGGAAGCCGCGCGCAAAGCCGAAGCCGCAGGGCGTCATATCATCCATATGGAGGTCGGTCAGCCCGGCACCGGCGCGCCAGAGGCTGCAAAGGCCAAGCTGATTGCGGATATGGCCGATCCTTTGGGGTATACGGTCGGTTTGGGCCTGCCAGAGTTGCGCGCGCGCATTTCACAGCACTATGCGGATTGGTACAAGGTTGATATCGATCCTGCCCGTGTTGTGATCACGAGTGGTGCCTCGGGTGCCTTTTTGTTGGCGTTTTCAGCGCTTTTTGACAATGACGCGCGGGTTGGTTTGGGCACGCCCTGCTACCCATCGTATCGCCAGATACTCAAAGCTGTGGGTCTTGCACCCATTGATATTCAAACCACACTTGAACAGCGGTTTCAGCCTGTGCCAGCTGATGTTTCAGCATACAATCTTGATGGATTGATTGTCGCTTCGCCTGCTAATCCAACGGGTACAATGCTTGATGAGGATGCCCTGAGAGCCTTGTCAGAGGCTTGCCAGCGCCAAGGTGCCGCGTTTATCTCGGACGAAATTTACCACGGGATCGATTACGACATTGCACCCGTCACTGCGTTGCAGGTGACCGATGATGTTTATGTCATAAATTCGTTTTCGAAATATTTTTCAATGACGGGGTGGCGTGTCGGCTGGATGATCGTCCCCGAAGATCACGTCCGCCGGGTCGAGCGATTGGCACAGAACATGTTCATTTGTGCACCCCATGCCGCCCAGAAACTGGCCCTATATGCGATGGATTGCGTGCCAGAGCTTGATCAGAACTGTGCCGTCTATGCTGCCAACCGCGATCTGATGATTGCAGGCCTGAAAGGCGCTGGATTGGCCAAGTTCGCCCCCCCAGATGGGGCATTTTATATCTACGTAGATGTCTCGGACTACACCGACGATGCGCTTGGGTTCGCTGCTGAAATTTTGGAAACTGCAGGGGTTGCGGTCACACCCGGCCTTGATTTTGATGCCGCGCGCGGCCAGCATTGGTTGCGCTTTTCCTATGCGCGAGCCACCAACGATATCGTCGAAGGATTGGCGCGACTTAAGACATTTATGCAAGGTCGCAGCGCATGATCCGTTGGCTGCTTGCATTGATGCTTTTGGCAAACGTGGCTGTAGCGCAAGTCACAATTGACCCTGATCGCGCATCGATAAAGGACGGCTGGTGGACC
>CBDTVI010000100.1:0-8002 GCA_965364065.1 uncultured Yoonia sp. | reverse complement strand
CATCAAAATTCGTGTCTTTGACGTGCGTTATAGCGTCGTCAATGTAGCCTCTCCCAGCATTACACTTAAGAATCCGGGTTTCTCTGGAATGTCGAAGTATTGATTCATCACACGGCGCCGTACGTCACCTTGAAGCGATCACACTTTCTGGCGGGATCACAACGCCAGACATGGATTTTGCATCAATCCGAATTTACCGCGGTGGCAGCTTGTACCAAATTCCTTTGGTGCAATACCTAAGCGAACCTGCGTTGCAAAAAACCCGTCTTGTCGCTGGCGATAGTGTTTTTATCGACACCGAATTCGAGCTCGATAAAGCGCGTGCTTACTTTGAAGAACAGATCACCTTGGCGCAGTTTCGCCAACAAGGCCGAACGCAGGCCCTATCAGCGCTGACGGCTGAGATTTCATTGCGCCGCGCGGCCCTAAGTGAAACGCGCAGTAATTTCCAAGAGCGCGTCGCACTTGACGCTGTTGATCGTGACTTTGTCTATCTGACTGGTGAGTTCAACCAGCCTGGCCGATTTGCACTGCCTTTCGGGCAACAAGCCAGCCTTGCAGATGCACTTTATTCCGATGGTGGTTTTTCCAATGAAACCGGTAACCCCTCCCAGATTTATGTGTTGCGCAGTACTGACGCGAACACAGGAAACGTCACAGCATGGCATCTGGATGCCAGCGACGTCAGCAAACTAGTGCTGGCAACCCGCATGAATTTGCGCCCCAACGACGTCATCTTCATCGCCGAACAGCCGATAACCCGCTGGAACCGTGTTGTGCAGCAACTTGTTCCATCATTGATTACAACAGGCGTCGGAATTGCCGCGCGCTGATACTGCGGCGTTCTAACGAGGCATTTGGCTTGGCTAACTTCGCCAAGGCGCGGACCTCATGTGCTGAAAGCCCCGTAGATCAAAACGAATAATCATACACTCACAGACAAATCGTTTGTGTTTCTGGATTTGATCCCCCTAATTTGATCTTACCAAATTCGAGGGACATCTATGACCAAACAATCTGTACGCTTAGGTGTTGATATCGGCGGGACGTTCACTGACGTCGTCCTCGAAGTTGGCACAGCGTCGTTTTCAACCAAAGTTTTGACGACCTATGTGGCCCCCGAAAACGCGATCATCGATGGCATGCAACAGGTTTGCGCCAAGGCGAGCATTGATCCCGCACAGATTGATCAGATCATCCACGGGACGACTTTGGCCACCAACGCCCTGATCGAACGGCGCGGTGCGAAGACCGCCCTGATCACCACCGAAGGGTTTCGCGATGTAATCGAGATGCGCACGGAATCGCGATTTGAACAGTATGACTTGAACCTAACCCTGCCCGAACCCTTACTGCCGCGTCAGATGCGGTACACCGTGCCGGGCCGGATGGACGCAAGCGGCAATGAACTGCTTCCGCTGACTCGCGCCGACATAGAACCTGTCGTCGCTGAAATCGCCGAATCGGGGTACGAAAGTGTCGCCGTTGGCCTAATTCACTCATACCTCAATGACGCGCACGAAAAACTGGTCGGTGACGTTTTGACCGACATGATGCCCGACGCGATGGTATCGCTGTCGTCCGAAGTATCACCACAGATGCGTGAATACGAACGCTTCAACACGGTCGTTGCAAACGCCTATATCAAGCCACTGATGAAGTCCTATCTGGGCCGTCTTGAGAACCGCCTGCAAAAAGAAGGCGTGCGCTGCAATATTTTCCTGATGCATTCTGGCGGCGGGATCATTTCAATCGAAAACGCTGCGGAATTCCCAGTGCGATTGGTGGAATCCGGCCCCGCAGGCGGCGCGGTCTTCGCCGCAAATATCGCTGCGCGCTATGGTTTGGACAAGGTACTGTCGTTCGATATGGGCGGCACCACCGCCAAGATTTGCCTGATCAAAAACCAGACGCCAAAGACCTCTCGGGTGTTTGAAGTGGCGCGAACCTATCGGTTTAAGAAAGGGTCCGGCATGCCAATATCGATCCCCGTGATTGATATGGTGGAGATTGGCGCAGGTGGCGGTTCGCTGGCCCATGTAGACGCAATGCGCCAAATCCGCGTGGGACCAGAAAGTGCGGGGTCTGAACCGGGGCCTGCCTGTTATGGACGTGGCGGTGCCAAACCGGCTGTGACAGATGCGGATCTGGTTCTAGGCAAGCTTGATCCAGATAATTTTGCGGGCGGCTCGATGACGCTTGATGCGGCAGCTTCTGCAAAGGCGCTGACAGATGTGCTGGGTGATGTGCTGGATATGGATGCAGCGACCTCTGCTTTTGGTCTGGCCGAAGTTGTGGATGAAAACATGGCAAATGCCGCCCGCGTTCATGCAGTTGAAAACGGCGAAGATCTGTCTGAATACACAATGATCGCTTTTGGCGGTGCGGCCCCTCTGCACGCCGGACGCTTGTGTGAAAAGCTGGGCGTGGACCGGTTGCTTGTGCCGCAGGGCGCTGGTGTCGGTTCGGCCATCGGGTTTTTGCGCGCACCCTTTTCGTTTGAAGCGAACCGCTCTGTTTATATGACGCTCGCCGGATTTGACCCCGAAAAAATCAAAGCCCTGCTGACCGATCTGCAAGCAGAGGCCACGGGGTTTGTGCGCAACTGCGACGCCACAAGCCCGATCCTGTCGGAATTCAAAGTCTACATGCGCTATTCTGGCCAAGGTTGGGAAATTCCGATCACCTTGACCCAAGAGCAAGCGATGAACCCAGATGCCGCGACCTTCCAAACCCGCTTTGTCGAAGACTACGTCAAGCTGTTTGGTCGTGCAGTCGAAGGCATGGATATCGAAATCACAGTCTGGTCCGTGAATGCCACAACGCCGCCAGAGGCCGTGCCGCGCGTGACCGAAGACGCAGGATCATGTGCCGCCACCGTGCAGGGCGACCGAAACTTGTTCGACCCCGCCCTTGCAGATTTCGTCAAAGCCCGCGTTGTGCTGCGCGATGACATGGACGTCGGTGCAATTGCGCAGGGGCCTGCTGTGATTACCGAAGACGAAACCACGATCATTGTCCCCTCCAGCTTTGTTGCGGTGCGTCAGCCCGACGGCTGCATTGACCTGCGGCGCAAAGGATAAACCATGGCAAATGAACACTCACAAGTTGCCTATCAGGTTATGTGGAACAGATTAATCTCTGTTGTTGAAGAACAGGCGCAAGCGCTTGTACGCACTGCGTTTTCCACCTCGGTACGCGAAGCTGGTGATCTGTCCGCCGGCGTCTATGACTTGCAAGGTCAGATGCTTGCCCAAGCGGTTACAGGCACACCTGGACATGTGAACGCGATGGCCGATGCAGTGGCGCATTTCATCCGGCGTATTGGCCGCGAGAACATATTCGAGGGCGACGTTTATATCACGAACGACCCATGGGAAGGCACAGGTCACCTGCACGATATCACCATGGTCAGTCCCTCGTTTCATCGCGGCCAATTGGTTGGGTTCTTCGCCTGTACCGCACATGTCGTTGACATCGGTGGGCGTGGCTTTGGCGCGGATGCGGCAAGCGTTTACGAAGAGGGTCTCTATCTCCCGATCATGAAGTTCGCAGAGCGTGGAGAAGTTGATCAAACTTTGGTCCGTATCGTGCGCGGCAATGTGCGTGAACCCGATCAGTTGATCGGTGACATCTATGCACTGGCGACATGCAACGAAATTGGCCACCGTCGCCTAATCGATATGATGCAAGAATTCGACCTTGCAGACTTGAACGGGATTGCCAGTTTTATCCTTGAAAACTCGCGTCGGGCCACGCTTGAGCGTATTGCGGCCTTGCCCCGTAAATCTGCGGATGGGGAATTGACGGTAGACGGGTTCGACAAGCCGATCACGCTGAAGGTCAAAGTCTCGATCTACGAAGACCGGATCGTGTCAGATTTTACCGGAACGTCGGGCTTGGACAAAAAGGGCATCAATTGCCCGCTGGTCTATGCCAAAGCCTATGCGTGCTACGCCTTGAAGGTCGCGATTGCGCCCGAAATCCCTAACAACGCGGCCTCTCTTGCGCCATTCGAGATTGTCGCACCCGTGGACACCATTGTGAACGCCGTGCACCCCGCACCTGTCGCTTTGCGCCATATCGTGGGTCACTTTGTGCCTGATGCGGTCTTCAATGCCTTTGATAAAATCGTGCCCGGTTTGGTTCCTGCCGAAGGGGCTGGCTGTTTATGCAACTTCCAAGTCTCATTGCGCCCCCGCAGTGATGCCCCTGCCCCAAAAGCGACGCGCCGGTCAGAGGTTTTGACATTTAACTCTGGTGGGTCTGGCGCACGGCCAGAATTTGACGGCTTGAACGCAACTGCGTTCCCGTCGGGTGTCATGACCATGCCCGTAGAGGCCACCGAACACGCAGGTCCGGTGATCATCTGGCGCAAAGAACTGCGCCCCGATTCCGGCGGTGCAGGCAAACAACGCGGCGGGCTTGGGCAATACATGGAAGTCAGCGCGCGTGAAGGTTATGAATTTGACTTCCAAGCGATGTTTGACCGCGTCGATCATCCCGCTTTGGGCAGGCGCGGCGGCGCCGCAGGTGCCCCCACAACAATCGCCCAAGACGACGGATCAAAGATGAATGGCAAAGGGAAACAATTCGTGGCCCACGGGCGGCGCGTTGTCATGGCATTTCCAGGGGGTGCCGGATACGGCGCCGCAAAAGACCGCGACAAATCAGCGGTCAAACGTGACTTTGCACGCGGGTATATTTCGGCACAATCGGCGGCTGATGATTACGGGTTGAGTGCTGCTGACATCGCAATCGTTCAAGCCGCTATCGCCAAAGGGGAAGACCTTTGAACGCAACGGGGCATTCATGATCACGGCAGGGGCAATCCAACAATGAAATTTGCACAAAACAAATTCACCCACGCAATCGCTGCAGGTGACAAACAGATCGGCCTTTGGATTTCATTGGCCAGCCCATTTGTAGCAGAGGTCACAGCCCCTGCTGGATATGACTGGGCGTTGATCGATATGGAGCATTCGCCCAACGACTACTTCACCGTCTTGGGCCAATTGCAGGCATTTGCCGCAACACCGACTACCGCAATCGTGCGCCCTGAATGGAACAACCCCGTCATTGTGAAACGGCTGCTTGATTTAGGGGTTCCGGGGCTTTTGTTCCCGATGATCCAAACAGTTGAAGAGGCACAATTGGCCGTGTCCGCGACCCGCTATCCGCCGCACGGCATACGCGGTGTGTCGGGTGCCACGCGCGCCACGAAATTTGGCCGAATTTCGGATTATGTGGCGCGGGTCGAGGACGAGACGGCAGTTATCTTGCAGCTTGAAACTGCCGCAGCCATCGGTCGCGCTGTTGATATCGCTAGCGTCGATGGCGTCTCTGGGATCTTCTTTGGACCAGCCGATATCGCCGCTGACATCGGGCTTGTCGGGCAACCGATGCACCGTGATGTCTGGGACCTAATCAGACCGGCCGCACAAGCGTTGATCGCCAAAGGTATCCCCGTAGGCACGTTGGTGATGGATACAGAATTTGCCGCAAAATTGCTTAATGATGGGTTCACGTTTGTCGCGTGTGCGTCTGATAGCGGGCTGCTTGCCAAGGCATCTGACGCGGCGTTGGCCGCCGTGAAAGATGCGCTATCCTAGTCGTTACTGAGTTGATTTGATTGCAGCATATGCGACCTGAAAGGCTGCTTAGGTGTCGTTTGCTGTGCTACGACTGTTGCAGGCGCCGCAAATCACGTCAGAAATTCTGGTCATTGTAAAGCAACAGCGCACCTGCTTAACTGCTCTCAGCTACTGGGGAGTGCTGACGCGAATATGAAAGATCTCGGATCAGAAACGTTTTTGCGCTTTGATGACGTGAAGAAAAGCTACGACCAGAAAAATCTGGTCGTCAAAGGCTTTAACATGGACGTCAAAGAAGGTGAGTTCATTACGCTGCTTGGTCCGTCAGGGTCTGGCAAGACCACCGTCTTGATGATGCTTGCAGGATTTGAAAGCGTCACATCGGGCGATATAGCCATTGCCGGCAAGTCGATTAATCGAACCGCACCGAACAAACGCAATATCGGCATGGTCTTTCAAAACTATGCCTTGTTCCCGCACATGACAGTCGCTGAAAATCTTGCTTACCCGTTGAGTGTGCGCAAGATGCCCAAGGCCGAAATCAAAGAACGTGTAGCACAATACCTCGCATTGGTAGAGCTGTCAGAGTTCGGTGATCGCCGCCCCGGCCAATTGTCGGGTGGTCAAAAGCAACGTGTCGCTTTGGCGCGTGCGATGATTTTCCAGCCATCGCTGATCTTGATGGACGAACCGCTTGGCGCGCTCGATAAAAATCTGCGAGAGCAGATGCAGTTTGAAATCACGCGCTTGCACAAGCAGATCGGCTTTACCGTCATTTACGTGACCCACGACCAGACCGAGGCGTTGTCGATGTCCGACCGCATCGCTGTGTTCAATGATGGCATCGTGCAGCAATGTGCCCCGCCAGCAGAGCTGTATGAGCGCCCCGTGAACGCGTTTGTCGCAGACTTCATTGGCGAGAATAATTTTGTGACCGGTACTGTCACAAGTATTTCGGGTGATACGGCACAGGTGGAAACCGATGCGGGCAAGATTTCGGCGCACGTCGCAGAAGGCCTCACTGAAGGTGCAGCCTGCCGTGTGTCAATCCGCCCTGAAAAGCTGTTCATTCATCCAACCGATCACGCCCATGACAACGCCCTGACAGTGACGTTTAACACACGCATCTATGTGGGCGATTTCATCCGCTATTATTTCAAATTGCCGGACGGTACTGATATTATCGTCAAGGTTTTGAATGACTTATCCGCGCCAGAGTTTGACGACGGCGCGCAAGCCCAGCTACTTTCGCTGGCAAACGATTGCACCGCCTTTCCATCTGGATAGACGGTTAAGGGCAAACCGGGGCCCCGCAAAATGCTCGGATATAGACAGGGAGAAACCGATGAAAAAACATCTGACGTTACTTGCTACAGCTGCGGCGCTGACTGCCAGCCCGCTCGTGGCACAAGACCTAACGGTCACATCATTTGGTGGGGCTTACGGCGCCGCGCAAATGGAACATATGATTGAGCCGTTTATGGCGGAATCAGGCGTGAACGTCTTATTCGAAGACTACGGCGGCGGCATCGCCGAGATGAAGGCACAAGTCGAAGCAGGCAACATCCTGTGGGACGTGGTCGACATCGAAGTCATCGATCTTGAGCGCGCCTGCGCCGAAGGCTACCTAGAAGTTCTTGATCAATCGGTACTGCCTGCAGGCGACGATGGCGTTGCCGCTGCGGATGATTTCATCCCTGCAGCACTCGCCAATGAATGTGGCGTCGGCAATATTGTTTGGTCCGTGGTCTTTGCCACTAACACCGACAACGGCCCCGGCCCGCAATCGATTGCTGACTTCTTCGACGTCGACGCTTTCCCGGGCAACCGTGGTCTGCGCAAGCGTCCACAAGTGAACATGGAATGGGCATTGATCGCTGACGGTGTTGCACCAGAAGACGTTTATGCAACTTTGTCGACTGACGAAGGTCAGGCACGCGCATTTGCCAAGCTCGACACCATCAAGGAAAACATCGTTTGGTACGATAGCTGGTCACAAGCGCCCGTTCTACTGAACGACGGTGGTGCCACGATGGTACAATCCGCCAACGGCCGTATCTTTGCCGCGATCCAGGAAGATGGCGCACCATTCGAGATTGTCTGGGACAGCCATGTCTATGACCTCGACGTTTGGGCCATCATGAAGGGTACCGAAAAGTTGGACGTTGCGATGGAATTCATCAAGTCTGCAACCCGCACAGTGCCTCTCTCGGGCATGCAGGATGTGGCTTATGGCCCAACGCGCCGCTCTGCGCAGGCACTCTTGCCTGAAAGCGTAAAGCAGGATCTGCCAACAGCACACCTTGACGAAGGTCTGAAAGCTGACGGTATTTTCTGGGCTGACTATGGCGAGAGCCTTGGTGAAAAGTTCAACGAATGGCTGCTGCAATAAGCAGCTTTCCCCCGCG
>CBDTVI010000099.1:0-8100 GCA_965364065.1 uncultured Yoonia sp. | reverse complement strand
CCATTGCGGCTGTTGACGCGGGACCAAAAATTGTGCCGTATGGCCGTTGGACGGGTAGCGCACCAAAAGCATTGGAAGAATGCGGCGCAACTAAAATCCGAAAAATGAACGTCTCATAGGGAGAAATGAATGACGCATTCACAAAACACGATCCACCCAGCAGCGCTGATGTACGCCAAAGAAGAAAAGGCTGGCCAACTAAGCCGCCGTGAATTCATGGCACGTACGACCGCATTGGGTGTTACCGCGACCGCAGCCTATGCGCTGATCGGTGCGGCAGCCCCTGCACACGCAGCAGGCCACGCAAAGCAAGGCGGCACGATCCGCATGCAGATGGAAGTTCGGGCTCTGAAAGATCCACGCACATACGACTGGACGCAGATCGCGTTCTTCTCGCATGGTTGGCTTGAGTATCTCGTAGAATACAACAACGATGGTTCCTTCGCGCCAATGCTGCTCGAAAGCTGGGACGTCAACGCAGACGCGACAACTTATACTTTGAATGTCCGTCAGGGCGTCAAGTGGAACGACGGCAGCGACTTTACCGCAGAAGATGTTGCACGCAACATCGCTGGCTGGTGTGACAAGAACATGGAAGGCAATTCCATGGCTGGCCGTTTCGCGATTCTGATCGACGAAGAAACCGGTATGGCCGTTGATGGCGGCATCGAAGTTGTTGACGCATCCACCGTACGCTTGAACCTGCCAGGTTCTGACATCTCGCTGATTGCGGGCATGGCTGACTATCCTGCGGCGATTGTACCTGCTGAATTCGATGCCGAAAACATGACCGGCAATGCTGTTGGTACCGGTCCTTACCTTCCAGAGAGCCTTGAGGTTGGTGTGAAAGCCGTTCTCGTGCGCAACGAAGGTCATGATTGGTGGGGCTACGCGGCAGGCAAAGGCGCATACCTCGACCGCATCGAATACATCGATTACGGCACAGATCCATCCGCTTGGGTGGCTGCAGCAGCATCAGACGAAGTTGACATTTTCTATGAAACTGTTGGCGACTTTGTTGAAGTTGTCGAAGGTATCGGCTGGGAGCGTTCAGAGATCGCATCTGCGGCAACCATTGTTATTCGTCCAAACCAATTGGCCGAAGTTGATGGCATGAAGCCTTACGCTGACAAGCGTGTACGTCAGGCGATTGCTATGGCTGTTGATAACGCGGTTTGTCTTGAGCTGGGTTATTCCAACCTTGGTCAAGTTGCGCGCAACCAGCACGTCGGTCCGATGCACCCTGCTTGGGCAGATGTACCTGGCATGCCGTTTGATCCAGAAGGCGCGCTTGCCTTGCTGACCGAAGCTGGCATGGCTGACTTCGAGATGGAAATCGTGTCGATTGACGATGACTGGCGCAAGAACACAACTGACGCGGTTGCTGCCCAGTTGCGTGACGCTGGTTTCAACATCAAGCGGACAATCATCCCGGGTTCGACCTTCTGGAACGATTGGACAAAGTATCCGTTCTCATCCACGAACTGGAACCACCGTCCACTGGACACGCAGATCCTTGGTCTGGCTTACCGTTCTGGTGAAGCATGGAACGAATCCGGCTTTGCAAACGCCGAGTTCGACGCACTTCTGGCCGAAGCCAACGCAATCGCGGATGCAGATGCACGCCGTGTTGTAATGGCCAAGCTGCAGGCGATCATGACCGACGAAGGTGTGACGATCCAGCCATACTGGCGTTCGCTCTATCGCCATGCCAAGCCAGGCATTGTTGGTTGGGATCAGCACATCGCGTACCTCCCGCAAATGTATAAAGTCGCTTTCGCGGCTTAACAAAAAAAGGGCCGCTCCAGAAATGGGGCGGCCTTTTCTGCTATCGGATGTGGATCGTTGGAAAACCAAAGGCCACAATAACGCACGAAAAGTCAGGCAACGTCCTGACGTAGCTCACCGACAGGGGCCTTTATGGGACTGTTTATTCTGCGCCGTCTTGGGGTTATGATCCTCACGGCTCTATGCCTGACATTTATTGTGTTCTGGCTTACCAATCTTACACCAAACCTCGAAAAACTCGCCAAAACCCAAGGCAACGCCCGCATGTCGGACGAAGCTGTGGTCAGCTGGCTCGATAATCGTGGTTATTCACAAGCGTTGCCCGTCAAATACGGCCAATGGTTGGGCGTCCTGCCCGGCTATGTGATCGAAGGCGTCGACGGAGACGTTCGCGCCCGCTGTACCGAACCCGGTCAAGCGGTCGAGGACGCGTCGAAGTTTTGTGGCATCTTGCAAGGTGACTGGGGCTTTTCGACAGTCTTTAAGGATGATGTGTCCTCCATTGTTGCCACACGGTTAGGGCTGACAGGGAAACTGATGTTCTGGGTCATGGTGGTGATGATCCCCGGCGCGTTGATCTTAGGTGTGCTTGCGGGCATGCGCGAAGGGTCTCGCACCGACCGCAGCCTTTCAACGGTGTCGATCATTTCAACGGCTACACCGGAATATGTATCAGGTGTTGTCTTTATCTCGGTCTTTGCGACCGCGACATTCGGGATGCAGTGGTTCAAAGGAACCGCGACCTCGGCGATGGAAGACGCAACCTTTGAGAACTTCTTTCTACCGGTCATGACCATCGCCTTGTACGGCATGGGCTACATCGCGCGGATGACACGGGCATCAATGACGGAAGTCATGACCGCCCAGTATATTCGCACGGCGCGCCTAAAGGGTGTGAGCTTTCCCAAGATCGTTCTCAAACACGCATTGCGCAACGCATTGATCGCACCGTTTACGGTGATCATGCTGCAGTTCCCGTGGCTTTTGAACGGCGTCGTCATCGTAGAGACTTTGTTTAACTACAAAGGCTTTGGTTGGGTGCTGGTGCAAGCCGCAGGTAATAACGACATCGAATTGCTACTTGGTGTCTCAATCGTTTCCGTCTTCGTGGTTTTGATCACACAGCTGATTTCTGACATCGGTTATGTGTTCTTGAACCCACGCATTCGCATATCTTAAAGGGAGGATCAGGACATGGACGCTTTAACATGGACCGGTAGCCTCGGCACCATCCTCAACCCCGCTTTGACAATTCTGGTGGCCTTGCTGGCCATCACGATTGTCGCCCAACTGGTGCTCGGCCTCTTTGCCGCGCCAATGACCCTGCAATCAAACGCCGACGGCACACTGCAAGCACGTGGTGGCCCCTTGGGCGCATCAGAGACAGCCGCGAAGTACCTGTTTCTGGCAACCTTCGCCGTGGTCATCGCATATATCGTCGTCCCACTTGTGATGCCTTACGGCAGCGCAGGGATCATCGGTGAAATGTCGCGACGGTTCTTGCCGGTTTGGATTGCACTGATTGTCTTGTACGGGGTCTCGATCCTCTACAAACGCAAGCTTGGCCTTTATGGCAAGCTGTTTGACAGCACTGTCGGCATGATCGGTTTCGGCCTCGTGATGTTCTGGGTATTTACAGCAATTTTCGTCGGCCTGTTCGATTTGATCGCGACCCACGACTATCTGTCACAAGTTTCGGGACTGAAGAACAAAGTTCCGGGCGTGCCCGTTCCAGACGGCACCGATGGGGCTATCCCGCATTACCTTTTGGGTGGCGACAACCTTGCGCGCGATATCTTTAGCCGCGTTGTGACCGGATCGGTCTTCGTGATCTCGATTGCACCATTGGCCACGATCTTTGCCTTCATGGTCGGTATTACACTGGGCCTGCCTGCAGGTTTCTACGGCGGCAAACTTGATACGTTCTTGTCCTTCGTGGCGAACTTGATCTTGGCCTTTCCTGTGATCTTGCTGTTCTATCTTCTGGTCACGCCAGAGATCGTCGAAACGGGTATCCCATCCTATATGGCTGCGTTCTTGTTCATCTTCCCGCTGATCTTTTTCGGTGTGCTGCTGAACTCGCGTTTTTATACCCAGCCTGCCAAACGCAATATGATCTTGGCACCTGTCTTGGGCGGCTTGGGTTGGCTTTATCTTTCAGTGATCAACCAAAAAGGCACCGTCATCGACTTCTTGCCCGGATGGTTCGACCTGTTTGATATCGATATCCTTGTGGTCTTCGTGTCTGTTGTCTTTGTGAACGCACCTACAGTGTTTCGTATTGTGCGTGGTCTGACACTCGACCTGCGCACACGCGATTATGTCGCTGCTGCGCAAACCCGTGGCGAAGGCGCTTGGTACATCATGCTTTGGGAAATCTTGCCCAACGCACGTGGTCCACTGATCGTCGATTTCTGTCTGCGGATTGGTTACACCACCATCCTGCTGGGAACCTTGGGTTTCTTTGGCTTGGGACTTTCATCCGAAAGCCCCGATTGGGGAACAACGATCAACGAAGGCCGCAAGCTTTTGCTGATCTACGTACACCCTGCCCTGCCACCAGCGGCCGCCCTGCTGAGCCTTGTTTTGGGTCTCAACTTGCTGGCTGATGGTCTGCGCGAAGAGAGCTTGAAAGACTAAACATCGCGGGCTCCGCATGTAGCGGGGCCTGACGTGATGCCGGTCGATAGACTGGCCCCCAAAAGGGATAATAGAATGACTGAACAACCCATCCTCGAGATCGACAAGCTTTCGATTTCCTTCTTCACCCGCCTGCGCGAAATTCCTGCTGTGATGGATTTTTCCGCAAAGATTATGCCCGGTGAGGCGCTTGGCCTTGTTGGCGAATCTGGCTGCGGTAAATCCACCGTCGCCCTTGGTGTGATGCAAGACCTTGGCGTGAACGGCCGCATCGTCGGCGGCTCGATCAAATTCAAAGGCCGCGACTTGTGCGAGATGTCGCCAGAAGAATTGCGCTCTGTGCGCGGTTCCGAAATTGCGATGATTTATCAAGAGCCTATGGCGTCGCTGAACCCCGCCATGAAAATCGGCAAACAGCTGATGGAAGTGCCAATGATCCACGAAGGGGTCAGCGAAAAAGAAGCCTACGCACGTGCGTTAGAAGTCGTCACCGACGTCAAACTGCCCGATCCAAAACGGATGCTGAACAGCTATCCACACCAGCTTTCTGGTGGCCAACAACAGCGCATCGTGATCGCGATGGCGCTGATGTCGAAGCCGTCTTTGTTGATCTTGGACGAACCCACGACAGCGCTTGATGTTACGGTCGAAGCTGCCGTAGTCGAACTGGTTAAGGACCTTGGCAAAAAATACGGCACTTCGATGCTGTTCATCAGCCACAATCTGGGCTTGGTCCTCGAGACATGTGACCGGATTTGCGTCATGTACTCTGGTGAAGCGGTCGAACGCGGCTCAATCGAAGACGTCTTTGATAAAATGCAGCATCCTTACACGCAGGCGCTATTTCGGTCGATTCCCCTGCCCGGTGCAGATAAAAACGCCCGTCCTTTGGTCGCGATCCCAGGAAACTTTCCGCTTCCGCATGAACGCCCGCAAGGCTGTAACTTCGGCCCACGTTGCGATTATTTCGAACCTGGCCGCTGCGACGCTGGCTTTGTCCCTATGGATGCGGTTGCCGACAATGACCGACATCAATCACGCTGTGTGAAGTTCAATGAAATCGACTGGCACGCTCCCATTCAGCTAGGCGAACAGAAAGAAAAGCCCGAACCGGGTGAGGTCGTTCTGAAAATTGACAACCTCAAAAAATACTATGAGGTCGCAGCGAATGCGCTGTTTGGCGGCGGCGATAAGAAAGTCGTCAAAGCCAATGAGACCCTCAGTTTTGAAGCGCGCGAAAGCGAAACGCTGGCCATCGTGGGCGAATCCGGTTGCGGAAAATCCACCTTTGCCAAGGTTCTGATGGGGCTAGAGACCGCAACAGAAGGTGAAATCCTTCTCGATAACAAACCCATCGGCAATATCGCCATCGAAGATCGCGATACCAAAACCATCGCGGACATCCAGATGGTGTTCCAAAACCCATTCGACACGTTGAACCCGTCTATGACAGTTGGTCGCCAGATCGTCCGTGCGCTGGAAATTTTCGGCATCGGTAACAACGATACAGAACGCCGAGACCGCATGTTGACCCTGCTTGATCTGGTGAAACTGCCGCGTGAGTTTGCAGACCGCATGCCGCGCCAACTTTCGGGTGGTCAAAAGCAACGTGTTGGTATTGCGCGCGCTTTTGCGGGTGATGCACGCATTGTTGTGGCTGACGAACCTGTCTCAGCACTGGACGTGTCTGTACAGGCCGCCGTTACCGATCTGTTGATGGAAATCCAGCGCGAACATAAAACCACGTTGCTGTTCATCAGCCATGATCTGTCGATCGTGCGCTATCTATCAGACCGCGTCATGGTGATGTATCTGGGCCATGTGGTTGAATTGGGCAGCACCGATCAGGTCTTCTCGCCGCCATACCACCCCTACACAGAGGCCTTGCTGTCAGCGGTTCCGATCGCGGACACGAAGGTCAAGAAAAAGCACATCGTGCTTGAGGGCGACATTCCATCCGCAATGAACCCGCCCAGCGGTTGCCCCTTCCAGACACGGTGTGGCTGGAAATCAAAGGTGCCAAACGGTCTTTGCGAAAAGGAAATTCCGATAGTGCGCTTTGTGGCTGACGGTCACCAACTCAAGTGTCACCTCAGCGACGCTGATCTGGCAGAGATGGAACCTGTTATCCAAATGGCGGCAGAGTAATTTTTTCTGCTCACAGAAAATGATATGACGATCTTGGCAACAAGATCGTCAATCGCCCCATATAACCAAGACGTAATTCTGGGTTTCCGCAAACGGCGGGATACCACTATGCCGCGCAACAGCGCCCGGCCCTGCGTTATAGGCAGCCAGTGCAAGCGGCCAAGATCCGAACGTTTCAAATTGCGCCCGTAAATACCGTGCGCCTCCTTCTAGGTTTTCCAATGGATCAACCGGATCCACCCCCAAGTCTCGGGCAGTACCTGGCATCAACTGCGCCAACCCAAATGCGCCTTTGGATGAAACTGCGGCTGCATTCCAACCACTTTCCTGCTCGATCAACCGTAAAAACAACCCCACTGGCACACCATGTGTCGTGGCAGCGGCGCGTGCCAATCGCAAATAGGGTCCGTTGTAGCCGCCCTGATATGACGGGGTTATCGTAAAACCTTCAGCCCGCGGAGGCTGCAAACGAACCGAATTTTCATACTGCGCTGCAGCCCGCCCATCCAAGACCGATGTCTGGCTTTGCAATAGTCCCGACCGCGACATCGTTGAAACCTGCTCTTGGGCCACAGCAGGCATCGCGCCTGCCGCAGTCAAAGTCGCACAGATTATGATTGGCTTGAGCACTGGAAATGCACTTTCGTCGTTTCGCTTAGCTCTAACTTAGCTTCTTTATGGCCAACAACCAATCCTGCAAGCTTTCATTGTCCCTTAACCTTGTTGCGGCATCCCGTGTCTGTCACAAAAGCACAAATCAGAATCGTGGGAGGTCCAACAATGGCCGGATCAGTAAACAAAGTTATTCTTATCGGTAATCTGGGTGCAGACCCTGAAGTGCGCAGTTTTCAAAATGGCGGCAAAGTTTGCAACTTGCGAATTGCCACATCCGAAAATTGGAAAGACAAAAATACCGGCGAACGCCGCGAAAAGACCGAATGGCATACAGTCGCGATCTTCCAAGAAGGCCTCGTGCGGATCGCAGAGCAGTATTTGAAAAAAGGCTCCAAGGTTTATATCGAAGGCAAGCTGCAGACCCGCAAATGGCAAGACCAGTCCGGTGCTGATAGGTATTCAACCGAAGTCGTGCTGAACGGTTTTGACGGCACCATGACAATGCTTGATGGCCGCAGCGACAATGCTGGCGGCGGTGGCGGCGGCGGTGGATCCTATGGTGGGGGCGACAGTGGCGGTTCTTACGGCGGCGGCAGTGGTGGCGGCAGCAACTATGGCGGCGGCAACAGTGGCGGTGGTAGTGGCGGCGGCGGTGGCGCCCCATCTGGCGGCAACGATATGGACGACGAAATCCCGTTCTAAGCTATGCAGTTTTCGCCAGAATCCCAGATATTGATCCTGAACGGGGTCATTCTGGGTGTGGCGTATCTGGGGATTTTTCCCAGCCTCCAAGAGAAGACGCTCAATCGTATCATGACGATTGATCTTGTGCTGACAGTCATTGCATTGGTTGTCGCTGGCGCACTTTTCGCCGGAACAGGTCAGGCGTTCACGCTGCTGATCGTTAAG